>CAMJQS010000006.1 GCA_946408105.1 uncultured Selenomonadales bacterium | reverse complement strand
TTTTCTGTCAAGAGAACGGATTTTTGGGCGCGATATTTGTTTTCCTGTTGTTCTCGGCCTTCGCGGTCTACGCCGCCCGAATCGCCAACAAAGCCAAAGACGAGTACGGACAAATTCTTTCCATGGGCATAATGATTTTAATCGTCGGTCAAGCGATTGCAAACTTGTTCATGGTCGGCGGCTTGATTCCCGTCGTCGGAGTTCCCTTGCCGTTCATCAGCTACGGCGGCACGTCTCTTATCATCACCATGGCGGCGATTGGAATTTTGATTAACATCGGCAAGCAAGGCGAGAAGAGCGGCTGAAAAAATTTTTTGAGGAGAAAAAAATGTTCGAGAGAAAATTAACTCGGCAAATAAGCGTCGGCAAAATTAAAATCGGCGGCGGTGCTCCGATTAGCATTCAATCGATGACGAACACCAAAACTCATGACGCGGCGGCCACCGTCGAACAAATTCAAAAACTTTCGGCGGCGGGCTGTGACATCGTGCGCGTGGCCGTCCCCGACATGAACGCGGCAAAAACTTTGAGAAAAATTATTTCGGCGGTCGACGTCCCGATTGTCGCGGATATTCACTTCGATTACAAACTCGCGCTTGAGTCAATCGCTCAAGGCGTGGCGGCTTTGCGATTGAATCCCGGCAACATCGGCGGCGCGGCTCACGTCCGCGAAGTCGTCAAAGCTGCTCAAGCAAAGAACATTCCGATTCGTATCGGCGTAAATGCCGGCTCGTTAAGCAGAAAACTTTTGCAAAAATACGGAGGCGCGACGCCCGAAGCTTTGGTCGAGTCGGCTTTGGAGCACGTGAAAATTTTGGAGGCGGAGAATTTCTTCGACATAAAAATTTCGCTCAAAGCTCACGACGTTCCGTTGACGTTGGCGGCCTATCGATTGATGAGCGCGAAAAAAAATTATCCGCTGCACTTGGGCATAACGGAGGCGGGCACGGTCAACAGCGGCGTGATAAAATCGGCTGTCGGTATCGGCGCACTGTTGGCGGAAGGCATCGGCGATACGATTCGCGTTTCGTTGACGGGTGACCCGCTCGTCGAAGTCAAAGTCGCCAAAGAAATTTTAAAATCGCTCGGTCTTCGCGGCGGCGGAGTGACTTTGATTGCCTGCCCGACTTGCGGCCGAACGAAAATTGATTTGCCCAAAATCGCCGCGCAAGTCGAGGAAAAAATTTCTTCCGTGGAAAAAAATTTGACGGTCGCTGTCATGGGCTGCGTCGTCAACGGTCCCGGTGAAGCGCGCACGGCGGACGTAGGCATTGCGGGCGCGGACGGCGAAGGAATTATTTTTCGCAAGGGCGTCATCGTCCGCAAGGTGCCCGAATCCGAACTCGTCGCCGAACTTTTCAAAGAGATTGACGCGATTTTGAATTGAGCTTGCAAAAACAAAAAGCCCCGACGTTTTGTCGAGGCTTTATTTTTTTTCCGATTTGCGCTCGTGTTTTTTATTGTTTGGTTCGACTTGGCAAGAATTTATATGTTGACGTGGAAAATTTTTTGAAATGTTGTAAGCGTTATCGGTCGACGCGCCAAAAATTTTTAGGAAAGTTCTCAGCAAAAAATTATAATGTACTCAAAAGTTTTGAAGGAGTGAGACGAATGGCGATTCACATTACGGGCGCGCCGTGTTGCTGGGGCGTCGACGACGTGAAGAATCCTTACTTGCCGCCGTGGAAAAAAGTTTTGGAAGAGGCGGGGCAAGCGGGGTTTTCTGCAATCGAGCTCGGCCCCTACGGTTTCTTGCCGCTGGACATCGACGTCGTGAGCGCGGAACTCGGCAAGAACGGAATTTCAATCGTCGCGGGCACAATCTTTGACGATTTGCTTGACGAAGAAAATTATCAGCCGGTTTTAAAGCAAGTCGACGACATTTGCGCGATTATTACAAAGTTGCCGCCGCTCAAGCGCGAAGAAGGTCAAAGGTATCCGACGCCTTACTTAACCGTCATGGATTGGGGACACGACGAGCGCGATTACGCCGCCGGCCACCCCGACAAAGCTCCGCGCCTTTCCGAGGAAGATTGGCAGCGCATGATGAATCACATTCGCGGCATCGCCGAGCGTGCAAAAAAATGGAACGTTCGCGCGGTCGTTCATCCTCACGCGGGCGGCTACATCGAATTCGCTGATGAAATTGATAAAGTTATGGAAGACTTGCCCGCCGAAGTCGTCGGCCTCTGCTTGGACACGGGGCATTTAAGATATTCGCAAATGGATCCTGTCGAGTGGTTGAGAAAATACGCCGACCGTTTGGATTACATTCACTTCAAAGACATCAACGAAAAAATTTACAACGAAGTTTTGAACGAGCGCATAAGATTTTTTGAGGGTTGCGGCAAAGGTTCAATGTGTCCGATTGGCACGGGCATGCTCGACTATCCCGCGATTTACAAACTTTTGACGGAAGAAATAAATTACAACGGCTACATCACGATTGAACAGGAACGCGACCCGCGAAATGTGGCGACGAGTCTTCGCGACGTGAAAGCCAGCGTCGACTATCTTAAGAGCTTGGGCTTTGAATAATTTTTAGATTTTAAATCTGCTTTTTCATTGCGGTTTAGTTAAACTTTTTCTTTGCGCGTCGTGCCCGCTGAATTCGCGTCACGCTCATTGCGCGGGCAGGCGCACGTCCATGCGCGCCTCAAAAATACTTTGTCTTCTGTTCTTATCAAAGGAGAAATTAAAATGATTAACGGCGAAAAAATTTCCGAACGTCCGATTCGTTGGGCGATGATTGGCGGCGGGCGCGGCTCGCAAATCGGTTACATTCACAGGAGCGCGGCTCTTCGCGATGCAAACTTTGAACTGGTCGCGGGCGCGTTTGATATCAATCCCGAACGCGGCAAAGACTTCGGCAAAAATCTTCACGTCGACCCCGAACGCTGCTACGCCGACTATAAAGAACTAATCGCGGCTGAAAAAAATCGTCCCGACGGAGTGGAAGCGGTTTCAATCGCCACGCCTAACTTCACGCATTTTGAAATTGCCAAGGCTGCGTTGGAAGCGGGCTTGCACGTTTATTGCGAAAAGCCCATGTGCTTTACGGTTGCCGAGGCGGAAGAACTTCAAGCACTCGTCGAGAAGAGCGGCAAAGTTATGTTCGTCTCTTACGGCTACGCGGGTCATCAAATGATTGAACAAGCGCGGCAAATGGTTGCCAACGGCGACCTCGGCAAAATTCGTATCGTCAAAATGCAATTCGCGCACGGCGGCAATTCTGCACCCGTCGAGAAAAAATCGAGCGCGGCTGCCTGGCGTGTCGACCCGAAAAAATCGGGGCCGTCGTTCGTTATCGGCGACGTCGGAACTCATCCGCTTTATTTGAGTGAAGTTATCTTGCCCGAACTTAAAATCAAACGGCTCATGTGCTCGCGTCAAAGTTTCGTCGAAGGGCGCGCGCTTGAAGATAACGCAATGACGATTATGGAATACGACAGCGGAGCCGTCGCTTACATTTGGTCTAGCAGCGTCAACGCGGGCGCGGATTTCGGCTTCACGTTCCGCATCGTCGGCGAAAAAGGTTCAATCGCTTGGGACGCCGAACATCCGAATCAGCTTGCCTATCAAATTCAAGGTCAAGCCCCCGCAGTTCTTCAGCGCGGCGCAGGTTATCTTTACGAGAGCGGACGCGCGGACGACAGAATCGGCGGCGGCCACCCCGAAGGTCTTTTCGAGGCGTGGAGCAACATCTACACGAAATTTGCAAAGGCGATAACTCTTCGCGCGGCGGGCAAGCCGATTGACTTTTGGTATCCCGGCATTGAAGCGGGCGTCGCGGGCGTCAAGTGGGTTGAAAAGTGCGTCGAGTCTGCGAACAACGATTCGGCTTGGGTCGAATTCTAAAATAGAAGCTTCAGGGAATGGAAAAATTTTTTCCGTTCCCTTTTGCTAAAAAAAAATGTTGGAGGGTTTCATTATGGTTAAGGTTGGAATTGCGGGGCTTGGTCGTCTCGGCAAAGTTCACGCAAAAAATTTATCGTCGGGCGTCGAAGGCGCACAACTCGTCGCGGCCTGTTCGATTGTCCCTGCCGAACTTGAGTTCGCCAAAGAAAATCTCAAGGTCGAGCAAACTTTTACCGACTTCGACGAAATGTTGAAGGCGGATATCGACGCGGTGGCTATCGTCACGACGAGCGGCCTGCACTGCGCACAAATCGCCAAAGCTCTCGACGCGGGCAAGCACGTCTTCTGCGAAAAACCTTTGGGCGTGACCGTCGACGAATGCAAAATGGCGGAGGCTGCCGTCGAACGTCATCCCGAAAAAGTTTTCTTCCTCGGCTTCATGCGCAGGTTCGACCCGTCCTACGCTTACGCAATGGAAAAAATTCAAGCGGGCGTCATCGGCAAACCGTACATGGTCAAGGCAACCGGCATTGACCCCGAAGCTCTCGTTCAAGGCGCGATTAAATTCGCTCCGACGTCGGGCGGAATTTTTATCGACATGGCGATTCACGACATCGACTTGATGCGCTGGTTCCTCGGCGAAGACCCCGTGGAAGTTTACGCGGCGGGCGCGACGTTCAAGCACCCCGAATTCAAAGCAGCCAACGACGACGAAACGGGCGTGGCAATGTACAAATGCGCGAGCGGCGCAATCGGATTCGTTCACGTCGGGCGCACGGCTCCTCACGGCTACCACGTCGAAACGGAAATTGTCGGCACGGAAGGAACTTTGCGTATCAGCCCCGTTCCCGAAAAAAATCTTTGCATGATTTACGACACACACGGCGCGGTTAAAGAATGCGTCGGCGGTTTCCCCGAAAGATTTGCGCAAGCTTATCAACTCGAAATGCAAGAGTTCATCAACTGCGTTCGCGAAGGTCGCAAGCCGAACGTCACGGTCTACGACGGCACGAAGTCCACGCAAATTGCTTTCGCCACGACCAAAGCTTATCAGACGGGCAAGCCTCTGCAGATTGAGTACTAAAAATTTTATCGTTAATTAATCGCGGGGGCTTGTCGAAAAATTTTTTGACGGCAAGCCTTCGATATGGATTGGGGAGGTTTAAAAATGGCTGAACCTAATGCAGCAATGGCAATAGACGAGCGCGACAAAGTGCCGTGGCTTACACGAGTTGCTTACGGCCTGGGCGACACCGCGCAAAACGTCGTTTGGGGCGCGATGTCCATTCTGACGTTCTTTTACACCGACTACGCCGGAATTAATCCCGCGACGGTCGGTCTCGTCATGCTCTTATCCCGTTGCTTCGACGGCGTCTCCGATGTCATCATGGGATTTTTCGTTGAGAAGACAAATTCAAAATGGGGCAAGTCGCGCCCGTGGATTTTGTGGGCGTCGATTCCGTTCGCAATTTCAATCGTCTTGATTTACGCGGTGCCGCAGGGCGTTTCGGACACAATGCAGTTCGCGTACATCTTCGTGACTTACAACTTGTGCACGACGGTCGTTTACACCATGCTCAACCTGCCTTACGGCTCGTTGTCGGCGATGATGACTCGTTCCTCTCAAGAACGCGACATGTTGTCAATCGTGCGTATGTCTCTTTCTCCGTTCGGAAAAATTTTGGCGGTCTCGGCGACTCTTCCGTTGATTAAAATTTTCGGCGATGACCAAATGGCTTGGGTTAAAGTCATGGGCATTTGGGCAGTCGTGGCGTTGCTGATGTTGCTGTTCTGCTTCTACAAATGCGAGGAAAAAGTTGTTATCGAGGCTCGCAAGAAGGAAGATAAACTGCCCATCGGCAAAGCTCTGAAAGCTCTTGCGTTCAACCAATATTTCTGGATGGCGGCGGCCATTTGGATGATGCAGAACGTTATCTTCTACATCACGGGCACCATGCTCCCGTATTATTGCAAATACATTTTCTTCGACGACACGTTGTTCAGTTTCCTGTTCCTGCTTGAAACTTTGACGATGGTCGGCTGCCAAATTGTTTTGAGCCCGATTTTGCTTAGAAAGTTCGGCAAGCGCAAGATGTGTTTAATGGGTATCACGGTCGCGTTCGTCGGTCATTTGATTTACTTGATGAATCCGCTTGATTATAACTGGGTCGTCTTCAGCTGCTTTATCCGCGGCGTGGGCTTCGCTCCGTTGAACTCGGTTATTTTCGGCTTCCTCGGCGACGTCGTCGAGTACGCGCAATGGAAATTCCACCTGCGCATTGAAGGTTTGATTTTCTCCGGCGGCTCGGTCGGCACGAAGGTCGGCTCCGGCTTGACGGCGGCTATCCTTACAAACTTGCTCGCGTGGGCGGGTTATGTCTCGTCGACTTCGGCGGACGCCGTTCAGCCCGAAAGCGCGATTAACATGATTATCAGTCTTTACGAGTACGGGCCGATTTTCGTCTGGATTGTTATCCTGCTGATTCTTTGGGCTTGGAAACTTGAAAAGATTTATCCGCAGATCATGAACGATTTGGCAGAGCGTGAAGCGCGCGGCGAATTGTAATCTTTTGGTTGAAATTAATCGCGATATGATATAAACTTTCTCAAAAAAGGAGGTTTACTCATGAAAGAAAGAACGTTTATCACCATCACGCGCCAATACGGCAGCGGCGGAATGTATATCGCCGAGGCTCTTGCTCAAGCTATGGGCGTCAAATGCTACAACCGCAATATCGTGGCGGCGGCCGCCGAAAGTCTCGACACGTTCGAGGACGTCCAAACTGTTGTCGAAAAATCTTACGACACGCCCAACGATTTTGTCGCGTCGCTCTCCGCGCTCATGGGGCAGGGCGTTCCCCGTCAAAATCAAATGTACGTTCAGCAGGCCAGAATCATCCGCGAGCTTGCCGAAGGCGTCGAAGGCGCGGTCTTCGTCGGTCGTTGCGCCGATTACATTTTGCGCGACGTGCCCAATCATTTTTCCTTCTTCCTCTACGCCGACGACGATTGCCGCCGCGAACGCGCGAAGAAATACTACAAAGATTTTTCGTTCCAAGACGTGCTCGACGTGGACAACAAACGCAGAAGCTATTACAACTACTACACGGGGCGCAAGTGGGGCGACCCGCAGAATTACGACTTGATGATTAACACGACGAACTTCACCGAAGCAGAACCGATTGTAAAAATCATTTTGGATTACGTGGAGCTTCGTCAAAAATAAGGAGGAGTTTTGATGATTAAAGTTGGCATTATCGGCGCGGGCAGAATCGGTCACGTGCACGGCGAAAGCATTTCCAAGTTCGTCAAAAACGCGACGGTCAAAACAATCGCCGACCCGTTCATGAACGAGAAGACCGAGGCTTGGGCGAAGTCTATCGGCGTCGAGAAGACGACCAAAGACTACAAAGAAATTCTCGCCGACCCCGAAATCGAAGCCGTGTTGATTTGCGCATCGACCGACCAGCATTCCCCGCTGTCGATTGAAGCTCTCAAAGCCGGCAAGCACGTCTTCTGCGAAAAACCGATTGATCATGACGTCGAAAAAATTAAAGAAGTCCTCGCCGTCGTCAAAGAGACCGGCAAGAAATATCAAGTCGGTTTCAATCGTCGTTTCGACCACAACTTCCGCGCCATTCGCAAAGCCGTCGAGGCGGGCAAAGTCGGCAAGCAACAGATTATAAAAATTTCTTCGCGCGACCCCGAACCGCCGCCGATTAGTTACGTAAAAGTTTCTGGCGGAATTTTCCTTGACATGACCATTCACGACTTCGACATGGTGCGCTACCTTTCGGGCGCGGAAGTCGAAGAAGTTTACGCCGAAGGATCAATCACCGTTGACGAAGAGATTGGCAAAGCCGGCGACGTTGACACGGCCGTCATCACGCTCAAGCTCACGAACGGAGCAACCGCCGTCATCGACAACTGCCGCGCCTGCTGCTACGGCTACGACCAGCGCGCAGAAGTTTTCGGCGACAAAGGCTGCGTTGCCATTTCCAACGACAGCGACTCCAACGCGGTCTACAGCAACAAAGACGGCGTCGTTGCAGAAAAGCCCATGTTCTTTTTCCTCGAACGCTACATGATGGCTTATGCGACCGAAGTCGACGAATTTGTCGAAGCGATTGTCAACGACACGCCGACGCCCGTCACCGCGCAAGACGGCTTAGAGCCCGTGCTCATCGGTTTGGCCGCGACGAAATCCGTCAAGGAGCATCGCCCCGTTAAAATCGACGAGATTCGCAAAGAGTACAACCTTTAATCCGACCTCTAACATTTCAATGATATAAAAAATTTTTTCCGCAACGCGAACGTGCGCTGCGGAATTTTTTTTGTCGAACTTTTAATCGACTGCCAAAAAATTGCAGAGGGCATTCAAAAATTTTTCTTCCCAAATGTAAAAGCCGTCCGAGCCTCTGCTTTGTCGATTCAAAAAAAATCCCGACAACAAACCGAACGTGCGCTGCGGAATTTTTTTGCCGAACTTTTAATCGACTGCCAAAAAATTGCAAAGGGCGTTCAAAAATTTTTCTTCCCAAATGTAAAAGCCGTCCGAGCCTCTGCTGCGCGGGTCGACGTCCTCTTCCAAAGCCTGGCCGTTCATCATGTAGACGAAGCCGCTTTTGCTTTGCCGATTCAAAAATAATCCCGACAGCAAACCAAACGCCGCGCCCGCGTGCCCGATTAAATTGCCGCGGACGAAATGAATTCCGAGGCCGTAAGACTTCATGACGCCGCCGCAAGTGTCGCCGTTCGTGCCGTCGAAAATCCATTGCCGCGAAAAAATTTCTTCGAGAGATTTTTTGCTTAAAATTTTTTTGCCGCGAAAAGTTCCGCCGTCGATGAGCATTTCCAGAGCGTGAGCAAGTTCCTCAAAAGAAATCCTCAAGCCGCCCTGCGGAGAAAAAATCGTGGCGTTCGTGCCGACGCGATAATTTTTCAGGTCGAAGGCGCGTTGAAAATTTTCGTCGTAAGGATTTTGCAGAGACAAAAAATTTTTCGCGGGCTGAACTTTGTAATCGTCGATTTGCGGGAACCATTCGCCGAACTCGTTCCACAGGCCGTCGAAATTTTTTTTGCGATAAATCGTTCCGAGCATTTCAAATTCCGCGGCAGAAAAATTTCCGGGCACGTAATCGGCTTTCGTTTCCAGCTGCGCCAAAATATTTTCGCGCTGAAAAATATCGAAGCGTTCGCCCGTGACGTTCTCGATAATCGTGCCGAGCAAGCCGTAATTCAAATTGCAGTAGGTGAAAAATTTTTCGGGCGGCTCGTC
Organism: uncultured Selenomonadales bacterium; assembly: GCA_946408105.1. GTDB lineage: Bacteria > Bacillota > Negativicutes > Selenomonadales > Selenomonadaceae > Quinella. The sequence goes on along the minus strand of CAMJQS010000006.1, from coordinate 27,860 downwards.
GGCGAAGTGTGCGCCGTCCTCAAAAAATTTTCCGCCGCGCTGAAAAAATTCTTTGACGCTGACTTCGGGCGGCGTGGAGTAAATTTTTCCGTCGCGCAAAGAGGACGTGTGACTTGCCAACATTCGGACGGAAATTTTTTTTCGCGGGAAGAGCGGGTTGCGCAATTCGAAGCCGAGATAATTTCCCGCGTCGTCGTCGAGATTTATTTTGCCGCGTTCGACGAGCTGCATAATCGAAAAGACCGTGAACATTTTTGAAACGGACGCCGCCCTGAACCGCGTGTGACGCGTGACGGGCTTTGAAGGTTCAATCGTGCGTCGGCCGAGGAACTTTGAAAAAATTTCCGCGCCGTTTTTATAAACGATGACGCCGAGCCCCGGCACTTTGATTCCGTCGTCGCCAATCATGCTCTCCAATTCTCTGCTCAAAAGTTCGTCCGTCATTTCGTTCGCTCCTTGACATTGATTCTTGCGCTTTGTTATTATATCAGAAAATTTTCAGGAGGGAAAAATTTTTGGACAAAACATTTTACGCTCAAGAGATAGACGAAAAAATTTTCGCGAGGATTGACGGCAAGTCTTACAAAAAAAATTGCCCGCTGCCTTTGGACGAGCTGAGGTATCTTCACGTCCTGCACAAAAATTTAAGCGGCGAAACTTTGGAAGGCGAATTGATTTGCAACGTAAAAATTGCGCGGCCGCTTACGGAAATTTTTCAAAAACTTTTCGCGGCAAGTTATCCGATAGAAAAAATTCGGCTGATTGACGAATACGACGCCGACGACGAACTTTCCATGCGCGACAACAATTCTTCGTGCTTCAATTTCCGTTACGTCTCCTTCACGAACAGAATTTCTCTGCACGGCTACGGCTTGGCGGTCGACATCAATCCGCTTTACAACCCGTACATAAAAACCGTCGACGGGAAAAAAATTATCGCGCCCGACAACTCCGCCGCCTTTGAAGACCGCGCGAAAAATTTTCCGTACAAGATAACGGAAGACGATTTGTGTTGCAAACTTTTTGCGGCGCACGGATTTTTATGGGGCGGCAGAGATTTACCGGACGAAAAAGATTATCAGCATTTTTTTATTGAGGAAGGGATTGAACGATGAAAAAAATTTTTATGGCGGCGTTGCTGCTCGTGACGATGATTTTCACGGGCTGCGGCGGCTCCGATTCAAGTTCAAAGTTGAGCGTCATGCTCGGTTCAAACGTCGTGTCGCTCGACAGCGCGCAGGCCACCGACGTTAATTCCTTTGAACTTATCGCGGACTGCATCGACGGCTTGATGCAACTCGACGCGGAAGGCAAAGCGATTCCCGCGCTGGCAGAAAGCTACGACGTTTCGTCGGACGGAAAAACTTACACGTTCCACCTGCGCGACGCCAAATGGTCGAACGGCGACCCCGTCACGGCGGACGATTTTGTTTTCGCGTGGAGGAGACACTGCCAAAGCTCTGCGGAATATTCTTACATCATGGGCGATACGGTTGCTTGCGTGAAAAATGCCGACGCGGTTATAAAAGGCGGCGACCCGAAAACTTTGGGAGTGAGTGCGCCCGACCCGAAAACTTTTGTCGTGGAACTTGACGCGCCCGTTTCGTTCTTCCCGTCGCTCATGGCGTTCCCGACTTTCTATCCGATTAACGAAAAATTTTACAACTCGTTGGAGGAAGGCCTCTACGGCACAAGCCCCGAAACTTTTTTGTCGAACGGAGCCTTTGCGCTTGCAAGTTACGTTCCCGGCGCGGCCAACATTCAGCTGAAGAAAAATGATTCGTACTGGAACGCAGAAAAAATTTCAATCGACGGCTTCCAATATCAAGTCGTCTCCTCTTCCGACAACGCGCTGACTTCTTTTAAAAACGGCACGCTTAACGTCGTGGGCATAAGCGGCAACCAAGTCGAACACGTCAAAGAGAACGCCGAACTTGCCAAGAACTTGAAAACTTTTTCGTCGGGGTTGCTCAATTATCTTTCCTTCAACCAAGACGCGAAGAATCATCACGCGGGCGCGCTCTCGAATGTCAACTTGCGGCTGGCGATTTCAAATGCCATTGACCGCGAATCGCTCGTAAATAATTTCGTGATGACGGGCGCGAAGGCGACTTATACCGCTGTGCCGATTGATTTTGCTCCGAATGCAAAGACGGGAAAATTTTTCGCCGAAGACCAAAAACAATTCTCCGACGTCGTGAGCTTCAACGTTTCAAAGGCGCAAGAATTTTTGAGCAAAGCCAAAGCCGAACTCGGCAAAGAAAATTTTGACTTGAATTTGATTTACTCCAACGACGGCGACTCCTCCACAAAAATTGTTCAAGCGATTAAGTCACAAGTCGAAGAGAATTTGCCCGGCGTGAAAATTAATTTGCAGCCCATGCCCAAGGCGGAATACTTAAGCAACGTCACGTCGAACAGCTACGATATTGCTCTCGTCGATTGGGTTCCCGATTACAACGACCCGATGACTTTCTTGACGCTGTGGACGACTTCGGGCTGTGAAATTGCCGAGCACTGGAGCAACGCCGAATACGACAAAATTATTTCCGATTGTTCGACGGGCAGCCTCGCCGAAGATTACGACGCGCGCTGGTCTGCTCTCTACGACGCCGAAAAAATTTTGTTGGACAACGCGGTCATCGCCCCGCTTTACACGAGCGCAAATGCCGTTTTAATTTCCCCGAACGTCGAGGGAATTGAATATCATGTCGCGGGAATTTCTCGCGTCTTCAAAAACGTAAAACTCAAATGAAAAAGTACATCGTAAAAAGAATTTTAATGTCGTTGCTGACGCTGTTTATAATTACCTTCGTGCTGTTCGTTTTGATTAGAATCATGCCGGGCGACCCGTTCCCCGTCGAGAGAATGAGCGCGGAAATGATTTTGCAGAAGCGCGAAGAACTCGGCTTGAACAAACCGATTTTGGAGCAGTTCGCAAATTACATGTCCATGTTGGCAAGCGGCTCCTTCGGCAACGGCACATCACTTTACAACGGCGCACCGATTAAACCGATTTTGACGGCCTGCCTGATTAACTCGTTTAAAATCGGCGTGCTGTCGATTTTGTTCGGAACGGCCGTCGGGCTGGCGATTGGAATTGTCGCGGCTCTCAATCGCGGAAAATTTTTGGACGGCCTGTGCACGCTCGTTTCGATTTTGGGCGTGTGCATTCCGTCCTACGTCTTTATGATTTTCCTGCAATATTTTTTCGCGTACAAAATTCCGTTCTTCCCGTACTTTTTCGACCCGTCAAATTTTTTCGCGTCGTCGGTCATGCCCGCGCTGTCTTTGAGCCTGTTTGCAATTTCGACAATCGCGCGCTTCACTCGAAACGAAATGCTCGAAGTTTTGAACAGCGATTACGTCAAGCTCGCGGAGGCAAAAGGTCTTTACGGCTTTGAACTGATTCGACGACACGTTTTAAGAAATGCGCTGATTCCAATCGTGACGGTTATCGCGCCGCTCGTCGTGAGTTTGTTGACGGGCGCAATGGTCATCGAAAAAATTTACGGGATAAACGGCGTGGGCAAGTTGATGGTTGACGCGATAGCCGGGCAGGGCGTCGACTACAATTACGTTTTGGCGTTGAGCATCGTTTTTTCCGCGCTGTATATCGGGGCAATGCTCGTGCTCGACATTCTCTACGGGATAATCGATCCGCGAATCAGATTGACGACGAAAGAAGGTTGAGCATGAACAAAGACGATTTTGAATTCATAACCGACCGAGATATTTCCGTCGACGAAAATTTTTCTTCGCAAGGCTATTGGAAAGGCGTGGCCGTTCACTTCTTCCGAAATAAATTTGCCGTCACGGGTTTGGTTTTGGTCAGCGTGATAATTTTGTTCGCGGTCTTCGCGCCGATTGTGAGCACTTACAGCTACGACCAAATTGTTTCCGTCACGGATTCAAGCGGAAAAGAATTCGTTGCAAAAAGTTTGGAGCCGCAGTTCGGCGACGGCGACGCGCAAAATTTTTTCGCGGACAAAACTTTTCTCTTTGGCACCGACGACATGGGGCGCGACCTCTGGACGCGGACTTGGCACGGCGCGCGCGTCTCGTTGATTATCGCGTTCGTTGCGATTTTTATTGACATGCTAATCGGCACGAGCTACGGATTAATTTCGGGCTACTTCGGCGGCTTCGTCGACCACGTTTTGCAACGCTTCATCGAAATCGCCGGCTCAATCCCGACGCTCGTCATCATTTCAATCCTGGCAATTTTTATGACAAAAGGAATCGGGCTGGTTATCGCGTCGCTGCTCATCACGGAGTGGATTGGCATGAGCAAAATCGCACGCGCGGAGTGTTTGAAACTAAAAGAGCGCGAATACGTTTTGGCAAGTCGGACGCTCGGCGCGGGCAGTTTCCACATAATTTTTAAACAAATTCTTCCGAACACAATCGGCCCGATAATCACGCAAGTTATGTTTTCAATTCCCGTCGCGATTTTCACGGAGGCTTTCTTGAGTTTCGTCGGCGTCGGAATTGTTTTGCCGCAATGTTCAATCGGCTCGTTGATTGAGGCGGGCTTCGGCAACATTACAATTCTGCCGTATCAAATTTTGCCGCCGATAACTGTCTTGGCAATTTTGATGCTCGGCTTTAATTTAATCGGCGACGGTTTCCGCGAGGCTCTTGCGCCCAAGCTTGAAGACATGTAAAAAAAATTCCTCCGACTTTCGCCGAAGGGATTTTCTGACTGATTATGGCAAGGTTGATATTCGATTAAAAAATTCGTTTAATGAAGTCTTTGATTTTATTAATCAGGTCGCGGCTGCCGGGAGGAACCCAAGGCTTGCCAATTTTGCCGCCTGCTACGTTGTCGAGTTGTTCCAAATTCATCATCTCTTCTTTACGGATGTTGATTTCGTTTTTCAATTTTCATTTCTCCTTTTCGTTTTAAAATTTTTTTGATTCGCGCCCGGTGATTTTTTATTGCCGTTCGATTTGTTTTGTCATTCTCAACTCCTTTGTGTTTGCTTAATTTTTTCTTTCTGTTCCTTATACGCAGATTAGAAAATTTTGTTACACACTCCGAAAAATTTTTCGAGACGACAAAAAAGCCCCGACGTTTGTCGAGGCTGGGAGGGATTCGGTTTGATTAGGGAATCTGGAAGGGTTTGGGGTCGATGTTGTGATAGCCGGCGCGATTGAGGGCTTCGGTGACTGCCTGGTTGCGAGGAATCCATTTCCCGTCGATGTAATAGTTGCTTGCTCCGAGGTCGTTGTACTTCACTTCAATTCCGAGTTTGGCGTAAAGCGAAGTGATTCTTGCGGAGATTCCGTTGACGTTCGTGTTGGTGATGTCGTCCAAGTCATAGGCTTTTATGCGACCGCCCATTGTGTTGAAAAGCTGCGTGTCCAAAGCCAACTCGTCGCGATTGCCGCCTGCGATTTGTTCGAGTTCTTCGTCCTTCAGGATTTCCTCTTTGAGAATTGCGTTTGTCATTTTAATCAGTCTCCTTTAAAATTTTTTTTGGTTTGTTTGATTTTTCCTTTCTGTCCCTTATACGAATCGGCTTCGGCCTTGTTACGCAAAGTTTCTTAAGCTTTGATTAAAGATTTGTGCACGCGGGAGGCGTCATGAAAAATATTCTGTCGATAAAAAATTTGGATATAACCTTCCGAACGAACGCCGGAAACGTTCACGCGATACGCGGCGTCGATTTTGTTTTGCCGCAAGGAAAAACCGTCGCGCTCGTCGGCGAAAGCGGTTCGGGTAAGTCCGTCACCATGAAGGCTGTCACGGGTTTGCTCGACCAAAACGCCGTCATCAACAGCGGAAAAATTTTTTACAACGAAACCGACTTGCTCACGTTGAGTAAAAAAGATTTGCGGCAAAAAATTAACGGCCAACAAATCGCGATGGTTTTTCAAGACCCTATGACGAGCCTCGACCCGACAATGACAATCGGCGAACAGATTATGGAAGGAATGTTTCTGCACAAAAAAATTTCTGCGGCGGACGCCCGCAAACGAGCCGTCGAACTTTTAAATCTCGTGGGCATTGCCGAGGCCGAACGCCGCATGAAAAATTATCCGCACCAACTTTCGGGCGGAATGCGTCAACGCGTCGTGATTGCCGTTGCTCTTTCTTGCGAGCCGAAAATTTTAATTTGCGACGAGCCGACGACCGCCCTCGATGTCACGGTTCAGGCGCGCATTTTAAATTTGATTAAAGACATTCAAGCCGAAATGAATTTGTCGGTAATTTATATCACGCACGATTTGGGCGTCGTCGCGAAGGTTGCGGACTTCGTGAACGTCATGTATGCGGGCAAAGTGATTGAAGTCGGCACCGTCGAAGAAATTTTTTACGACCCGCGCCACCCGTACACGTGGGGTTTGCTCTCGGCCATGCCCGACCTGGAGACTGATGACGACCGCTTATACTCAATCCCCGGTTCGCCGCCGAATCTTTTGCACGAGCCCAAGGGCGACGCTTTTGCTCCGCGAAACAAATTCGCAATGAAAATCGACGAGCGGGAAGAGCCGCCCATGTTTAAAATTTCGGAAACACATTTCGCGGCGACGTGGCTCCTTCACCCCAACGCACCCAAAATCGAATTGCCCGCCGAATTAAAATCCAGATTAATGCGTTCGAGAAAGGCGGCAGGTTATGAGTGAGCCTTTGCTTAAAGTAAAAAATCTTCGACAGCATTTTAAAATTTCGCGCTCCTTCACGGTCAAGGCCGTCAACGGCGTGTCGTTTGAAATTTTTCCCGGCGAAACTTACGGGCTCGTCGGCGAATCGGGAAGCGGCAAGACGACAATCGGGCGCAGCATCATTCGGCTGTACGACCCGACCGACGGCGAAATTTTTTTCAACCGCGATAAAATTTCGGGCGACTTGAGCAAAAAAATTTGGCGACGCTTGAGAAAAAATATGCAGATGATTTTTCAAGACCCGATGTCCTCTTTGAATCCGCGAAAGAAAATCGGCGACATTATCGGCGAAGGTTTGGACATTCACAAACTTTATTCAAGTCGGAAGGAGCGCAACGAAATTATCGGCGAGATTTTAAAAAAAGTCGGGCTGTCCCCCGCGCACGCCGAAAGATACCCGCAACAATTTTCGGGCGGGCAACGTCAACGCGTCGGAATTGCGCGCGCGCTCGTCATGAATCCGAAACTTATCATCGCCGACGAATGCATTTCCGCGCTCGACGTTTCAATCCAGGCGCAGGTCGTCAACTTGATGAAAGACATTCAGCACGAAACGAATTGCGCGTATCTTTTCATCGCGCACGACTTGAGCATGGTGAAATATATTTCGGACAGAATCGGCGTCTTGCACAAAGGCTACTTGGTTGAGACCGGCTCGACGCGAGAAATTTTTTCCAATCCCGCGCACCCTTACACGCAAAGTTTGCTGTCGGCCGTGCCGCAACCGAATCCCGTCGTTGAAAAAAATCGCAAGCTGATTTCCTACGACGCGGCCGCCGCGAACTACGAAAACCGAACCATGCGCCGAATAAACGACGAACATTTTGTTTTGGATTAGTTGGAGGGTTGAACTTGGACGCAAAAAAATTATTTCGCGGCTTCTGGGCATTGTTCAAAGGTTATTGGTCGTCGGAAGAAAAATGGAAGGCGCGCGGGCTGTTGGCGGTCGTCATTGCGATGAACTTCGCCATGGTTTATCTGCTCGTTCAGCTCAACGAGTGGTATCAAATTTTTTGGGACGCGCTGCAAAATTATGAGGAAGAAAGATTTTTCCCGTTGCTCGGACGCTTCAGCGCGATTGCGTTCATTTACATAATGATTGCGGTTTACGCGGTCTACTTGCGGCAAATGTTGCAGATAAAGTGGCGCACGTGGATGACGGAAAATTATTTGCGCTCGTGGATGGGCGGACAAATTTATTATCGCTTGCAGGACGCGACGGACAACCCCGACCAGCGTATATCGGAGGACATCGGGCAGTTCGTCAACTTGTCGCTGGCTTTGCTCATCGACTTTTTAAAACAGATGACGACGTTGGCGGCGTTCGGTGTGGTGCTGTGGAATTTAAGCGGCTCGTTCACGTTTAATTTGGGCGGCACGGAAATTGTCATCGCGGGCTACATGTTTTGGTTCTCGTTAATTTATTCGGGCGTCGGAACTTTTTTCGCGCACAAAGTCGGACGAAAATTAATCGGCTTGAACTTCGACCAACAGAAATACGAGGCGGACTTTCGTTTCAGCATGATGCGCGTCCGCGAAAATTCAGAGAGCATTGCTTTTTATCGCGGCGAACCGAACGAGCTTGAAGGCTTCAACTTGAAATTTTCCAACGTCATAAAAAATTATTGGCAGCTGATGAAGAAGACCAAGCACTTAAATTTTTACTCGAACGGCTACGCACAGCTGGCGGTTATCGTTCCGCTCCTCATGGCGGCTCCGAGATATTTTTCCAAGGAAATTCAGTTGGGCGGGCTCATGCAAATTTCTTCGGCGTTCGGGCGTGTGCAAGACGCGCTGAGCTTTTTTGTCAATGCATACGACACGCTGGCAACTTTGGCGGCGGTCATCAATCGACTGGCGGGCTTCACCGAACACATGGACGACGCAAAAAAAATTCGCAGCTCCGTGACGACCGCGACGGCTCCCGAATTAAAAATTTCCGCGCTGAACGTTTCACTTCCGACGGGTCGCGAGCTTTTGAAAAAACTTTCTCTTCAACTGGAAAATTCAAAGTCGTTGCTCGTGACGGGCGCATCGGGTTGCGGCAAGTCGACTTTGCTCCGAACGTTGGCGGGCATTTGGGCGCACGCTTCGGGCGAAATTTCTTTGCCGGAAAATTCGCGCGTGATGTTTTTGCCGCAAAAACCGTATCTGCCGCTGGGGACACTTCGACGCGCTTTAATCTATCCTTCGGCCGAAAAAAATTCTCCGCCCGACGACGCGCTGAAAAAAATTTTGCGGCTGGTCGACTTGCCCGCGCTGATTGATAAACTCGACGCGGCGGAAGACTGGAGCAGAATTTTATCTTTGGGCGAACAACAGCGGCTGGCCTTCGCGCGAGTGATTTTATCCAAGCCCGATTACATTTTTTTGGACGAGGCAACGAGCGCACTCGACGAGCCGCGCGAAATTGAAATGTACGAACTTCTTCGCGAAGAGTTGCCGAAAGTTACAATCGTCAGCGTCGGCCATCGCTCCACGCTGTTTAAACTTCACGACACGGAATTAAATTTGGACGGCGCAGGAAATTATAATTTGCGTCCGATTGTTTGAAATTTTTTTAAACGAAACGACCGCTTGCAAAAATTTACAATAAGCGGCCGTTTTTTTGTTGCAGAAAAAAATTTTGCGCAGAATATTTCAAGCGAAAAACTTTACAAGCAATTATAATTCAAGCAACGTAAAAAAGTTTTGGGAGGGTTTTAAAAGATGAAACTCAGCATGAACGAGGCAACCGCTCTGAACTGTCAGGCGATGTCTTTGGAGCAGGATATTCTCCTCGCGGAAAAGTACGGCTACGATATGATCGAACCGCGCACGATGGACAGGATGCGCGACTACTTGGCCGAACACTCGATTGAAGAGCTCGCGGAATTTTTCAAGGCTCACAACATTGCGCCGCTGGCGTTCAACACGCTTTGCTTCTTCAACAACCGCAGCCCCGAAGGTTGGCAGGGCATTAAAGACGAGCTCAAGCAGATGTGCGAATGGGGACAGAAAATCGGCTGCAAAACCGTCATCACCGTTCCGACCGTCGAACTGAAAAAAGTTACGCGCTCCGAGATTCACAAGTCGGCAATCGCCTGCCTGAAGGAAATGGGCAACATTGCGGGCGAATACGGCATGCGCGTTTCCGTCGAATTCATCGGGCACCCCGCCGCCTCGATTAACACGTTCGGCGAAGCTTACGAAATTATTCAAGCGGTCGACATGCCCAACGTCGGAATAACTTTGGACTGCTTCCACTTCCACGGCATGGACTCGAAGATTGAAGACCTCGCCAAAGCCGACGGCAAGAAAATTTTTATCGTGCACCTCAACGACACGGAAGACTTCCCGATTGGCGCGCTCCTCGACGAAGACAGACTTTGGCCGGGCACGGGCTGCATCAACCTCGACGAAATTTTCCAGACGCTCAAGAAAATCGGCTGGGCGCAGGACGTTGTGTCCGTCGAACTCTTCCGCCCCGAATATTATCGCATGAACCCCAACGACGTTTACAGACTCGGCAAGGAACACGCCGAAGCCGTCATTAAAAAGAATTTTGGTTGAGAAAAATTTTTGGAGGTAAGAATTATGCTTAACGTAGGTGTCATCGGTTGCGGCGGCATGGGTCGCGATCACATCAAAAGAATTACCGAACGCATTCAAGGCGCGCAGGTCGTCGCCGTTGCCGACATGGTTGAAGCTCTCGCGCAAAAGGGACAGGCTCTCGCGGGCGAAGGTTGCAAAATTTACAAAGACGGCAAAGACCTCATCAACGACGCAAACGTCCGGGCCGTGTTCATCGTCAGCCCCGGCTTTGCTCACAAAGAAAGCCTGCTCGAAGCTGTCAAAGCAGGCAAAAGAATTTTCTGCGAAAAACCGCTGTGCACGACCGCCGAAGATTGCTTGGAAGTTATCGACGCCGAAATTAAATCCGGCAAACATTTAATCCAGCTCGGCTTCATGCGCCGCTACGACAAAGGCTATCGTCAAGTCAAAGCCGCGATTCAATCGGGCGAATACGGCGAACCTTTAATCGTTCACTGCACGCACCGCAACCCCGTCGTCCCCGACAGCTACACCACGCGCATGGCCGTCGACGACACCGCCATTCATGAAATTGACGTTATCCACTGGCTCGTAAACGACGATTTTGTCTCCGCGCAAGTTCTCTTCCCGCGCAAAACCAAATACGCCGCAGATCATCTGGCAGACCCGCAGATTATGTTGCTCCGCACGAAGAACGGAATTTGCGTCGACGATGAAGTTTTCGTAAACTGCAAATTCGGTTACGACATCAACTGCGAAGTCGTCTGCGAAGACGGCGCAATCAAAATGCCGCAACCGCTCTATCCGAGCTTCCGCAAAGGCGCGCAGGTCTCCACGACGATTGATACCGATTGCTTCGTTCGTTTCCATGACGCTTACGACGAAGAAGTTCAAGATTGGGTAAACGAGGCGGCCAAAGGCGTTGTCAGCGGCCCGAACGCTTGGGACGGCTACCTTGCAACCTGCACTGCCGACGCTCTTGTAAAATCTCAACAGTCCGACGGCGCAATCGTTCCCATCAACTTCAAGGATCGTCCCGACTTCTACAAATAATTTATTCTCCTTCCCAAAGACCCTAATCCAACAAATGCTATAAAACGGCTCACTTGTCATAAGCGAGCTGTCTTTTTTTTAATCGTCTTCGGGCAAGATAAGATTGACGGAATTTTTTTTGAAGAAGTCGAGATATTTTTCGGGAGGCTCCTTGTCGGTGACAACGTGGTCGATGTCGTTTAAGTTGCTGTAAGTCATCAGCGAGGCAACGTCGAATTTGGAGTTGTCGACGAGCAAATATTTCGCGCAAGATTTTTTGACGAGCTCGCGTTTGACTTCACACTCAAGGGGCGAAGCGTTCGTCGCGCCGTGTTCGATTGAAATGCCTGTGCTCGCCAAAAAAATTTTCGAGAAGTTATAATTTCTTATGCAGTCCACCACGCTTGCCCCGACGAGAGCTTTTATCGGCGGCTGAAGATTTCCGCCCGTCGCCACGACGTTTAAATTGTTGTAGCGCGTCGCCAGTTCGAGAGCGTAGACGCTGGCCGTGACGATCGTCAAAAAATTTTTCTCGGCCAAGTGCGGGAGCAAATGCATTGTCGTCGTCCCCGAATCGATATAAATAACTTCGCCGTCATTGACCAACGCGGCGGCCGCTGCGGCGATAATTTTTTTCTCGTTGATGTTGCGTATTTCGCGCGCGGAAAAAGGCTCCAGCGAAGTTATCTCCGCTTCTTTGAGCACAATCCCGCCGTAAACTTTTCGGATAATCCCGTCCTCTTCCAGTTCGGCTATGTCGCGACGGATTGTATTTTTTGACACATCAAAAATTTCACACAGCTCGTCGAGTGATACGCGCTTTCTTTCCTTGAGCAATTCGTGAATTTGATGAATTCGTTCTACTTTCAATAAAAAACCTCCTCCAAAAAATTTTTGTTGTTGCAGTCACTTGCCGCAAAATTATTCTAAACTAAAATCCAATCGCTGACAAGATTTTTCAGAAAATACTTGCGATATTTCCTCCAAAAAATTCCACAAAAATTTCTTGCGAGGCCGAAAAAATTTTCCGAAAAATTGATTGACATTGCGCTTGATAAGCTTTAAAATTGAATCACGATATAACCAAGATTTAATCAAGAATTGAATTTTGCAAGGAGAGTGAATTTAATGGGCTACACATTTATGGTGCCGGCGAAAATCATTTCCGGCGTCAACGTCATCGCGGAATTGGGCGACCACATCGCGGGCAAGGGCACAAAGGCTCTTATCGTCACCGACCAGTTCATGGTTAAATTCGGCAACGCCGCAAAAGTTGAGGACGCACTCAAAAAGGTAAACATTCCTTACGTCATCTTCGACGGCGCGAACACCGAACCGACCGACAAAATCGTCGAGGCGGGCTTGAAAGTTTACAAAGAAGAAAAATGCGACTTCATCATCGCGCTGGGCGGCGGCTCCCCCATGGACACCGCAAAGGCTATCGGCTTCATGACGACGGCCGGCGACCGCAAGATTAACTCCTACATGCATGAAGTTATCGATATGCCCGTTCCGTACCTCGTGGCCATTCCGACGACTGCCGGCACCGGCTCCGAAGTTACCAAAAACACAATCATTTCCGACACGGAAAATAATGTTAAAATGCTCCTCGGCGGCCCGTCGATTATCCCGGCGTTGGCTGTCGTCGACCCGACCTTCACAATGACTGCGCCTCCCGGTGTCACGGCTGCGACAGGTATCGACGCACTTTGCCACGCGATTGAAGCTTACACGTCGAGAAAAGCTCAACCGCTCACGGACACCTTTGCAATTTCCGCCATTCAAAAAATCCACAAGAATCTTCCCATTTGCTACAAAGACGGAAAGAACGAACAGGCACGCCTGGCAATGTCGATTGCCGCGCTGGAAGCCGGTATCGCGTTCAACAATGCGTCCGTTACGATCGTTCACGGCATGAGCCGCCCGATTGGCGCACTCTTCCACATTGCTCACGGCGTTTCAAATGCTGTGCTCCTGCCCGCTTGCCTTGAGTTTGCGATTGAGGAAAACACCGCACGTTTCGCGCACATCGGACGCATTATGGGCGTCGCCGATGAAAATACGCCCGACCACGACGCGGCTGTTGCAATGGTTAAAGAAGTCGAACGTTTCTGCAAAGAAGTCGGCATTCCGCCCGTCATCGAACTGCTCAAAAAAGGCAACCACACGCAGGAAGAATTTTTCTCTTACCTCGACAAAATGGCGAGCGACGCCCTCGAAAGCGGCAGCCCGCAAAATACAATGCGCATTCCCACCAAAGAGCAAATCATTGAAATTTACAAGAAACTCTTTTGATTGGACTGCGTTTTTATGTTTGAAGGAATAAAAAAATTCGGCTTCGGCTTGATGCGTCTTCCTAAACGTGCGGACGATTCGATTGACGTTGAGCTTGTAAAAAAGTTGGTCGACGAATTTTTGGCGGCGGGCTTTACCTACTTCGACACGGCGTGGTATTATCCCGGCTCCGAAGAGGCAATACGCGCGGCGTTGGTTGAGCGTTATCCCCGCGAAAAATTTCAGCTCGCAACCAAACTTGCCGCGTGGTGTGCAAAAACTCAAGACGAAGCTTGGAAACAATTTGACGACTCGCTCGAACGGACGGGCGCAAAGTTCTTTGACTTTTATCTTTTGCACAACATGGGCGACTACCGCACAAAATTTTTCGACGACTTCAAAGTTTGGGATTTCGTCGCGGAGAAAAAATCTGCGGGCTTGATAAAAAATCTCGGCTTCTCCTTCCATTCCACGCCCGAAGAACTCGAAAAAATTTTGTCGGCGCACCCCGAAGTTGATTTCGTTCAGTTGCAGATAAATTGGGCGGACTGGGACGCGCCCGCGATTAAATCCCGCGCGTGCTACGAAGTCACTCAACGCCACGGAAAAAAAGTCGTCGTCATGGAGCCCGTCAAAGGCGGAATGCTCGCTGCGCCACCCGCGAAGATTGAAAAAATTTTGCGCGACGCCGAACCCGAATCCTCGCCTGCGTCTTGGGCACTTCGATTTGCCGCGAACCTTGACGGCGTGGCAGTCGTCTTGTCGGGCATGAACTCTTTGGAGCAAATGCGCGACAACGTTTCGACGCTGAAAAATTTCGTCAAGCTCACGCCCGCGCAAGAAAAAGTTATCGACGAGGCACGCGCCGAACTTGCAAAAATTCCGCTGATACCTTGCACGGCCTGCGATTATTGCGCGACGGTCTGCCCGCAAAAGCTCCCGATAAGCGGCTTCTTCGCAATGCTGAATCATCTGACGCTGTTCGAGAACAAAACTTTTGCAAGTCGGCGGGAAGGTTGGCTGGCTCGTGCCCGCGACAAAAATCCCGCGTCGAGTTGCCTCAAGTGCGGGCGTTGCGAAAAAGTTTGTCCACAGCACATTCCGATTAGAAAAAATTTGGTTCGTTTCGTCAATGAGTTTGAGAGGTGATTAAATGCCGCTCGTAAAAATGACTGAACTTTTCGCGGCGCATGAAGATACTACGTTCGCGGTCGGTGCGTTCAACGTCTCCAACATGGAAATGGCGTGGGGCGCGATTCAGGCCGCCGAAGAACTCCAAACGCCGCTGATTTTGCAAATCGCCGAAGGTCGCTTGAGATATTCGCCGCTCGACTTGCTCGGCCCGGTTATGCTCGCCGCCGCAAAACGTTGCAAAGTTCCTGCGGCCGTCCACCTCGACCACGGCGGCACGCTCGAAACGATTAAGCTTGCGTTGAGTCTTGGCTTTACGTCGGTGATGTTTGACGGCTCGAAATATCCGCTCGAAGAAAACATTCGCCGCACTCGTGAAGTCGTCGAACTGGCTCACGCTCAAGGCGCGGCTGTCGAAGCGGAAATCGGGCGCGTGGGCGGCGCGGAAGGCGATTATAAATCCGTCGACGTTTTGGTTACGAGTGTCGACGAGGCAAAAAAATTCGCGGAAGAAACGGGCGTTGACGCGTTGGCTGTCGCTATCGGCACGGCGCACGGAAATTACACCGTCCAACCGAAGTTGCGAATCGACCGCCTCAAAGAAATTTTCGACGCGATTAAAACTCCGCTCGTCTTGCACGGCGGCACCGGCCTGACCGAAGACGATTTTAAAAATTGCATCGCCAACGGCATTAAGAAAATTAATATCGCGACGGCCAGCTACGACAACTCGGCGAAAAAAATTCGCGAAGTCTGCTCGGCGAAACCCGACGCAAAATTTTTCGACTTCAGCGACGCCGTTGTCCGCGGCACCTGCGAAAACGTTAAACGCCATATGAAAATTTTTAAGCGTGACGCTTAACGAAATTTGAAAACTTTTAATCCCGAAAGGAGATAATTTATAATGACAACTCTGCAAGAAGCAATCAAGGCTTTCCCGCAAATGGAAGTTTGGAACGACTCGTGCTCGTGCAAAGAATTGCAGTACGCTCTCGATCAGTGCGCGGCAAGCGGCGCGACCACCAACCCCGCTATCGTCTTCAACGTCCTCAAAAAAGAATTGCCCGACTGGGAAGAGACGATTAAAAAAATCATCGCCGACAACCCGACCTTCACCGAAGACGACGTGGCTTGGAAAACTATCGAAGCTCTCGGCTTGAAGGCCGCAAAATTGCTTGAGCCCATGCACGAACAAAATCACGGCCAGCGCGGAAAAATTTCCTTCCAGGCGAACGCAAAATTCTATCAGAATCCCGAAAAGCTCGTCGCTCACGCCGTCCAACTCGCAAGCCTCGCTCCGAACATTCAGATTAAAGCCCCCGCAAGCAAAGCCGGCATTGAGGCGTTCGAGGAAATGACTTATCAGGGCGTCTCCATTAACGCGACTGTTTCCTTCACGGTTCCGCAGGCGTTGGCGGTTGCCGAGGCTGTCGAACGCGGCTTAAAACGTCGTGAGGCGGAAGGCAAAGATATTTCTTGGATGCACCCCGTCTGCACGATTATGGGCGGCCGCACCGACGATTATCTTAAAGCTTACCTCAAAGGCAAAGATTATATCGTTCACCCCGAAGCTCTCGAATGGGCGGGCGTTGCCGTCTTCAAGAACGCGTACAAGATTTACAAAGAGCGCGGCTATCGCACGAAACTTTTGTTCGCGGCCTATCGTAACCTCCACCACTTTGAACAATTCATCGGCGGCGACGTCGTCCTCACGATTACTTCCGACTTCCAAAAGAAATACAATGGCACCAAAGTCGAAATCAAAAACAACATGGACACGCCCGTTCCGCAGCAGTGGCTTGACGAACTCATGACGATTGACGAATTCCGCCGCGCCTATGAACCCGACGGCATGAAGCCCGAAGAGTTCCAGCACTACGGCGCGTTCCTCCGCACGATTAATCAGTTCCTCGGCAGCTACGCCGGACTCGTCGAACTCGTTCGCAAGTACATGATTGTGTAATTTGGTTACGGGGAAGGGAAAACTTTTCCCTTCCTTTGTTCCAGATAAAGGAGAGATTTTTCCATGGCTCTCATCGATTTTGACCAGAAGAGGGAACGCGACGTAGTAATCATCGGCCGCGCGACCTTGGACTTCAACCCGAACGAAATTCATCGCACTCTCGACAAAGTAAAAACTTTTTCCATGTATCTGGGCGGCTCGCCCGGCAATATCGCCGTCGGACTTAATCAGCTCGGAAAAAAAGTCGGCTTTATCGGTTGCGTGTCGAATGATCAGTTCGGCGATTTTATTATTAACTTCTTCAAAGACCGCGGCATCGATACGACGCAAATGACTCGCGCCAAACACGGCGAACGCATGGGCTTGACTTTCACGGAAATTAAAAGCGAAACGGAAAGCTCAATCCTCATGTATCGCGACAAAGTGGCCGACCTGCAAATCGCGCCCGAAGACGTCAGCGAAAATTATATCGCCGGCTCCAAAGCGTTAATCGTTTCGGGTTTGGCATTGGCGGCGGCTCCCAGTCGCGAAGCTTGCTTGACGGCGGCGCAACATGCTCGCATGCACGGCACGAAAATTATTTTCGACATCGACTATCGGCCTTACACGTGGCGTTCCAAAGAAGAAATCGCGATTTATTATTCGTTGATGGCGCGCTTGAGTGATGTCATTATCGGTTCGCGCGACGAAGTAAATTTTGCAGAACTTTTGCCGGAAGACGCCGAGACTCCGCCCGACCACGAAATCGCAGAAAAATATTTGTCGTGGGGAAATAAAATCGTCGTCATCAAACACGGCAAGCGCGGCTCCGTTGCTTACACCGCAGACCGTCACGCTTACAAAGTCGAATCGTATCACGTAAAACTTTTGAAATCTTTCGGCGGCGGCGACGCTTATGCCAGCGCGTTCGTTCACGGTTTGCTTGAAGGTTTGGAAGTTCCCGAAGCTTTGCGCCACGCGACGGCTCACGCGGCCATGGTCGTGGCAAGTCACAGCTGCTCCGAAGCAATGCAGACGATTGACCAAATCGAAGCGTTCATCAAAGAACACGCGCAAGAAGAAGTTATCACGGAAATTGATTGGAAAACAAAAATTTGAGGAGGATTCTAAATGAAATTTGGAAGACTCGGAACCGAACTTAAACACGGCTACAACGCAATGACAACCCGCGAAAGTGACATGCTCATGGACATCGGCTATCAAGTCATGGACGCGAACGAAATTATCGAACTCGAAGACCCGTTCCAAGAAAGCGCGATTGTAATTTTGACGGGCGAAGTTGAAATCAGCTGGGACGACAAAAAAGAACTCATGCACCGCGAATCCCTCGTCGACGAAAATCCTTTCTGCCTGCAAGTTCCCCGCGCCAAAAAAGTTTGGATTAAAGCAAAAGTTAATTCCGAACTCTTGATTCAAAAGACGATGAACGACCGCGACTTCGCGCCCGTGTTCTATCGCCCCGAAGACGTTCAATGCGACATTTTCGGCCAAGGACTTTGGAACGCGACGGCCGAGCGCACCGTCCGCACGATTTTTGATTACGGCAATGCTCCGTTCTCGAATCAAGTCAACGGCGAAGTCATCAACAGCCCCGGACGTTGGTCGGGCTACATTCCGCACAACCACCCGCAGCCCGAAGTTTATACTTACAAGTTCGACAAGCCGCAAGGATTCGGCGCGGCGTTCATCGGCGACAACGCTTTTAAAATCACGCACAACAGCTGGTCGGAAATTTCGGGCGGCCTCATGCACCCGCAAGTCACCGCTCCCGGCTACGCAATGTGGTATTCGTGGATGATTCGTCATCTGCCCGACGAGCAGGGCGGCCCGTGGAAGAAGACTCGCACCGACTTGCCCGAACACACTTGGCTCCTCGACCCCGACGCCAAAATTTGGCAACCCAAACGCTAAGGAGGACGAAACCAAATGGCAAAAACAATTCGGCTCACGGTTGCTCAAGCTCTCGTGAAGTTCCTCAATAATCAGTACATCGAATTCGACGGCAAAGAAAATAAAATGTTTGAAGGTATCTTCGGTATCTTCGGGCACGGCAACGTCGTCGGCATGGGGCAAGCTCTGGAAGAAGACGCGGGCGATTTAATCATGCGCATGGGTCGCAACGAACAGGGCATGGCTCACGCGGCAATGGGTTTCGCCAAACAGAAACGCCGCAAGCAAATGTACGCTTGCACGTCGTCTGTCGGCCCCGGCGCAATGAACATGGTAACCGCCGCCGCCACGGCAACCGCAAACTGCATTCCGGTTTTGTTCCTGCCCGGCGACACCTACGCCGACCGCCAGCCCGACCCCGTCCTCCAGCAAATGGAACAGCCGACGAATTTGGCTATCACCGCCAACGACGCCTTTAAAGCCGTTTGCAAATATTGGGACAGAGTGACGCGCCCCGAAATTTTGATGACGGCCTGCATTAACGCAATGAGAGTTTTGGCTGACCCCGCCGACACCGGCGCAGTTTGCATTGCTCTTCCGCAAGACGTTGAGGGCGAAGCTTACGATTATCCCGAATACTTTTTCCAAAAGAGAGTTCATCACATCGACCGCCAGGCTCCCGCTGCTCGTGCGATTAAAGCGGCCGTCGAACTTCTCAAGACCAAAAAGAAACCGTTGCTCATCTTCGGCGGCGGCGTGAAATATTCCGAGGCTGAAGAATCCTTCCGCAAGTTCGCGGAGAAATTTAATATTCCGTTCGGCGAGACGCAGGCGGGCAAAGGCACGATTCTTTGGAACCACCCGCTGAATTTGGGCGGCATCGGCGAAACGGGCGGCTGCGGCGCAAATGACATCGCGGCGGTCGCGGACGTGGTTATCGGCATCGGCACTCGTTACACCGACTTCACCACGTCTTCAAAATGGATTTTCCACAACCCCGAAGTTCAATTCATCAACATCAACGTTTCCAAATTCCACGCTTACAAACTCGACGGTCTGCAAATCGTCGCGGACGCGCAAGCCGGTATCGACGCTCTCAGCGAAGAACTGGAGAAGAGCGGCTTTAAAGTTTCCGACGAGTACAAAGCCGAAGTCAAAGCTTCCAAAGAAAAATACGACAAAGAAGTTGACCGCGTTTATCACGTCGAATACACGGGCAAAGATTTCGTTCCCGAAGTCGTCGACGGTTTGGATTTCGCGAAAGTCAGCGAAGAATTTATCAAGCTCACGGGCTCCTGCTTGCCGCAATGTCGTGCGCTCGGCGTCGTCAACGAAACCATCGACGAGAACGCAATCATGGTCGCGGCCAGCGGCTCAATCCCCGGCGACGTTCAGCGCGTGTGGCGTGCAAAATCCGTCGGCGGCTATCACGTCGAATACGGCTTCAGCTGCATGGGCTACGAAGTCAACGCGGCTTTGGGCGTCAAGCTCGCCGAACCCGACAGAGAAGTTTATGCCATGGTCGGCGACGCGGCTTATATGATGCTCCATTCCGAATTGCCGCAATCAATCGCCGAAGGCGTCAAGATTAATGTTATCCTCTTCGACAACATGACGAACGGCTGCATTAACAATTTGGAAATCGGCCACGGCCAAGAAAGCTACGGCACCGAATTCCGTTTCCGCACGCCGACGGGTCTCGACGGCGGCTTCGTCCCGATTGATTTTGCAATGAACGCCCGCTCCTACGGTTGCGTCGCTTACACGGTTAAGACCGCTGAAGAACTTAAAGCGGCAATCGAAGACGCAAAGAAGCAAAAAGTTTCCACGCTGATTGACGTTAAAGTTTTGCCCAAGACGATGGTGCACGGCTACGGCGACTGGTGGCGCGTGGGTGTCGCTCAAGTTTCCAAGTCAGAAAAGATTCAAAAAGTCTACAAAGAAGTCATGGCTCCGAATCTCGCGGCCGCTCGCAAGTACTGATAGAAATTAGAAATTTGGAATGAGGAATTAGGAATGACTGCGAAAGTTAATTCCTAATTCCTAATTAAAAATAGAGTCATTTGTTGGGTTAGGGTACAAATATAAAACTCATTGAAATGTGAGGGGGTTACAACAAATGGCTCAGGGAATTTCTCATGAAACCTACTTGCGTCGAGTAATGATTGTTTCGACGTTCGGCGGTTTGCTCTTCGGTTACGACACGGGCGTCATCAACGGCGCACTCGCCTTTATGGCAATGCCCGACCAGCTGAACTTGACGCCGGCCATGGAAGGTTTGGTCGCCAGCGGTCTGTTGGCGGGCGCGGCAATCGGTTCGTTCATGGGCGGTCGCATTGCAGACACGGCAGGCCGTCGCAAGATGATTCTGTACTTGGCATTTATCTTTTTCTTCGCGGCGAACGGTTGCGCACTTTCTCCCAACGCCGAAGTTCTGATTTTCTGCCGCTTCGTTCTCGGTCTTGCAGTCGGCGGCGCGTCGGTCACGGTTCCGGCCTTCTTGGCCGAAATGGCTCCCGCTGAACGACGCGGGCGCATGGTTACTCAAAACGAGCTGATGATCGTTACCGGTCAGCTCCTCGCCTTCGTCGTCAACGCGGCAATGGGTGTCACGTTCGGTTCGACGGGCGGCATTTGGCGTTACATGTTGGCAATCGCTTCGACGCCTGCAATCGTCCTGTGGCTCGGCATGTTGAGCGTCCCCGAATCCCCGCGTTGGTTGATCGTTCAAGGGCGCGTCGGTGAGGCTCTCGAAGTTCTCAAAAAGATTCGTGAAGAGAAACGCGCGCAAAAAGAGCTCGACGAAATCAAAGAGACAATCGCTCTCGAAAGCTCCGTTCAGCAAGCAACTTATTCCGACCTCGCAGTTCCGTGGGTTCGTCGCATCGTCTTCATCGCAATGGGCGTTGCAATCTGCCAGCAAATTTCCGGCGTCAACTCGATTATGTATTACGGCACGCAAATTTTGACGGAAGCGGGCTTCTCGACGCAAGCGGCGTTGATTGGTAACATTGCCAACGGTGTCATCTCCGTCAGCGCAACTTTCTTCGGCATTTGGATGATGGGTCGTCACGGACGCCGCCCGCTGATTATGACGGGGCAAATCGGAACGATGGCTTGCCTGTGCGCAATCGGTATCGCGTCGAATGTTTTTGACGGCTCCGCAACGTTGCCTTACGTCGTCCTGTGCTTGACCGTCACGTTCCTTTTCTTCCAGCAAGGCTTCTTGTCTCCTGTCACGTGGCTGCTCCTCTCCGAGCTGTTCCCGGTTCGTCTTCGCGGCATGGGCATGGGCTGTGCGGTCTTGTGCTTGTGGGTGACAAACTTCTTTATCGGCTTCTTCTTCCCGCAGCTGCTGTTCACGTTCGGGCTGTCGGCAACGTTCTTCATCTTCGCGGGCGTCGGACTTTTGGGCTTGCTGTTCGTTATCAAGTTCGTGCCTGAAACTCGCGGTCGTTCCCTTGAACAAATCGAACGCGACTTCCGCAATTATGACAAGAATTAATTCAGGATTTAGGATTTGGGATTTAGGATTTAGAGGACAAAACTCTAACTCCTAACACCTAACTCCTAACTCCTAAAAAAATAGGAGGGTTTTTAATGGCTAAAATTAAATTGGGCATTGCTCCGATTGCTTGGACGAACGACGACATGCCCGACCTCGGCAAGGAAAACACTTTTGAGCAGTGCGTCAGCGAAATGGCGTTGGCGGGCTTCACCGGCTGCGAAGTCGGCGGCAAATATCCCAAAGACACCAACGTCCTCAAAAAAGCTCTCGACCTTCGCGGCATGAGCATTGCTTCCGCGTGGTTCAGCTCGTTTTTGCTCACTCAACCTTACGAGCAAGTCGAAAAAGATTTTATCGCGCACTGCGAATTCCTTCACACCATGGGCGCGAAATTCTGCAACGTCGCCGAACAGGGCAACAGCATTCAAGGCAAGTTCGACAAAGCTGTTTTCGCGGACAAACCTTACAACACGGAAGAGCAATGGAAACTTTTAACTGAAGGCTTAAACAAACTCGGAGCCGTCGCGAAAAAAATCGGCTTGACGATGACTTATCATCATCACATGGGCACGGGCGTGCAGACCACCGAAGAAATCGACCGCCTCATGGCAGAGACCGACCCCGAACTCGTTTGGCTCCTCTACGACACAGGCCACCTCGTTTGCTCCGGCGAAGATTACCTTGCGATTCTCAAAAAATATTTGCCGCGCATTCGTCACATCCACTTGAAAGATGTTCGCATGGAAATTCGCAACAAAGTCAAAGCCGAAAACATGTGCTTCCTTGACGGCGTGCGCGCCGGCATGTTCACCGTGCCCGGCGACGGCGACGTTGACTTCGAGCCGATTTTCGATATCGTCAACGCAAGCGACTACGACGGCTGGTATATCGTCGAGGCCGAGCAAGACCCCGCTAAGGCCAACCCGTTCGAGTACGCGCTTAAGGCTCGCAAATACATTCGCGAAAAAGCTCACATCTGATTAAAAAATTTTTGACAAAAAAACGGCGCAACGAACTTTCGAGTTTGCCTGCGTCGTTTTTTGCCGTTCAATCAAAGGAGCGATTGTCTTGCTGCAGTATTTTGTTGAGCGGAATTATAAATCGGTTTTCGGCAGAGGTTACACGCCGCGCGTCGAATATATTTGCAACGTCGACGCGACAGTCACGACCATGCCGCGCACCATGCACGAACACAAAAATCTTGCAGAAATTTTAATCGTCGACGACGGCGCGGGAATTTTCATCATCGACGGCGAACGATACACCGCCAAGAAAGGCGATTTGATTCTTTACAACAGCGGCACCGTCCACGACGAGTTCGGCGGCAGCGGCAACGGCCTTTCCACTTACTGCGTCGCCGTCAGCAATTTGAAACTCGCCAATCTTCCCGTGAATAAAATTTTGCCCGAAGAGTATTCGCCCATTTTGCCGAGCGGAGAATATTTCGACGAGCTGCTTAGTATTTTCCGAGCGATTGAGCGTGAAAGTTATCGACCGAGCGGCGCGGAAACTGCCAACCTTCTCGCGCTGGCTCTCGTCGCAAAAATTTGTTCGTTGCTGAAAACTCACGGGCTGCCTCGCCGAGAAAAAATTCCGTCGCTCACTTCGCGCGCGAAAGATTTTATCGACGAACACTACACGGAAAACATCAAGCTCGAAGACATCGCCCGCGCCGTCAACGTCGACGTGTACAAGCTCGCAAAAGTTTTCAAAGCTCAAATCGGAATCTCGCCCATGCGCTACGTCGTCTTGCGTCGAATCGGCGAAGCGCAAAATCTTTTAATCAACACCGACATGACGATAACTCGAATTGCTTTGAGCGTCGGCTACAACAACTCAAATTATTTTCAAAACGTCTTCAAAGATTTTATGCAGATGACGCCCAAAGAATATCGCAAGCGTTGGACGAAATGAAATTCCCCGTCGAAGTTCGGCGGGGAAAATTTTTTTCTAAGACTGTAACAAACTTTTCTAATCTGCGTATAAGGAACAGAAAGAAAAAATTAAGCAAACACAAACACAAAGGAGATGAGAACGGCAAAACAAATCGAACGGCAGTAAAAAATTTTCACACGGCGCGAACCTCGAAAAGCGCAGAAAAAATTTTCGGGGAAACAAAATCAAAATCAAAAAATTTTAAAACGAAAAGGAGAAATGAAAAATGACTTACGAAATCTTGAACATGGAGCAACTCGACAAAATCAGCGGAGGAACTTTTGCGGAGACTGCAGCGGACGCCGCGCTCCTCAAATACTTGAAAAAAGGCAAGCTTGAAGGCAAGCTTATCAAAAAAGATTACGGAATGCCTTCGGCAGTCTTCCATTGGGACAAAGTGAGCAACGAGGTCGACAAAGCCTGGGAGAAGTTGGGAATCCGCTGCATAACCAAACCCTTCAGAGACAATGATTACTTCGACACCACGACACAAACATCTGTCACCCGCAAAGAAGCTCACGCCCTTGCAAACAAGAGAATTTAAAACACAACGGAAGAAAGGATGATTAAAATGATGAAAGAAAAAATTTTTGCAGACGAAGTGATGACTTTTGAAGAACTTGATAAAGTTTCGGGCAGCACGGTCGCAGAACTCGACGAACTGAGAGGCGCAATCCTCGACAAAGGAATTTTCAACACGGTTGTCAACACCGCGAGCACCGTCGCGACGAAAAAATTACCACCCGGCAATTTGGCCTTCGCCTATTTCCTGGAGAAACGCGGCCTGAAAGCCTGGGGAGTCGACGCACACATCAGCGTAGGAGTTTTGGGCTCGGGGCTCGGCTCAACCAACAACCTCTACTTCAACAGACGCAACGGCGGCAAGCCCATGACCCACGAAGAAGTTGTCACGCGCATTAAAAGCAGTACGCGAGCAATCTTATTCTAAACTTGAGACAAAAAAATTTTCCCCGACAAAACGTCGGGGATTTTTTTATCCGCAGCTTTTAATTTCCAATTCCCAACTGATTAAGTTCCTCCGACGTCACGGTCGTTGAGGAAATTTTTTTTATCTGCTCGTCTTTGCTCAAAGAAATTTTTTTCTCGTCGACGAATTCAATCGGCGCGGCGAAAATTTTTTTGAAGGCGTCCTCCGCCGTGTCGACGGGAAAAATTTTTAAGCCGAGGTGTCCTTTAGGAATGTCCTTGGCGTTTTCTTTAGGGATGACCAAAGTTTTTATGCCGGCCTGTTTCGCGCCGTAAGCTTTCTCGAAGACGCCGCCGACGGGTCGAACTTTTCCCTGCAAAGAAATTTCGCCCGTGACTGCCACGTCTTGCCGAATCTCTTTGCCGGTAACCGCGCTGACCAACGCCGCAAGAATCGCCGTGCCCGCGCTGGGGCCGTCGATGTTGCCGCCGCCGATAACGTTTATGTGCACGTCGAAATCGTGAATGTCTTTGCCCGTGACTTTACGCAGGACGCTCGCCGCGTTGAAGACGGAATCTTTCGCCATGGAGCCGGCCGTTTCGTTGAAACGAATCGTGCCTTTGCCTTTCTCCGCAGGAAAAACGACGGCCTCAATCTCGATAACCGAACCGATAAAGCCGCTGACGCCGAGTCCGAAAATGTGTCCGACGGTCGATTTGCTTGAAGCTTTCTTCGTGACGTATTGATAGAGGCGACTGACTTGCGCGACTTCGTAAACGTCTTGCTTTGAAATTTTTATCGGGCGGTCGATGTGCAAAATTTTATCTTCGGCGCGGTCGAGTGCCAGGCTGTAAGCGTCGGCCAAAATGTTAATCGCCTTGCGTCCTTCAATCGTGTATTCGCTTATCGTTTCCGCCAAGCCGTCTTCCAATTCGACGTTGAGTTTTCTTGCGGCGTTCCGAACGATTTCGACGATGTGCGCGGGCGTGAGCGGCTCAAAATAAATTTCAGCACAGCGCGAACGCAACGCGGGATTGAGCGCGGAAGCGTCACGAGTCGTCGCTCCGATTAAAACAAAATCTGCGGGCGCGCCGTTCTCGAAAAGCATTTTGACATACGGCGGAATTTTTTCGTTCGTCGGATCGTAGTAGCTCGACTCGAAATACGCGCGTTTGTCCTCCAAAACTTTGAGCAATTTATTTTGCAACATGATATCCATTTCGCCAATCTCGTCGATGAACAAAATGCCGCCGTGCGCGTCCGTGACGAGGCCGGGCTTGGGTTCGGGGATGCCGCTGTCGGCCAAAGCTCGTTGCGCGCCCTGATAAATCGGGTCGTGAACTGAGCCTATTAAAGGATTTGTCACGTCGCGAGGATCCCAACGCAAAGTCGTGCCGTCCGTTTCGACGAAGGGTGCGTTTTCTCCGAAGGGCGAAAGTTCCGTGCCGCGAACCGCCTCCAAAATTAATCGCGCGGCAGTCGTCTTGCCCACGCCCGGCGGCCCGTACAAAATTAAATGTTGCGGATAGGGCGACGCCAATTTTGAACGCAAAGATTTAACCGCGCGCTCTTGCCCGACGATTTCTTCAAGCGACTTCGGCCGCAAAAGTTCCATGACCGACTGCGTGAGGTGAACTTCTTCCAGCTGCTCAAGTTCCTTGCGCTTTTTTTTGTCGTGCGGCGATTCGGCCTTCGGGTCTTCTTCGCGCAAAATTTGCATGCGAATATCTTTGACGTAATCTTGATGTTCCTTCTCCAGCTTCTCGTTTATCTTGCGCTCGATTTTGTCTTCAATCTGTCGACGCGCCATGATGTCGGCTATCATTTCCGAGAGCAGACGAACTTCTTCGTGAATCTCCGATTTTTTCGGCGGCGGTGAGAGCGTCGGGTTTTCCTCAAGAATTCTGCGCAACGCCAAAACTCTTTCGGCGGGGTCGTGCGAGCGCATGTAACGGAGCGCGTCCATTTTGCCGGCCTGCAAAACCAATCTGTCCGAGCCCATGACGTCGACCAAAATTCCGTAGAGCGCGGAAATTTCTCTGTCCAAGTCGGTTTCTTGTCGCGGCTGCGCAGAATCTTTTTTGCCAAAAAATTTTTTGAACATGATTAACCTTCGACGACTTCGATTTTAATTTTCGTCGTGACTTCGGGATGAAGTTTAATTACCGCGTCGTAAATGCCCGCGCCCGTCACGTCACCTTGAACGGAAATTTTGCGCTTGTCGACGTTGAGCGAATGATTTTCTTTTAAAGCTTTGGCAACGTCCGAGCCGCCGACCGAGCCGAAAAGTTTTCCGTCCTTGCCGATACGCACGGGAATTTTCACGGAAATTTTTTCGAGCTGTGCGCCGAGAAGTTTTGCCTCGTCAGCCTCTTGGCGTGCACGACGAGCTTTGTTTTCCGCTTTGACTTTCGCGCTGTTCAAGTTCGCCGCGTTCGCTTCGACAGCCAATTTCCGCGGCAAAAGATAATTGCGACCGTAGCCGTCAGAGACTTCGACGACCTCGCCTTTCGCGCCGACTTTTTTTACGTCTTCCTGCAAAATGACTTTCATTTGAATTCCTCCTTAGCTCGCGCAAGTTTATCAAAATTTCGGCGGCTTGTAAACAAAACGGAATGCTTCCTTCGATTGAGCTGATTGATGATTTTTATTTTTTTTAATCTTACTTTCTTTTGCTTGCCCAAAAGAAAAGGGCGGGACACTAACGATTGCTCCGACGTCACGACGACCCGCAGCGTGGTCGTTGCCCGCTGAATTCGCGTCACGCTCATTGCGCGGGCGGCCGTCATCCATGACGGCCTCTTTTCGCGGCGTGCGCCTCGCTTCGATTGAGTGTTGAAATAATTTTTGTGTTAAGAATCTACTTTCTCTTTGCGCGTCCAAAGAAAAAGTAGCAAAAAGAAAAGACGCCTCGCGGGGGCGTTGCTCCTAGGGGTTGTTGGTAAATTCAGGTAAAGAAAAAACATAAGCAGTTCTTTGATAAAATGAGTTTG
>CAMJQS010000005.1 GCA_946408105.1 uncultured Selenomonadales bacterium | reverse complement strand
GATTTTGATTTGGACTTGGCAAAATCGCAGAGCGCGGACAATCCCGTTTACTACATTCAATACGCGCACGCCAGAATTTGTTCAATCTTCCGTCAGGCGGCGGAGGCGGGCTTGAGCATTGACGGCGAGCCGAAATTTTCGCTGATGAACTCGACGGCGGAAATCGATTTGATTAACAAAATTTTTGAGTACCCCGACGAAATTGAGAAGGCCGCCGCCGAATACGCGCCGCAACGAATCGCCCGCTACGTTTACGATTTGGCCTCGACCTTCAGCGGCTTTTATCGCGACTGCAGGATTTTGGGCGTGGAAAAAGATTTGGCGGTTGCTCGTCTTGCTCTGCTCAAAGTCACTCGTCACACGATTGCTCACGCGCTGAATTTGCTTGGAGTCTCCGCACCCGAAAGGATGTAAACTAATGCGAAAAATTTTTTTGGCGTTGGTGGCGTTGATGATGTTTGTCTTTCAGAGTGCGCAGGCGGAACCTTCGCCGCAATGGATAAAAAATCTTCCCGCCGCAAAAGATTCGGAGCAAATGGTTGTCGTCGCCGGCATTGAAGGCACGACCGCTTGGATTTCCATGCACGAAAAAAATTCTGCGGGCGAATGGGAAATGATTATGACGACGCCCGGCTTTATCGGCAAGAACGGTATCGGCAAAATCAGAATAGACGACAATAAAACGCCCGTCGGCACGTTTCATTTTGATTACGCGTTCGGCATCGCGCCCGACCCCGGCTGTGCGATTCCCTACGTTCAAGTCAACGAACACCATTACTGGTCAGGCAATAAGAATTACAAATACAACCGGTTCGTCGACGTGCGCTCCGCTCCCGCCAATTTTAATACGCGCAACAGCGAACATCTGATTGATTACGCTCCGAGTTACAATTACGCTTTGAGTTTCGACTACAACGCCGAGTGCACGCCCCGCAAAGGTTTCGGGATTTTTATGCGTTGCCTTGACTCTGCCAAACCGTGGACGGGCGGCGGCATTGCTTTGCCCGAATCAAAAATGCTTTTCGTCATGCAACACGTGCGCCCCGATTGCGTTTGCGTCATCGATTCACTTGAAGAACTTGGAGGCAAGCTTTAATGAGAAAAATTTTTTTGGCGTTGGTGGTGATGATAATGTTTGCTTTTCAATCTGCGCAGGCGGCAACTCCTTCGCCGCAGTGGATAAAAAATCTTCCCGCCGCTCGTGATTCGGAGCAAATGGTTGTCGTGGCCGGTATTCAAGGGACGACTGCTTGGATTTCCATGCACGAGAAGATTGACGGGCAATGGGAAATGATTATGACGACGCCCGGCTTCATCGGCAGGAACGGCCTGGGCAAAGTTAAAGAAGGCGACAACAAAACGCCCGTCGGCACATTTCATTTCGATTACGCGTTCGGCATCGCGCCCGACCCCGGTTGCGCGATTTCTTACGTTCAAGTCAACGAAAATCATTACTGGTCGGGCGATTGGAATTACAAATACAATCAGTTCGTCGACGTGCGCGAGGCTCCCGCCAACTTCGACACGGGCAACAGCGAACACTTGATTGATTACAACCCGCATTACATTTACGGCTTGAACATGGGCTACAATTCCGCGTGCGTGCCCGGCAAAGGCTCTGCGCTGTTCATGCATTGTTTCGATCCCGCTAAGCCGTGGACGGGAGGTTGTGTCTCTTTGCCCGAAGAAAAAATGCTTTTCGTCATGCAACACGTGCGCCTCGGTTGCGCCTGTGTCATCGACAGTTTAAAAAATTTGGGAGGAACTTTTTAATGGAAGAAAATATTTCTGAAGTCGACCTTGCTTACCAAATTCTCAGCGCGGCGGGCAAGGACAATCCGATTTATTTTAAAAATTTGATTCGCCAAGTAATCGAGAAAAAAAATATCGCCGTGCAAAACGAAGCGGTTACCATCTCCGAAATTTACACGATGATTAACATGGACAGCCGCTTTCAACACGCGGGCGACGGTTTTTGGGGCTTAACCGATTGGTATCCGCCCGAAACAAAACGTTCGCGCGCGACGACCAAAACGGCCGCCAAGACGAGCTGAACATAATAGAAAAATTAAACGGGACAAGAGAAAAATTTAAAAGCTCTTGTCCTTTTCCTTTAAGATGTTCTCGCAAATTTTAAAAATTTCTTTGTAAGCTTTTTCGTAATCGCCCGTGACGAAAGGGTCTTCCACTTCAAGCAACCGAATTTTTTTGTTCGAGTCGCCGACGGAAATTTCTTTGGCTCTTTCAAATACATTTCTGTCCAAAGCAACGACGAGTTTAAAATTTTGATATTCGCGCTCCATGAAAGGTTTCGAGATATGCGTTTGAAAATTAATTCCGTTGTCTTCCAATGCCCGACGAGCTCCGCCACTCATGTACGAGCCGCCGTCAGTGAAGCAGCCCGCCGAGTCGACTGAAATTTTATTTGCAAGCCCGGCCTTCTTCAGCAGGTGCCGCATGATATATTTTGCCATGGGCGAACGACAAGTATTTCCTGCGCAGAGAAAAATTATATCGCCCGTCGCGTCCGAATCGCTTTGGTAATATTGTCCGCTCAATAAATCCACCGCCGATAGCCTGCCGCCGCGAGCGCAAGCACTCGTGTCGAGCATGACGATATTTTTTCCGGGAATTTTTATCGGGCGCGGATTGTTTATGTCGTAATCGAAATAATATTTTATCTGCGTGTGCCCGACGACAATCACGTCGTTGCCTTCGTAGCGATAAAAAAAATTTTCACGCGACCACAGCAAAAAATATTCGTCTTGCTTGTCGAGCGGCTTACTTGAATCGATGCCCGCATGACAGAAAAAATAATTTCGTCCGCCGACTTTAATCGAAAAAGACAACGGCAATTTGTCCGCGAAATTCAAGACGTCATTGAAGGGGATAATCTTATTTGAATTCAATTCGCGCAAAGCCGACAGCGTCGCCTTGCCGCCGTTTATTATCCAATTAATTTTTGACTTACCCGACGACTTAAAAGCGTCAAGCATCATCTGTTCGTGGTTGCCGCGCAAAAAAATGTAATTGCTTTTGTCTTTGTGCTCCATAATCCATTTGAGAACCTCGGCGACTTCATTTCCCCTGTCGATAAAATCGCCGCAAACAATTATTAAATCTTCGTCGGTCACGGAGATTTTTTTTATTAAAGACTCAAGCTTGGAAAATTTCCCGTGCACGTCACCAATCGCGATTATTCTTTTGTAAGGCGAATCGTTCACCGACGGAATAATTTTTTCTGCGCCGTCGATAAAAAATTTTTCGTCACTCATTTTTAATTCCTCCAAAAAAATTTGCCGAGCATTTAACTTTGCAAAACACTCGGCAATTTTATCACGGATAAAAATTTTTAATCAGATATCGCGCTTATTCCAATAGGCAAGTTCTTCCTCGCAGAACTCCAAGCAAATTTTCATGGCGTCCAAGTCGCCCTCGAAGGCGCGCTTATACACGTTGAAGAAAGTTAAGCGGCCGGAATTCAAAATTTCTTCGTCGTCCGCCGCGGCAGTCTCGCCGGCGATTTTCTTCCGCCAATAAGCCGCCTGCTCTTCGTAGCCTTCCTGCAAGTTGTTCACGGGGGCAGGCGAATTCCTGTCTGCCGCACGCAACCACATCGCCTCGACAATCAGCGGGTTTTTAAAAAAGTCCGTCAGAAGGTCCGACGCTTCCGGGTCGCCGAGTTCTTCGGCCGCCGTGTAAAATTTTTTGGCAATCGCCCAATCTTCGGCATTTTCCTTGCCGCTGTTTCTGAAGTAGTGAGCAATTTCGACCAACACCCGAACGTTTGCCGCACGAAGCGTATCGTCCGCCAAAAGAAAATCGCCCAGAACATTCAACGCCTTTTTTATTTCCTCGTCGGTGCCGTTGATGTTCACTTCGCCGTCGTCGAGAATCAAAGTAAATTTTTTAGCCATGTTTAATCTTCCTCCTTATCAAGTTCGCGCAAATTTTTCCAATGTTCTTCCGCCTCAGCCGAATTCTTATCGACGCCTTGCCCAAGTTCGTAAATCCAAGCGAGCTTCGTCTGCGCCTCAAAATAATATTCATGTGACGGATACTGCCCCGCCTCCTTGTAGAGCTCAAGAGCCCGTTGAATATTTTTTGGCGCGCCGTCGCCGTAAAAGTAAGCGTCGGCCATTTTGAGCTTCATTGCCTGATTGTTGTAATCCTCCGCCGCCAACGCATACCAACAATAAGCTCCCGTCATGTCGCCGCGCCGAGAACAGATATGCCCCATGTATTCGCGGGCGACGGCATTGATTCGATTGACGAACATAAAATTTTCACGCCTGGTTGCAGCTTTGAAAAAATATTTTTCCGCCTCATCAAATTCTCCGCGTTGGTAAAGCAGCTTGCCGCAATGAACCATGGCTTTGATATATCGTTTGCGCGCCGCCATCGAATAGAACTTCAACGCCTTGTCAAAGTTTTGTTCGCCTGTTTCACCGGTGTAGTAAATATTGCCGGCCTGAACGAGAGCTTCCGCCAAAATTTCGGTGTTGTAATTGCCGGGCTTACTCTTGCCGGCTTTGATGTAAAGTTCCAACGCCGCAGAAAAATTTTTCTCCTTTGCATAAACGTCGGCTTTGTTCTTCATGGCAAGCGGGTCGTTCAAAGCAATCAGTTTGTCGAGCCACATAATTTTATCGGGATTGTTCCCTTTCGTCAGCTCGTGAATCGTATTGCGATAATCTTCGTCGTTGAGAGTCGCCAGCCATTTATCGGCCTCCGCCAAATTTTTATCTGTGCCCGTTCCCAGCGCGTAGTATTTGGCAACTTCGGCGGCGGAAATTTTATCGCCAAGTTCGGCGGCTTTAAGATACCAGCGAAAACTTTCAGGCTCGTTTTTTTCGACGGCAAGCCCGCCGTACATGTAAGCCGTGATTCTCATTGCGGGCACGTGACCGGCCTGCGCAGATTTTAAATACCAATCGAACGCCTCAATTCCGTTTTCCGGCCAGGCTTTTTTTTCGCAACCGATGTTGTCGTAAAGTCTGTAGCCGACTTCATACATGCATTCGGGGTCGCCAAGCTCGGCTCCTTTCATGAACCACTTAAAAGCTTTTTCTTTTAAAGGTTCGTCTTCTTCTCTGTTCACGTTCGCGAAAAATTCTTTAATGCTGACACTCTCTCCGACTTTCGGCTCTTCCGTCCAGCGTCCCGACTTCTTGTCGTAATATTTCGCCAAAGCTTTAATCGATTCAATGTCGCACGCTTCAGCTTTTTTGATTAAAGATTTTTCGTTTATCATCATCAAGCCTCCTTGTTTTTAAGTTGCAAAATTTTATTTCTGATTCTGTGCCGTTCGACTGCCGCGCCGTATTGCGGAGTGTATTCTTCATTTCTCATGCTGCCAAAGAAAAACACGCGGCCAATATCCGTGTTATAAATATCGTCGTAGCGTTTATTGATGTTCTCCAACACGAAATCCAAAATTTCTTTGTCGTCCGCGCAAAGTTTAATCAGTGTGTCCATTGCCTCCACGTCGCCGAGTTCGACGGCTTTTTTATAAAACGTGACGGCTTGGGGCAAGTTGTCTTCCGCGTGAAAAATTTTGGCGAGCTTCATTGCTGCAGGGCGATAATTTTTTTCTGCCGCCCGCTCCAAAAAATTTTTTGCCTCATCAATCTTGCCTTCCTCAAGATAAATTTCCGCGAGCTTAATCATTGCGTTCGGGTCGCCCGCCGCAGCCCATTGTTTGATTGATTCTCTCACAATTTTTTTCCTCCGTTAAAATTTTTTTCGCAGCCGCCGGGGACGCCGCTTGACGTCCCCCGCTGCCTTGCACGTTCGGAGATTGTTATTCTCCTTGTCAAAGTCTATGAAGACCTTGGAGTTACTTTTTGAGCTTGGAGCCGCTCCGCTTTGAGTTCCTTAACGCCGCTCCTCTATAAGCATTCCCCCTTTGCTGCGCTGATTATAAACCATGCAGAGGACTTATGTACGGGAAAAAATTTTTTTATTTCAAATTTGATAAGGGTTATACAGAAGCTTTCTTGCTCGCAGATCCTGAGGCACATCCAGATTAACCAAAGCTCTGTTAATGACCCAATTATAGAATTCGGCTTTGTTCGTGTTGGCAGAGGTGTCGAACCAGTAGTTTGAGATATAGTAGACCTCGCCCTCACAAACTACGGCACGCCCTCTGTTCTTGGAGCAATAATATTTAGCGGGATTGCCCATCGATAAACCGACCTTGCGCAGGACGCCGCCCAAAGGATTCATCGGATAAAAAAATTCTCTTCTGCAACTGAAACTGTTACTAAGGAAAGCTACGTTCGCCGGTGTGATTAATCCGCAATCTTTGAAAAACGTAAAAATCTTTTCGGCAAAACTTTTGTTATCGCCTTGTGCGGGAATCTCTCTTTTAATATCGTCGCAACGTTCCCGAAACTCTTCGAAGGTTTTCGGCGGATTTTGCGGATCCGTATCTGCAACGGTAAAATAAATCGGCCTAAAGAAATTGAAATGCATTTTGACTTCTCCTTTCGTTTGGCAACAAGACTTGACAGTAAAAATTTTTGACGTAAAATATGTTTTGTTTAGTTTTAAAAGAACAAGCGGGAGGTTGAAGTATCATGTAAAAATTTTTTCAAGCGTAGTATAAAAAGTTTCGTCGACCGATTCAATGAATTTTTTGGCAACACAATCAAATTTTATGCAGGTAAGTATTTGCTCTTTGACAAACACACAGGAGGACATTATGGCTGACAATTTTATTAAACACGTGCTCATGGTGGAATCTTTGAAAAAAAGCGACCGTGAAGCTCCGAAGACGGCAAGACAAATTCAAAGCGAAGTGGAATCGTCTTGGAAAAAACTTTTTAATGACGAGCCGGAAGAAAAACCGCTAAGCTTGCAGACGATACACCGGCAAGTTAAAGCCCTTGAAACGAGCGGCCTCTACAAAATAAAACGGCACGAGGACAACAAACGAGGCTACTATAACGCAGACCACCTGTTGTCGACGGCAGCCGCGAGCGTCTTGGGTGCAGCGATTTATCAAACGGCAAGCCTGAGCGTCGACGAAAAGAAAAACATTTTGGACAGATTAAAATCTGCGACCGACACAGACGGCGGCTCAATTCTCTACAGCTTTGAACGGCAAATAAAAATTGAAGACAAGCCACGAGAAACAACGCAGTCAATCCTCTCAAAAATTAAAATTATCTGTAAAGCAATAGTCGAAGGCAAGAAAATAAAATTCAACTTGAAGCAAGACAGCTTTATTGAAACTTGGCAAGAAGTCACGGCGTCTCCGTATTTCGTAATCCGCAAAGACGACGAACTGTATTTGACGGCAAAAGTTTGCGACGAGCCGAAAGATTTTAAGTTGAAGTTGATAAGCAAAATTGAAATTCAAGAAGAAGATTTTCAATCGGAAAAAAATTTCTCTCTCCGACGACACATGAACAGCTCCGCTCCTCCGATTGAACTGAAAATCAGTTTCCCGGAAAGTTTTATCGAAAAAGTTATTGAACGGTTCATGAACAACAAAATTGCAGGGCTTGCGCCGACCGGTAAAGCTTTCGGCGACGAACGACAATTTCGCGCAACGATTTTTGTCGGCGAAACCGAACAACTTTACGGGTGGTTTCGACAACATTGCAATAAAATAAAAATTCACTCACCAAATAATTTCAAAGACAATTTGATACTTCAACTTTCAAAAGCACTCGAAACTTTGTAAACTATCGCACGAAAAATTAAGTAAGATTTGAACAGACCTCCCGCGGCATTTGATGTCACGGGAGGAATTTTTTTTTTGCAGGAAAAAGCCGTGACAGCCCGAATCAATCACAGAAAAATAAAGCAGTTAAAGGAGGACAAAATGGCTAAATATATTTTTGTGACCGGCGGAGTGGTCTCGTCGCTCGGCAAAGGAATCACGGCAGCATCGCTCGGCAGACTTTTAAAAAGTCGCGGCCTGAAAGTTACGATTCAAAAGTTCGACCCGTACATCAACATCGACCCCGGCACAATGAGCCCGTACCAGCACGGCGAAGTTTTCGTGACCGACGACGGCGCGGAAACCGACCTGGACTTGGGTCACTACGAACGATTCATCGACATTAATCTAAGCAAACACTCGAACACGACGGCGGGCAAAGTGTATTGGTCTGTTTTGTCCAAAGAGCGCAAGGGCGATTACCTCGGCTCGACCGTTCAAGTTATCCCGCACGTGACGAACGAAATTAAAGCGCGGGTCTATGCCGTGGCGGAAGCGGACAACGCCGACGTCGTGATAACGGAAGTGGGCGGCACCGTCGGCGACATAGAAAGTTTGCCGTTCCTGGAAGCGATTCGTCAAGTGAAAAAAGAAGTCGGCAAGAACGATTCGCTTTACATTCACGTGACACTTTTGCCGTACATCGGCGCAGCGGGCGAACTCAAAACAAAACCGACTCAACACAGCGTCAAAGAACTTCGCGCGATTGGAATTCAGCCTGACGTTTTGGTTTGTCGAACGGATTATCCGATAACGCGCGAGCTGAAGAAAAAAATTGCTCTCTTCTGCGACGTGGACGAGAACGCCGTGATAGAAAATCGAACGGCCTCGACGATTTACGAAGTGCCGCTCATCATGGAAAACGAAGGCTTCGACAAAATCGTTTTGGAAAAATTAAATCTGCCGCAAAGCCCGCCCAAGCTCGAAGAGTGGCGGCGCATGGTTTACAAAATTAATCATCCCGAACGCTCAATCAAAATCGCGCTCGTCGGAAAGTATGTGGAGCTGCCCGACGCTTACATTTCTGTCGTCGAAGCTCTTCATCACGCCGGCATCGAACACAGTGCCAAAGTCAAAATAAATTTCGTCAACGCGGAGAAAATTGAAAATCCCGACGTCGACTTGGAAGATATTTTCAGCGGCTGCAGAGGAATTCTCGTGCCGGGCGGCTTCGGCAACCGCGGCATTGAAGGAAAAATTAAAGCGATAACTTTTGCGCGCGAAAATAAAATTCCCTTCCTCGGCTTGTGCTTGGGCATGCAGTGCGCCGCGATTGAATTCGCCCGCAACGTTTGCAACTTCGCCGACGCCAACTCGACCGAGTTCAATCCCGACACCGAACACCCCGTCATTGCGCTGATGGATTCTCAACTCAACGTGACGCAAAAGGGCGGGACGATGCGTTTGGGAGCTTACCCCTGCAAAGTTTTGAACGACACGCACACGGCTGACGCTTACGGCGAGGAACAAATCAGCGAGCGTCACCGTCATCGTTTCGAGTTCAATAACAAGTTCCGCGAAATTTTTCAAGCGCACGGAATGATAATCGCGGGCGTGCTCCCCGACGACAGCTTGGTTGAAATTATCGAGCTGCAAAAAGAAATTCATCCGTGGTTCGTCGGCTCTCAATTTCATCCCGAGTTGAAGTCGCGCCCTAATCATCCGCACCCGCTCTTCCGCGAATTCGTCAACGCCGCGCTCAAGCTCAAGTATCAGTGATTGAACGGAGGAAAAATTTTTTGCTTAACGAAAAAAAAATTGCGTTCATAACCTGCGTGAACAGCGATTGGTGGTACGACGAGTGCCGCCTTTATCTTGAGCATTTGAAAATTCCCGACGGCATGACCGCAGAATTTTTCGACGTGCGCGACGCAAAATCCATGACGGAAGGATACAACCGCGCGATGAAAATTTCCGACGCGAAGTATAAAATTTATCTTCACCAAGACACTTTCGTCGTGAATAAAAATTTAATCGCCGACCTGCTGAAAATTTTTTCCGACAAGTCAATCGGCGTCGTCGGCGTGATTGGCTGCGTGAATCTTCCGGAGACAGGCGTTTGGTGGGACGGCATGAGAACTTACGGACGAGTGCTTCACGCCTGCGAACCCGAAAGCGTCGTCGATTCGGAGTGCGCCGAGCCCGAAGGCGATTATAAAGTTGTCGAGTCGGTCGACGGACTTTTTTTGGCGACGCAATATGATTTGCCGTGGCGCGAAGATTTATTCGACGGCTGGCATTTGTACGACACGTCCCTTTGCAAGGAAATGAGCCGCGCGGGCTACAAAGTCGTCGTGCCGAATCAGTCTGAAGATTTTTGGTGCATTCATTGCCCGAAAGAAAAACCGCTTGACCCGAAATATCGCCGCTACCAAAAAATTTTTCTTCGCGAGTACGGCGACGAACTCAACCCGGAGGTTTAACGTGGAAGAAATTAAACCGAGCTTGATGAATTTTTTAAGCGGCGAAGATTTTTTCGAGAAAATTTTGGTTGTCGAAAGTTTTTCGTACCTTGAAGAGTTGCGCGAAAAATTTTCGGCGGCTGAAATTTTTTTTGTCACGGCGAACGAAGATTTTTTTTCCGACGCCGCGAAAATTTTTTATCTGGATTATCGCGAGGAGCGGCTGCCCTTCCCCGAAGAATTTTTCGACGCGATTATCGGCGACTTGACTTTGGAGGTCGTCACGAACCCGCAAGACATCGCGGCGGGCTTTTCAAAGTACATAAAGCAGACGGGCTGTTGGCTGACGAGTTTCAGAAATATTCGCCACTGGAAAGTTTTGGAAAAATTAATGCGCGGCGCGTTCGGCGGAATCGTTTCGAGGCTTTACACGCGCACGGAATTTGAGCGGCTGCTTTACGCGTCGTTTTACAAGGAAGTAAATTTTTTGCCGCTGAAAAAAAAATCGCCGCCAAAATTTTTGGAGCGGCTGCTGACTTGCGGCTTCGACAACTTCGACGACGACTTGCAAACGGAATTTTGGTTGGTGCGGGCGTCGCGTTCCATGCCGGAGCTTGCGCTGTTAAAGTCGATGTTCACGAGCGAAGTCCGCGCGGAATTTTCCAGAATCATTCACCGAATCGAATACGACATTGCGACGGAAGACAGCGTAAAAAATTTTTGGCGGCTCTTCGACGCTGAAAAAATTTTTCCCGACTACGCGGCGGCGTTCATTCGTTCGGTCGTCGTCCACCGAGAAAATTTTTGGCGCAACATGAAAAAATTTTCCGCCCGCGCCGAGCTTGAAGAAATCATCGACGAGGCGGAAAGTTTGTACGACTTCGACACGGGCAATCGTCTGCTTTAAAAAAATTAATCCTCCGAGACGTGCGGAGGATTTTTTTTGCTTAAAATAATTTCAGTCGTTGCAGCCGAGTTCTTTTGCTTTTGCGAAGTCGGCTTGAGCTTTTTCTTCGTCACCGAGACTTTGATAAGCGAGGCCGCGATTATTGTACGCCTCCGCATCATTCGGGTCGAGTTCAATGGCCTTGGAGTAATCTTGAATAGCCTGCTCGTGTTGTCTAACGCAAGCATTGCAGTAATTGTAGTAAGCCGCATCATCATTCGGATTAAGTTCGATATATTTATCGTAATCTTGAATAGCCCGCTCGTATTGTTTTAAATAGTAATAAGCATTGCCGCGATTGTTGTACGCCGCCGCATAATTCGGATTGAGTTCGATAGCTTTGTCGAAATCTTGAATAGCCCACTCGTATTGTTTTAAATAGTAATAAGCATAACCGCGATTCTTGTGTTTTAAATTGTAATAAGCATAACCGCGATTGTTGTACGCCGCATAATCATTCGGATTGAGTTCAAGCACCTTGTTGAAATCGGCAATCGCCCACTCGTATTGTTTTAAGTGACGATAAGCAAGTCCGCGATTGTAGTACGCAACCGCATAATTCGGCTTGAGTTCGATAGCTTTGTCGTAGTCTTGAATCGCCCGCTCGTATTGCTTTAAATCATAATAAGCATTGCCGCGATTGAAATAAGCATTTGTATAATTCGGCTTAAGTTCGATAGCTTTGTCGTAGTCTTGAATCGCCCGCTCGTATTGCTTTAAATCATAATAAGCATTGCCGCGATTGAAATAAGCATTTGTATAATTCGGCTTAAGTTCGATAGCTTTGTCGTAATCTTGAATCGCTTGCTCGTATTTTCCTAAATTGTCATAAGCAAAGCCGCGCTTGAAGTACGCTCGATAATAATTCGGATTAATTCCGATAATCTCGTTGCAAAGTTTAATTGCGACTTCATAATCTTTTCTGCTTAAAAGTTCCCAAGCTTCATTTATTTTTTGAGCTAAGAGTTTGCTTTTATCGTCTTCCGACAGTTCAGCGGCGTTTTGCTCATTGCTTTGAAGATTTTCGAGGCGGCGTTTCAAATCGGTGATTTCATTGCGGAGAGCCTCATTTTGTGCTTTGAGCTCGGAATTTTCCTGTTTGTAAAAGTTCAACAGCCTCGCGATGTCATTGTCATCAATTTTAACGTCAATCATAATCATCACTCCAAAATTTTTGAAAACATTTTATCACAGCGCGCAGAAAAAAAATCCCCGCAAAAAAAATCGCCGCCTGAAATTTTGGACGGCTAAAAAATTTTACGGAGTGAATTGAACTTTGACGGTGGTGCCTTTGTCGACGATTTCGCCCGCGCCGATACTTTGACTGACCGCGAAGCCCGAACCTTCCGCCGTGAAAGAAATTCCCGCTTCGTTCGCGAGGCGCGCCGATTCCCGAATACTTTTGCCATAAAAATTCGGGACGCGGGCGGCTTCGGGCGCGAGTTGTTCTTTTGGCGTTTCGATTTTCGTTTCAGGCTCTTTAGGAGTTTCTCTGCGCGGCAAGTCTCTGATTGAAGCGTCGCCGACGCCGACATCCGCGCCGATATCGTCCGTGTCGAGGCCGAGCGGCGCGTCGGAAGGTTCAATCCTCAAATAACGGAAGACCTGCGAAAAAATTCTGGCGGCAACGGGCGCGGCAATCTGTCCGCCGTAAAAACTTCCGTAAGGTTCGTCAATCACGACGAGCAGAGCGATTTGCGGACTTTCCACGGGCGCGAAGCCGCAAAACGATGCAATATATTTTCCCTCGTCGTAGCCGCCGCCGTATTCGTTGACTTTTTGCGCGGTGCCCGTCTTGCCCGCCACACGATAGCCGCGAACTGAAGCTTTACCGCCGCCGCCCGCCGCCACGACCTGTTCAAGCAAGCCGACCAAAGTCTTGTCCGTGGCCGAATCAATCGTGCGTCGAACTTCTTTAACGTGCGTTTCGGCGTAAGTGGAGCCGTTCGCATTTTTAATTGCCTTGACGATATACGGCTTAAGTAAAATTCCGTCGTTGGCAATGGCGCAAAAGGCAGTTATCAGTTGGAGCGGCGTGACGGCAATGCTCTGACCGATTGACATTGTGGCGATATCCGAATCAACCATATCTTGCGGCTCGTACAAAATGCCCGCCTCTTCGCCGGGAAGTTCAATGCCCGTAATTTCTCCGAAGCCGAACAGCCGCGCGTATTCGATTAACTTTTTCGCGCCCAAGTCGTAGCCGAAAATCGCAAAGCCTGTGTTGAGCGATTGCTTAACCACGTCCGCGAAAGTCACCGTGCCGAAGCTCGCGCCGTTCCAGTTTTGAATTTTCTTGCCGGAAAAAATTACGTAGCCCGGGTCAACGAAAACTTGATTGGGCGCGACGATACCTTCCTGCAAGAGCGCGCCCGCCACCACGGCTTTGAAGGTCGAGCCCGGCTCGTAAATCGAGGAGACGGATTTATTTTTCCAAATTTCTTGGTCGTAATCCCAAAAACGATTCGGATTGTACGTCGGACGATTTGCCATAGCCAAAATTTCGCCCGTGCGCGGATCCATTGCAATGCAAGTTATCGCAAGCGGGCTGTTCTCCGCCATTGCTCTATCAAGTTCCTGTTCGACGATAAATTGAATCGCGCTGTCAATCGTAAGCTGAATCGTCTTGCACCTGTCGCCCTGGTAGCCGCGCGGCGTAAAAATTGATTCGAGTATCGGGCGTTCCTGCGTGTCGGCGTAGATGAAAGACTCTGTGACTTCGCCCTTGATGTATTTGTCCAAAGCCTGTTCGATTCCGTCGAGGCCTTTGTCGTCCGTGCCGACGAAGCCCAAAACGTTCGCGGCGAGCACGTCGTTTGGATAATATCTTTTTGCCTCGTCGCGGAAGCCGAGACACACGGCGTAACCTTTCTCCCGAATCAAAAGACGAATCGCTTCGTATTCCGATTGCTCCAGCCGCCGCTTAACCCAAACGAAACCGCCGCCGACTTTTATATCCTCCAAAATATCTTCGACGCTCTTGTTTATCAGCGGCGATAAATCTTCGGCAAGCTGTTGAGGATTTTCCACGTGGTTCGGGTCGACGAACAAAGATTTTGTCATCGTGCTCACGGCGAGTTCGCGGCCGTTCCTGTCGACGATTGCTCCGCGCGGCGACTGAACGGAATAATCGTGCCCGACTTGATAACGCATTCTTTCGGAAAGTTCGCTGCCTTGAACGAGCTGCAGCCAAGCGTAACGGAAAACGACAATACTCATTAAAAACAACAACAGCAAGACGAGCTTTATTATTCGATTTTGAACGAACGCCCGGTCTTTTTTTATTTTTGCCATGTTAAGCTCGTGTGGCGTTCTTTAGGAGCGCGTCCTTCAGTCGACCTTCAATCGCGACGAGTTCTTTTTCCGCCGCCTGACGTTTTTGGCGTCCTTCGTGCTGAATGCGCAAAGTTTCTTCAATCGTCGAAATTAAATCCTCGTTGACTTTCTTGACGGTCTCAATGTCGACAATGCCGCGCTCGTTGGCTTTGGCGGTGTCGATTGAATTTTGCTTGAGCATTTCGGCGTTGCGTCGGAGGAGGTCGTTTGTCGCGTCGCTGACCGCGCGTTGAAGTTCGATGACTTCTTTTTGGCGGGTGAGGCCGAGCGCGATAACCATTTGATTTTTCCAAAGCGGTATCGTGTGATAAATGGCGGACTGCACGCGGTCGATTAAAACTCTGTCGTTGTTTTGAATCAAACGGATTTGCGGCGCGGTTTGAATCGCTAAAGTTTTGCTTAACTTTAGGTCGTGGATTTTTTTCTCGAAGCGGTCGACACTCTGTTCAAAATCGTTGACGACTTGCACGGCCATGGGGTCGCCCGACTCCGAGGCTTGAGCGCGCAACTTCGGCAAAGTCGTCGTGCGCATCTCGTCGAGTTTCTCTTCGCCCGCGCGAATGTAAAGTTGCAGGTCTTTGAAGTAATCCAAATTTTTTTGATAGAGCGTGTCGAACATCACGATGTCTTCCATCATTTTGACTTTGGAATTTTCCAGGCCGGCTTGAATTTTTTCTACCTGCGTCGAAAGTTTTTCGTAGCCCTGCATGACATCATCGGCCTTGCTGACGAGCGAACCGATTATCGGCAGGTTGCTCAAAAAGCTGTCGTTCTTTTTTGTCACGTCGAAGCCTTTAACTTTGCTGACGAGGTCGTTTAAAAGCGTGCCGACTTCGCCCGAATCTTTTGCGCGGACTTTGGATAAAATGCTGTCGGAGAATTGCGCGATTTCTTTTTGCGCGGGTGCCCCGAAACTTAGCGGCGTGCTCGAATCCGTCAAGTCGATTGCGTCTTTAATCGATTGAACTTTGGCTTTCTCTTCGGGCGTGAGCGTTTCGATTTGTTGAGTGACTTTGGCGATTTCTTTGGCGGGCTCCACGGGAACGATTGCCTGCTCCGTCGACGCGGAAGCTTTTTTCTTCGCCATCAAGTCGTTAAGATTTATGTCTGCCATTTTTTATCTCTCCTCCGAAAAATTATCTGCGCCGACGATTTTTGTCGCGGCGATTTTCTTTTTTAATGTACTGCGTGTAAAAATCTTCCACGGGCATGAACAGATAACGAATCCCTTCAAGCGTCCCGATTAGCCCCGGCAAAAGCGTCCACGACAGCAAAAAATAAATTACTCCTTGAAGAGTTTTGCCTTGATAAAATTTGTGTGCGCCGAACGAGCCGAGGAAAATTGCCAGCGCGGATTGAATTAATTTTTTTTCAACGATGTGCGGGCGTTCTTCTTCCGGGAAAGGCATTTCCGGCGGCAGGGCGTCGACTTCACCGCGCCTGCGTCGTTGCATTCCTTGCGGGAAAAATTTTCGCGGCGTCGCATTTTCAATCGGGCGGTCGAGCAGGTCGGTATCAATCCGAACGTTGCCGTATTCGTCGACAGCTCCCACGTCGATTGTTTTAGTGTCGATTCCTTCCGCGTTGAGCTGTTGCTCCATGACGGTCAGTTCGGCGTCGGCGGAAATAATTTGGTCGTTGAGGACGTGTTCGAACTGGTCTTGATAAGCTGAGTCGAGCGCGGTCAGCGTCCGTTTCATGCGAGCTTTCAAGTCTTCAACCTTGCCCGTCGACAAATGCGTTTCTTCCAGCTCTTGATATTGCTTGACGATTTTAACGGCGCGGTCTTGATAATAATCGATGAACTTGTAGGCCAGCGCGATTCGTTGAGGATTTTTTTCCAGGTGAGCCAAAAGACTTTTTGCCGTCTGCTGAAGTCGTCGCAACTGCGCAGAAAGTTCGCGGTCGGAAATGTTTGCGCGCGCCTCCTCCAAAAAATTGTAATCGGCGGTCGCCTTGTCGAAGTTCTCCTGCAAATATTGCGCCCGCTCCTCTTCGAGCTCCGTCAAATCCAAGCGCGGCGTCCGATTTTTTTTCCAATCCCAAACCGCCTTCCCGCCAAAGATTACCGAAACCGTTATCAAAATCACTATCAAATAATCCAAAGCCCGCACCTCCGGTCGAAAAAATTTTCTCCGCGAATTGTACCATAAAATTTTCAGCCTGCACAACTTTAAATAAAAAAATCCCCGCCGCTTTGACGGGGAAAAAATTTTTTACGGCAAGGAAATGTTTTGGCTTTTTACAATTTCATGGAGGCGCGGCATGTACGTCATAAAAATTTCAATCAGCCTCACGTGATTCGGATTTTGAATTCTTGCTTGATAGTGCGAAGGGTTAAGCCCCTTCCCCGAAGTAAAAGATTTTTCGCAAATGACTTGTCCGTCCTGCACGTCGAAGAGCGCGTAGACCGGCAAGATGTGAACGTTGTCGTTCCATTCGCCGAGATTGTCGTCGAGTTGCCCGCGCTGCTGCTGAGGAATTATCATGTTAAAAATCAATGGGGGATAGCCGTACGTGTCCTTGTTCAAATAAAAGTCGTAAACCTTGCGCGAATAGAAGACCAGTCCGATTGGTTCCACATTTTTTTCCGCGACCATGAAGCCGAGCGAGCCGTCCGATTTCATTTTAAT
This sequence comes from uncultured Selenomonadales bacterium, assembly GCA_946408105.1. Lineage (GTDB taxonomy): Bacteria > Bacillota > Negativicutes > Selenomonadales > Selenomonadaceae > Quinella. The sequence goes on along the minus strand of CAMJQS010000005.1, from coordinate 23,808 downwards.
CAGCGCAAGGACTGAGCTTTCGTCTGCGGGACAAGCGAGTGCCAGCGTGTCGAACGGCAAATCGTCGTCCGCCGCCTCGACGGGAGCCGCAAAAAAAATCAGCACGAGGAGCAAAAAAATTTTCTTCATCATGACGCTTGCTCCTTAAATTTTATTTTCGTGTCCGGCTTTGAGGCGTTGAATATTTTCTCTGTGGCGGAAGACGATAAAGACAGCGATAACGAGCGCGAACAGGAAATAAATTATCGGCTCTTTGAAGGCCGCCGCAAGAATCGGAGTGAGCACGGCCGCGATGATTGACGCGACAGAAACGTAGCGCGTAATCAAAGTGAGCACGAGCCAGACGACAACGACAATCAACGTGACTTTGGGCATGAGCGCGGCGATGACACCCAGACCCGTCGCCACACCCTTGCCGCCTCTGAAGCCGATAAAAATCGGGAACATGTGACCGAGCACGGCGAACAGACCGCCGACGACCATTGCGCCGGGCGAAGCAAAAAGATACGCGCCGAGCAACACGCCGAGCTGACCTTTAAGGAAGTCGAGAATAAAAATTAAAAGACCTGCTTTCCTGCCGAGAATCCGCCATGCGTTCGTCGCGCCGATGTTGTGCGAGCCGAAACGTCGCAAGTCTTTTTTCCAAATGAGTTTGCCGAAAATCAATCCCATAGGTATCGAGCCGATAAGATAGGCCGCGATGACGAGTCCTGCCCAATGCATAAATTTTTCCTCCCCGAATTAAAATGGTGCGGATGGAGGGGGTCGAACCCTCACGCCCGAAGGCAACGGATCCTAAGTCCGGCGCGTCTGCCAATTCCGCCACACCCGCGCAACGTGACGTTGCATCCAACGAGTATGCCTGCAATCGTCCGATAAGTTCAGTCAATTGCCGACACGTGCTGATTGTGATTAAATCATATTTGTTTTTCAGTGTCAAATCATTTTGGCGGGCTTAAAAATTTTTGCCATTAAGAATTCTTCGCCGCGTTCGCCGACGATTTTAAAATTTAATTTTTGATAGAGAGCGACTGCCGCCGAATTTTCTTTCTGCACGGACAGCGAAACTCTTTTAAAATTTTTTTCGAGGCGTGAACAAATTTTTTTCATCAGCGCGGTTGCAATTCCCTTGCGCCGAAAATTTTTCAAGACCGACAGCGCGAGCGACGGAGTTTCGTCGTCAAGGTGCCCGTAGTCGTTCATGATTCGCGACCAACACGCCCCGACAATTTTTCCGTCGACTTCGGCAACAAAGCAAACGTCCGCCGCCTGCGTCCCGAAATTTTTTATGTAAACTTGAAGCTCCTGTCGCTCAAGAATTTTTCGCGGCGGCTTCGATTGACCTTCGGGAATGTAAATCGCCTCGTACAAAAAATTTTCAAGTTCGCCGTGTTCGTCCGATTTAATTTCGCGAATCGTCAACTTAACAATCACCGTCGCTTTCCAAAATTTCCAACATCTCACGCGGCGTCACGATGAACGGCTTTATCGGGAAGTGTTTTAAATTTTCCGTCACGAGATAAGCTTCGACCTCTTCCCGCGCCGTGAGCGTCACCCAATAAAAAATTTTGTCCTTCGGGTCGGACATGTCTTCATCATATTCTTTTGCGTCGATAAATTTTCCGTGGACTGTAATCTTATTCAAAAGTTTTTCAATATGTTCTTGAGAAAATTTAAATTTCGGACGATTAATCACTCTTGCATATTCTGTCAAAATTTCATTATGCAGTAATGGAATAATTTTCTCGTCCGCAACGCAATTAATTATTTCGCCCGGTATGGAAATGGGTTTGAGCATTGCAGAAACCAGAACATTCGTATCAATAACAGCATAACGAGTCATTTTTTTCTCCGCGCTTCCATTTCTCTTCGAGTCAAAAAAATTTCAAGGTTAATTTCTTCGAGCGTCATTTCCGAGGTTCCGTTAAGCTTTGCTTCTTCGCCAATTTCCAATAAAAGTTTACGCATATCAATATCCTTTGACTCGCGTTCGCGCCTTGCCGCATAAATTTCCAAATTAATCTCTTCGAGCGTCATTTCCGACGTGCCGTTGCGTTGAGCTTCTTGTTGTATTTCTTGCAAAGCCTTGAAGGCATCGTCAATTACTTTGCTGTCACAAGATTTTTTTGAAAAATTTTCTTGCGGATTGAATTTCCGTTTTTGAATTGTTTTAAGCATGTCAATCGGCTCCTTCCAAAAAATCTGCGCCCAAGACGCGACGAACTTCGGCTGGCGTCGTCAAACCCGCGCGGATTTTTTCTGCGGCGTCGTCCGCCAAAGTTTTCAAGCCCGACTCAAGCGCGGAAGATTTTATTTCGTCGAGGTCGCGGCTCATTCTTATCAGCGAGCGCAAATTTTTTTCGACGCGCAAAATTTCGTGCAGGGCAATTCGTCCGCTGTAGCCCGTGCCTCTGCAATGTTCACAACCTTTTCCGCCGCATTGAGTGCAAAGTTTCCTGACCAATCGTTGAGCAACGACGCCGTTCAAAGTCGCCGCCAAAAGATACGGCTCAACTCCCATTTCCAACATGCGGAAGAGCGCGCTGCAAGAGTCGTTGGCGTGGAGCGTCGTAAAGATTAAATGACCCGTGAGCGCGGCGCGCACCGCGATTTTGGAAGTGTCCGCGTCACGAGCTTCGCCGACCATTAAAACGTTGCAGTCCATGCGCAACATCGCCCGCAAGCCCGCCGCGAACGTCAAGCCGGTTTTCTCGTTGACTTGCACTTGGCTGATTCCTTCGACGCGCTGTTCAATCGGGTCTTCGAGCGTCATTATCGAACGTGTCGGCCGATTCAATTCGCGCAGCGCGGCATAAAGTGTCGTCGACTTGCCCGAATTCATCGGCCCCGTCAAAATTATCATGCCCGCCGCCGAATCAATCATCTGCCGAAAAATTTTTTCGTTCGCCGCGCTGAAGCCCAATTCTTTTAAGCTGTGCAGTTCGGGCGACGCGTCCAAAAGTCTTATCGTCAAACTTTCCGCGCCGTCGGACGGCATGGAGGCCACGCGCATTTCCACGTTGTCCAGGTGGATTGCTCCGTCGAGCGGCAGGAAGGCGGCGGTCGTATCCATGTGCGCCAAAATTTTTATTCGCGACGTGAGCGGCTCCGCCAAAGACAGCGGCAACGGCTCGTGAAGTTCTTGCAGTTGCCCGTCGATTCGATAGCGCACGCGCAAAGATTTTTCAAACGGCTCGATGTGCAAATCGGACGCGCGCATTTTTATCGCGAAGTCGAAAAGCAAATTCACCAGCTCGACAATCGCCCGCGACGAAGAGCCCGCGAAGTTGTGCCGCTCCATGTGAATTAATTTTCTCAACCGCTCGTCGAAGTCGTTCATAAATTTTTCTCCGTAAAAAAATCACGCCGCGAACTTTGAGGCCGTCCCGGATGGACGGCCTGCCCGCGCAATGAGCGTGATGCGAATTCAGCGGGCAACATTCGGCTGCGGGTGGCTGAAACTTTGGAGCGATTACCGGCAACGCCCCCGCGAGGTGTCTTTTCTTTTTGCTACTTTTTCTTTGGACACGCAAAGAAAAAGTAGATCCTAAATCTAAAAAATATTTTCAGCCCGAATGAAAGCGATGCGCCCGAATCATCGACCGCCCGTCTTTGGACGCACAAAGAGAAAGTATGATTAACTTCACTTGGCCGAAAGAATTTTTTTCAAAGTTTCCGTCATGACTTTCATGTCGGGAAGCTCGCCCGTGTAAAGTCGATAAGCCTCTTGCCCTTGAAGCAAAAGCATCGACAGCCCGTCCAACGTCGGGTAGCCCAGCTCTTTTGCCGTGCGAAGTAATTTCGTTTCAATCGGATTGTAAATTATGTCGTAGACGAGCGCGCCTTCCGGCAAAAGTTTCAAGTCGACGGGCGGCATGTCGTCCACGTGCGGGAACATGCCCAGCGGCGTCGTGTTGATTAAAATATCTGCCGTCTGCAAAAGTTCTTTGAACTCGTCCGAATTCCAATCGAAGCCCTCAACATTTCCGTAAGACAAAAAATCGTTCGCCAGTGCTTGAGCCTTCTGCGGATTGCGCGCGCCGATTGTGATAAATTCCGCGCGACGTTTGCACAAGCCCCAAAGCACTGCACGAGCCGCGCCGCCCGCGCCCAACATCACCGCGTGACAATCTTCCGGCAAAAAGTTCGCCTCGGCCAACGCCGCCAAAAATCCCGCAACGTCCGTGTTGTAGCCCGTCAACATTCCGCCGTCGTTTACGACCGTGTTCACCGCGCCGATGACCAGAGCGTCCGCGTCAATGGCGTCCAAATATTTTTGTATCGTCGTCTTGTGAGGAATCGTCACGTTCACGCCGCGAAAGTCCAAACCTTTAAGAGCCTCGACCGCCATAAAAATTTTTCCCGCGGGAACTTGCAATGGAATGTAATTGTAATTCACGAAGCCCGCCGCCTCGAACGCTGCCTTGTACATTTGCGGCGACAGCGAATGACCGACCGGGTAACCCATAATCCCAAAATTTTTTATCTCCATAGAATTCATTTCTAAATCTCCTTTCGTTAGCGGCGTCATTTTATCACAAGCGGTTTTGAGTGACAATCAAATTCAGCGGGCAGAAAATTTTTTGAAATTGTCCTCGCAGGACACCAAAGGAAAAATTTTTCGTGCTATGATTCCCTCAAAAGTTTCAAAAATATTTTTCGGGAGGTAATCATCTTGAAAAAGTTTGCAACAATTTCAATCGGAGTTCTCACAGCGTTTCTTGCAGCGTTCGTCGTACCCGCAGTCACCGACTCAAACGTCGCTCACGCCGCTTTTTACAAATGCAACAAATGCGGGCACGGCACCAGTGCTTCGAATCCGCACAAAGGCAACCAAAGCTGTCCTAAGGGCGGCTCGCATAATTGGGTTCGCGAAGGCTAATTAATCGGCGCGACTGACTCTCTCATATTCAACGCGCAAAAAAATTTTTCTCGAAAATAATCCTCCGTTTCATCGCGGAGGATTATTTTTTTTCAACAGCAAACAAATCGGAATCAGCCAAAGATACCACGCTGCCAAGATTGAAATTTTCGGCGCGGCGATTGGCATTAAAACTATCACGCTCGCTATCGACCACGGAATCATCGGAGAAATTATCACGGCGGAATTTTCAATTTGTATCGCGAAAATTTCTGCGCGCGGCTCAACTTTTTTGCAAAGCTGATGCGTCAACATTATCGCCAACGTTTGATTGCAGGCTATCATGCTCGTGATTGTCGCGGCGACCAACACGCTCGCGAACGACGAAAATTTTTTCCCCAAGCTTATCATCAAACTTTGCAGACGATTTAAAAAGCCCGTCGCCTGAAAAATTCCCGCGTAACAACTCGACAGGCAAACGATTGCCACGACGTTCGCCATTGAAATTATTCCGCCGCCGCTCAAAATTTTTGCAAGCTCCGTGTCGTTCGGATAATATCCCAGCAAAGAAATTTTTATCAGCTCGAAAACTTTTGCGTCTTGAATCCAAATCGCAACCGCCGCGCAAGCCAAAATGCTCGCGCTCATCATCAGCTGAACTTTTAATTTCAACAAGGACAGCACGACGATTAAAATTGCGGGAAGCAGGACGAAAAAATTTATCTCGAACGAACGCGCGAAAATTTCTTTTGCGTCGACGACCGCCGCGCCCTCGCCCGCGAAAAAAATTCCCGCCGCAAAATAAAACGCGCTCGCCAAAACGAACGGAACGATTGAAGTCTTCACCATGCCGACGAGATTTTTAAAAATGTCCGTGCGTGTCAGCGTCGCCACAAGCAGCGCGCTCGTCGACATCGGCGAACACCTGTCGCCCAGATAACAGCCCGACAAAACCGCGCCGCCCGTCAGCCACGTCGGCACGCCCAAACTTTCGGCAATCGACCCGCAGATAATTCCCATTGTCGCCGCCGTTCCAAACGCCGTGCCCGTCAACGTCGAAATTAATCCGCAGAGCCAAAACGTCATGAGCAAAATTATTTCGGGCGAAAAAAAATCCGCCGTGTAAAAAATTATCGCGGGGATGACGCCCGCCGCCCGCCAATTCGCCGTGATGATTCCAATCAACACGAGCGTTATCAAAATCGATTTAATCGGACGGACGCCCGCCGCCCACATGGAAAAAATTTTTCGCGGCGCGTGTCCGAGTTCGGCGGCGTAAAAAGAAAAAATCATCAGCCCGAAGACCAGCGCGAACAAAATCGACGCGTCCGACAAAATGCACGCCAGCAACGCCGCAGAAAAAATTCCGAGCAAAAAAATTTCCGTCATAAAAAAATCCTCCGCAAAAAATTTTAGCATAATCGTCAAGCTTATGATAAAATCCTCGCAGGAGGTTTTGAAAATGAAGTACAAACTTTTGGCGTTCGACATGGACGGCACGATTTTAAATTCCCGGAAAAAAATTTCGCCGAGGACGAAGGCTGCCCTCGACGATTTAATTTCGCGCGGCGTTTATGTTGTCGTGAGCACCGGCCGCAACCTTGCGGAGCTTTCCGAGTACCGCGACGACTTCAAAAAAATTCATTACGGGATAGTTATCAGCGGCGGCATGATTTACGACTTCGCGAACGACGCGCCCGTTAAAGTTCACGCAGTCGACGAGCCGACGATTTTAAATTTGATTGACTTCGGGCTGGAGACGCGCGCAATGATCCACTTGCACACGATAAAAAAATCCGTCGCCCGCCAAGAAGACATTCAAAATATGGCGGCGTTCGGCATGGGCGTTTATCAAAACATGTTCGACAAAATTTGCGAACGCTGCGACGACCCGAAAGAATACGTCCGCACTCATCCCGGCGAAGTCATCAAAGTGAATCTTTATCACCGCGACAAAATTTCTCGCGACAAAAATTTTGAACGCATAAACGCTTTGAACTTGTCGATAAGTTTTGCCGAAGCTTTTAACTTGGAGATGTCGCCCGCCAACGTTACGAAAGGTTCGGGCTTGATTGAGCTTTGTGATTTTTTGAAAATCAATTTGGACGAGACGATTGCCTTCGGCGACGCCGACAACGACAAAGAAATTTTGCAGACGGCGGGCTTTTCCGTGGCGATGGCCAACGCCGAAGACGAGATAAAAAAAATCGCCGACTTCGTGACGCTCGACAACGACAGCGACGGAGTGGCAGCGGCGATTGAAAAATTTTTCTGAAGATTATTTTTCGGCGGAAGAAATCGGAACGGTCAACGTGAAGGTCGTGCCCTTGCCGAGGGTGCTCGCGACGGAAATTTTTATGCCGTGGCTGTCGGCAATCCATTTCGCAATCGACAGGCCGAGGCCGCTGCCGTTCGCCTCGCTTACCAAATCTTCGCTGTCGATTCGGAAGAATCTGTCGAAAATTTTTTTCTGATTTTCGGGCGCGATGCCGATGCCCGAATCCGAAATGTTGAGCAAAATTTTTTTCCCGTTAATCTTTGAGAAAACTTTTATCGTGCCGCCTTCGGGCGTGTACTTTACGGCGTTGTCCAAAAAAATTCTGAGCATTTGGCGAATGGTCGTTTCGTCGCCGAAAATTTTTGCGGGCGGATTTTTTGTGAGCTCGACTTTGTGCGTTTTGACGACGGTTTTCATTTTGCTCATCACGTCGCCGACGATATCGTCCAAGTCCAAAATTTTTTTGTGAAGTTTTTGTCTGTGCTGGTCGGTGCGCGAAAGGAACAAAAGATTTTCCAAAAGGGCTTGCATGTTTTGCGCCTCGGAGCCGATGACTTTCAAATTTTCTTTCAGCAAAGCTTCGTCGGTCGTGCCGTAAGTTTCGATGAAGTCGATGTAACCTTTGATGACGGCGGCGGGCGTGCGCAGTTCGTGCGAGGCGTCGGAAACAAATTTTTGCTGCTTGCTTATGCCGCCCTGCAGACGGTCGAGCATTTCGTTTAAAGTTTTTGCAAGCTCGTTGAGTTCGTCGTTGGCCGCGCCGATTGGAATTCGTCCGCCCATTTTTTCAAAAGCAATTTCGCGCGCCAACTCGTTCATGGTTTTTATCGGCGTCAAAATTTTTCGGCTCAACAAATATCCCGCGCCGATTGAAAGCAAAACGCCCAACACGTCCAACATCAACAAAAATTTTTCCAGCTTATCGAAAAGGGTCAGCTCTGAAGTTATCGTGCGGAAAAAATAAAGCGTGACGGTTTCGTCGTCGTGCGTGTAATCCATTTCGGCACGATAAATCAGCGCGGAACCGATTTTGGCGACGGTGAATTCGTCGTAAGAAAAAATCGGCGGGCTCTTCAAAATTCCCGCGTTAAATTTTTCGACGGAAGGATAATTTTCGTCCGTGTCGATAAAAACTTCTCCGTGCTCGTCGACGACCCGAAGCACGACGCCCGCCACCAGCGTTCCGTGAAAAGCGTTCGGGTTAAAAGAAGAATAATTTTTTTCCAGCTCGCCCAAAACTTTTTTTATCCGCTCCATGCTGTAGAGGATTGCTTTTTCGGCGGGAAGGTACAGCGCGTTCATCACGCCGAGCCACATCACGAAATTTATCACGGCGAGCAAAATCGCAAAACACGTCGCGTATCCGAAAGTTATCTTCGTGGAAATTTGGAAGCCGTTGAATTTGGTTTTTGTCTTTTCGATGACGCCCATTAAGTGTGCCTTTCCTGTTCGATGATTGCGTTTATAATACTCAATCGGCGGCGGCTTGTAAAGCTTAACGGCAACGGTTGAAAATATTTCGGCTGTGATTTAAAATGGGCGCGGTGTGCATAAAGTTGAAGGGAGGCGCGCAGATGAAAAAACTTTACATGGTCGGGCTCGTGTTGATTTTGTTGTTCGCGGTGGCGATTATCGGCTACGGCGCGTGGCTCAACAAAACGGGCGAGCACCAAATCAGCGAGCGCATGGAAAAACGAACAGTTCCTCTGCAAGGCGCAAAGGCTCAAGTCCGCGACATGCACCCGACATTATTTTTAGACACGGTAAATCTTTATTCGGAGGAAATGGCCGACGCCGTTGCTTTGATTGACGGGCGCATTGAAGAAATTTTCGTGTCAAAAAATTCAAGTGTGCGGCGCGGTCAAGTTATCTTCACGCTGGTCAACGACGAAATCCCGCTGAAAATTCAGCAGGCGGACAGCTCAATCGCCAAGGCCGAAGCTCAACTTGCAAACGCCAGAAATAATTACGCGCGCTACACTCGCTTAAGAGAACGTGACGCAACTTCGCTTGAAAAATTCGACGAGGCGGAGGCGGCTTTCTTTGCGTCGGAGGCGGCCTTGAAAGAGGCGCAAACAGTTAAAGAGCAATTATTGGTTCAATCCGCGCGGCAAGACGTGACGGCTCCCATCGACGGCGAAGTTTTGATTTTGTATCGTCAGCAAGGCTCCTACGTTCAGGCGGGCACGCCCATTGCGCTCGTCGGAAATTTTTCAAGATTATTTTTCTCTCTACCCGTCGACGACAAAAACGCGCAAAGATTTCACGTCGGCGACACAGCTCGGTTGAGTTTCAAGAACAATCAAATTTTGCGCAAAGCTTACGACACGGAATACGCGGCCGGCAATCGCGGCGACGCTCAAGTTTTCGACGTGCTTGTCACAGAAATCATGCCGCCTTTGAACGAACCCGCAAGCATGAGGAAAATTGTTTTGGAAATTGATAATCGCGTCGGACTTTTGGAGCAGCAAGCTTACAGCGGCGCAGTCTTAATCTCGAACACGACACGAAAATTTTTGACGGTGCCGCTTGCCGCGATGACCGATTCAAACAGAAGCGCGGTCTTCGTCGTGACACCCGAAAACACTTTGGAGCGGCGCGAAGTGAAAACCGGCGCGGACGACGGAACTTACGTTGAAATTGTTTGGGGCGTAAAGGAAGGCGAAACTGTCGTGACTTCTGCGTCGGAAGGACTTAAAGAGGGAATGAAAGTTGAATTGACATTGATGGAGGGCGACGGCAAATGAGACAACAGAACAGTCAAATCTTCAGCCAAGAAGCTCTCGATAAACTTCGTTCGCCCGAAAAGTTGGACACGATGTTGCCGATAACGACGCCCGTCAGTTGGATGGCGTTAATCGCGATTTTCGTTTTGCTGTTCGCGGTGGTGCTCTGGTCGATTTACGGCGCGTTCACCGTCAAAGCGGAAGGCATGGGGCTAATCATGGACTCGGCGGGCTTGATGAACATTACACACACCTCGAACGGAAAAATTGGCAAGCTTTACGTTCGCCCCGGCATGACGATTAAAAAGGGCGACAAAATTGCGCACGTCGATCAAGCTGAACGCTCTGCCGATACGCGCATGGCTCAATACGGCATGGGGCTTGCCTCCAGCGACAAAGACGCAATGGGCAGAGCTTATCAATACGACGCCAAACGCTATCAACAGGACGTGGCCGAAGACGTTTACAGCGACTACGACGGCATTGTTGATGAGGTTATGGTTGACGTAGGCTCGATGATAAGCGCGGGCGTTCCCATTTGTTCTGTCCGCATTACTCAAAACCGCGGAGACTTGACGGGCATGCTTTACATTCCTCTCGACAAAGGCAAACGCATCGAACCCGGTATGCCGATTCAGCTCGCGCCCAACGGAGCGGACGTTTCGCAGACGGGCAGTTTAATCGGTGTCGTGCGCAGCGTCTCTCAATACCCGATAACGATTAACGGACTTCAACAGCACCTCGGCAATGTTCAACTCGCGCAATGGATTTTGCAATCGCAAAACTCGTCGGTCATGGAAGTCGTCTTCGACCTCGTGAAAGACCCCGACGATAAAAGCGGCTACTTGTGGACTTCAAAAGTCGGCGAACACAAACCCGTTACGGCCGGCTCATTTTGCACGGGCTCGATTATCATTGAACGCAAACCGCCGATTGAAAAAGTTTTCTACAAGCTCAGCCAGTGGTTACGGAGCAGATGATGAGTTTCATTGATAAGATAAAAGAAATTTTCGGGATAACGACCACGCGCGTCAAGGTGCCGACGATTTTGCAAATGGAAGCAACCGAATGCGGCGCGGCGTCCCTGTCGATGATTTTGTCGCATTACAAGCTGTGGCTGCCGCTGGAAAAGTTGCGGCAAGAATGCGGCGTCAATCGCGACGGCTCCAAGGCAAGCTGCGTGATTCGGGCGGCTCGCAACCGCGGCTGCGACGCAAACGGCTATCGTTGGAACGCCGACAGATTAAAAGAGCTCATGGTCTTCCCGCTGATTATTCACTGGGAGTTCAATCATTTTGTCGTGCTCGAAGGCATTAAAGGCGACACGGTTTATCTCAACGACCCGGCCATGGGCAGACGAACCGTCAAATGGGACGAGTTCCGCACGTCTTACACGGGCGTGGCGTTGCGCGTCGTCCCGAACGAAAATTTTAAGCCCGAAGGCGAACGCTACAATATTTTCAAAGACGTTGCCATAAAACTTTCCCGCGACAAATGGGCAGTGCTTTTTATTTTGCTTCTCAACCTCGGCATGATAATTCCGGGGCTGGCGTCGCCCGTCTTCACTCAAGTATTTCTCGACGACATTTTGGCGAAAAAGCACACGAGCTGGATGTTTAACTTCTGCCTGGCGATGACGGTCGCTTGGGTCGTTAGCGGCGTGATGACTTGGTTGCAGGCGGTTATCCTCACGCGCTGGCAAAAAAAATTGACGCTGGCGGATTCGTCAAGTTTCTTCTGGCATTTGCTGCGTTTGCCCATGCAATTTTTCAATCAGCGTTTCGCGGGCGAAGTCGCCTCGCGCGTCAACTTCAACGAATCAATCGCGGGCGTATTGTCGGGGCCGGCAGCGTTGGCGATGTTAAATTTCCTCGTCGCGATTTTTTATTTGCTCCTCCTCCTCCAATACGACGTGACGCTGACTTTAATCGGCGTATTTTTTTCCGCAATCGATATAATCGTTTTCTTCGCGCTCCGTCGTCACTTAACCGATTTGAACATGAAAATTCAGCAGGACGCGGGCAAAGAATATGGCACGGCGATGAATGGCTTGATGATGATTGAAACGATTAAAGCGAACGGCAACGAGTCGGATTTTTTTGCGAAGTGGGCAGGTTATCGCGCGAAAGTTTTAAAGGCAGGCCAAGACGTTGCGATTTGGCAGATGACCGCGACGATTATTCCGACACTCCTCGGCGGCATTAACGGCGCGTTGATTATGACGCTCGGCGGCTTCTCGATTATGGAGGGCGCGTTGACGGCGGGCATGTTCACGGCTTTTCAATCGCTCATGGGAAGTTTCCAGGCTCCCGTCAATGCTCTGCTCGGTTTGGGCTCGACTCTTCAATCAACCGAAATGCAAATGCAAAGACTAAACGACGTGCGCAAATACGAGATTGACGATTTGAATTGTCGCGAAGAAAAAATTTCTGATGAGCCCGTCGCCCGCTTGAACGGCGAGCTTGAACTTAAAGACATTGATTTTGGTTACAGCCCGCTGGAAAAGCCGCTGATAAATAAATTGTCTCTGCACATTGAGCCGGGGCATTGGGTGGCGGTCGTCGGCGCGAGCGGTTCGGGCAAGTCGACCGTCGCCAAAGTCGTCACGGGCATTTACGAGGAATGGAGCGGAGAGGTTCGCTTCGACGGCGTTAAACGTCGTGAGCTGCCCCGCGCCGTCATCGTCAATTCCATTTCCGCCGTCGACCAAGACGTTTTCCAAATCACCGGGACGATTGCGCAAAACTTGTCGCTGTTCGATGATTCGGTTCGGCGCAGCGATATCATTCAGGCCGCGAAGGACGCTTGCATACACGAAGACATTTTGCAACTCGATAAAGGTTACGACTCGGAAGTTTCGGAGGGCGGCTTGAATTTTTCGGGCGGCCAGCGTCAACGTTTGGAAATCGCGCGCGCCCTTGCAAACAATCCGTCGCTTTTGATTTTGGACGAGGCGACAAGTGCCCTTGATCCGATGACGGAGCAAACCGTTTTGGAAAATATTCGGCGGCGCGGCTGTTCGTGTTTAATCGTTGCGCACAGACTTTCGACGATTCGCGACTGCGACGAGATAATTGTTTTACATCAGGGCGTCGTCGTCGAACGCGGCACGCACAAAGAAATGATTCAACACGACGGCCCGTATCGCAGATTGATTGAGGAAAGGAGCCAGGAAGTTGAGCCGCTTTGAAAAATTTTTGACGGCGGGCGAGCGCGTTCGACTGGAGGACGGCGAACGTCTTGCGCTGATTGAATCCGGCAAAGTCGAAGTCTACGCCGTGACACGCGCGGCGGGTTCCTTCCGTCAGCAGTTTTTGGTTGAGCTTGAGGCGGGCGCGGCGGCCTTCCCCGGCTTGGACGAATTCGAGGAAACAGAAACGCTCATCTACGCCGTGGAAGACACGCAGCTAAAAATTTTGACGTTCGATGAAGTTTCTCCCGACGAGCTGAAAATTTTTATGCGCCGCTGGTTCGCAGAGCTGATAAAGTTGCCGTGGCTCAGACTTTTGGCGGACAAGGGCGACGACATTTTGCTCACGTGGCTGGACGGCACGGTCTTGGAAGGCGCGGAAAATTTGACAGAGGCCTTCCGCGAGAACGAAGGAATTTTTTCAATGCTTTTGGGCGTGCGCTTCCAAGCAGAGGACAAAAGATTTTCCAACCGCGTCGAAGTCCGCGGCCGCAATCAGCGAAGAATTTTAGACAACTCAATTTCACATTTGCTCGGCGAAGAGACGACGACTTATTCGGAGACGACCGAACGCGCCGCGCGTCTGGAGGAGGCGTCGTTTATCGTGCGGCGGGCGGCCGTCGCGCTGAAAATGCCGACAGAAAATATAAAACTCGACGCGGAACTCGTGCGCAAGCTCGACCAAATCAGATTGATTCGGCGGCTGATTCAAAAGGCCAACATGCAAATGCGTTTGATTGAACTCGTCGAAGAATGGCACAAAAACGACAGCGGCGTCATCATCGGCTACTACGGCGCGGAAAAAATTTTGTCGGTCTTCGTTCCGCTCGGGCCCGGCAAATATAAACTCGTAAACGTCGAACACCCCGACGGCTTCCCGATTACCGACGAGGTCGCCGCGCAAATCGACAAGAGCGCGTTTGAATGTTATGCAGGCTTCCCCGCGAAAAAACTCGGCATCCTCGACTTGATGAAATTTATTTTTAAGCAATGTTGGTTCGCCGATTATCGCACGGTCATTTTGATAAGTTTAATCGCGGGACTTATTCCGCTGGCAATGCCGCTCGTGACGGAAACAATTTTTGCCGATATAATTCCGATTCTCGACCGCCAAGGCCTGGCGACCGTCACGCAAGTCATCATGGTCACGAGCTTTACGACGGCGTCTTTGAGCATTGTCCGAACGATTGCCGTCATGAGAATCACGACGCGAATGAACATGGCAACCGAAGCCGCGCTTTGGGGACGACTGCTCACTTTGCCGACAGGATTTTTCAGGAAGTTCACGTCGGGCGAACTGGCAAGCCGCATGGGCGGAATCAACGTCATCAAAGGTTTGGTCAGCGCGGATTTTATCGGCGGGCTGTTCGGTTTCGTCTTCAGCTTCTGGAGCATTTTTTTGATGTGTTACTACAGCCTCAAGCTCACGGCGGCGGCGGTGGCTGTTTGGTTCGTCTACGCAATTATCACTGCATTTATTTATCGGCGCGTCATCGGTTTCCAAAGAAAGTTAATCGCCGCCAACAACCGAGAAGCCGGCATCGTTCAACAAATTTTTAAAGGCCTTTCAAAGTTCAGAGAGCACGGCGCAGAGAATCAAGCCTTCTGGCTGTGGAGTGAAGTCTTCGGCGAAACATGGAAATGGAATTTGAAACTTCGTTGGCAAGGAAACTACAACACGATTATCGGCAGCGTTCAACCGTTTATCTTGACGATGTGCCTTTACTACATTGCGGTTTACGGCATGAACGAGGTCGGCCCCAACGGCCAACAAATTCAGGGCATAACTTATGCGCAATTCATTGCGTTTCAAGGTGCGTTCACCAGCTTTAACGCCACGCTCAACGGAATCATTCCGCTCGTCGGTCAATACTTCGCGATTCAGCCGCACATTGAAAACTTGCGCCCGATAATGAACGAAGTGCCCGAAAGCATTGGCGATAAAATCGATTCGGGAATTTTGAGCGGCGCGATTGAAGTCAGCAATTTGACTTTCGGTTACGCGGAAGGTCGTGACGTTTTGCACGACATTAACTTTAAAATTTCTGCGGGCGAAAACGTTGCAATCGTCGGGCGTTCTGGTTGCGGCAAGTCCACGCTCGTCCGTTTGCTTTTGGGTTTCGAGAAGCCGCGCAAAGGTTCAATTTATTTCGACGGACAAGACCTCGCCGATTTAAATTTGCCGAGCGTCCGAACTCAAATGGGCGTCGTCCTCCAAAACGGTCAGCTCATGCAAGGCGACATCTTCACAAACATAATCGGCACGAACGCTTTGACGCAAGAGGACGCGTGGCAGGCGGCCGAGGCTGCCGGCATTGCCGCCGATATCGCGATGATGCCAATGGGAATGCAAACCGTCATCAGCGAAGGCTCGACCAACATCAGCGGCGGCCAACGTCAAAGACTTTTAATCGCGCGCGCACTCGTCACCAAGCCCGCAATTTTAATCTTCGACGAGGCGACCAGCGCGTTGGACAATCGAACTCAATCAATCGTCACCAACAGCTTGGACAATCTTCACGCGACGAGAATTATCGTTGCTCACCGTTTGTCGACGATTAGGAACTGCGACAGGATTTTGGTCATGGACGCGGGCAGAATCGTTGAGAGCGGCGGCTTCGATGAACTTGTTGCACGCGGCGGAATTTTTGCCGGCTTGGTTAAAAGACAAACAGCTTGAGGAGAAATTGCTTATGAAAAAATTTTTGGCGGCGTTGACGGCGGCGGCCGTTCTTCTCCCCAATTCCGCCCTCGCCGCAGAAGGAATGACTTTGACGCTCGACGAGGCAATAGCACTCGCGCTGAAAAACAATCGCTTAATCGAACAGGCAGCAGAAGACAGAGAGGCCGCGCGTTGGAATTTGTCCGTGGCACGCAGACAAGCGGGCGTGTCTTTAAGTTGGTCGTCAAGTTTAAATCGTATCGGCGGCAGATATTATCGCAATACCGGCCGACGCACTAATCACGACGCCGCGCGCGCCGCGTCAAAATTTCAAGATGTGAACATGAGCCTTTATCCTTCCTACGAAAACGAAAACATCAACAGCGCAACTTTGTCCATGCCGCTGTACACGGGCGGGCGTTTGGAAAATCAGCGGGAGGCTGCGCGCTACGGATTGAACGCGGCGGACTTGTCGTTGGAAAATTCTCGACAGGAAGTAAAATTTCGGGCGGCGCAAGCTTATTATCAAGTTCTTCGGCAGGCGTCTTTGGTCACCGTCCAGGAAGAAGCCGTTCAACTTTTGCAGGAACATTTGCGCCACGTTTCCATTCAATACGAGGTCGGCACCGTCGCAAAATCGGACGTGCTCGCCACGACCGTTCAGCTCGCCAACAGCCAACAGAGTTTGAACAACGCGCAAGGAGATTATCAAACTGCCGTCGCTCAACTTAACAACATCATCGGCTTGCCCGTCAGCACGGAGCTGGCCGCAAGCGACAAAATTAATTTCGTCCACTACAACTTGAGCGAAAACGATTGCCTCGAATACGCGCTGGCTCATCGTCCC
Source organism: uncultured Selenomonadales bacterium (assembly GCA_946408105.1). Taxonomy (GTDB): domain Bacteria; phylum Bacillota; class Negativicutes; order Selenomonadales; family Selenomonadaceae; genus Quinella. Next base: position 7,244 of record CAMJQS010000005.1, on the reverse strand, counting down.
GACGGAATTGCCGCGACTTACGCAATCAAGCAGGCGCACGCTCAAACTTCCGCCGCAAAAAGCGGTTATCGTCCAAATGTCAGTGCCGTCGTCCAAGGGCAGATGTCCGGCGAAAATGTTTTCGGCGCGAACCACAACGCCGAGCAATGGTCGGTCGGCTTGCAAATGCAGTGGAATATTTTTGACAACGGCGTAACCGGTGCCGGCGTTCAGCAAGCAAAGGCAATCGAGCGCAAAGCCGAGTCAATCGCTCAACAGCGAATCGAAACCATTCAGCTTGAAGTTCACAGCGCGTACATTGCCATGAAGACCGCAGAAAAAAATATTCAAGTGACTGCCGCCGCCGTCGACAAGGCCGAAGAAGAATTTTCTATCGCGCAAGTTCGTTACATCGAAGGCGTCGACACAAACTTGAACGTCATGAACGCGCAAGAAAAAGTTGTCGAGACTCGCAACAATTATTTCTCCGCGCTGTACAATTTCAACACGAGCCGCGCCCAACTGGAAAAGGCAATGGGCGTGCCCGTCGCGATTGACGCGCTCCTTTATTCCGAGGCCGAACAGTCGGGCAAGTCTTCGAAAAAATCTTTGGAGGCCGCCGCCGTCGAAAATCTTTACGACGAACAAACCGACGAGCCCGAAAAACCTTTTGACGAATAAAAAAATTTCCCGCCAAGGTCGGCGGGATTTTTTTTGCTTGAAAAGTTTATGACGCTGTGATATATTTTTTTCGGCAGTCAGTGAGTCGGCTCTCCTCTCGCAAGAGAGGGGGTGACATCATGGACAATTACAAATGGTTGATGCTCATGCTCAGCTTGATTCAGACCGTTCTGATGTTGCTCACGTTCTTGAAGTAATTTAGGAACGAAAAAAGCCGCGTTTGCGGACGCGACCTTCTTCACTCGATATTGAATTAAGTGAGAGGCCGTCGACGTTCCCCAACACCGACTGCCTTAAAAATGTCTTTTTTAAACCGACAAAAATTTATCACACGCTCAAGCTTTTGTCAAATATTGAACGGCCAAATTTTTTCTGTTATAATCCCGCCAATGCTACCACTTCCGACTACAGCATTAATCCACAACGGAAGGAGGTGTTAGTGTATGTCTGACATACTTATCGGCTTGGCCGTGAACGTAGCGTCGATTATCATCGGCAATTACATCTATGATCACTGGCTGAAGTAGCAGACCGTTCAACTCGGTGCCCCTGACAATCGGTCTCATCAACCGGTTAAGGCAAAACGAAGCCCCCGCACGGTTCATCACTCCGACGGGGGTTGTTCTTCGTTTGTGTTAGTTATGTTTGACATACTTTGTAGATTTTCAATCTGACGAATAATTTATATCACACGCTCAAGCTTTTGTCAATCGCTTGTAAAGTTTCATCAGCTCGGCCACGATTTTTGATTCGTCGTCCAAAAAATTTTCAAAGCCGTAGGCCAAGGCAACCGCAAAGTCGTTCGCCTTGTGAGCCACGCGCAACTCGTCGGGCATGGTCGCCTCGTCGTAGAGTTTTGCGAATGTCCAATCGGGAAAATCCGCGCGAACGTCCAAAATGTTTTGCGCACTGCGTTCAATCATGCGCCGCCGCCGCTCCGTCACTTCCGGCCACGGAAAATTATTGTAAACAATCGTCGCCGAATATTGATAATCGGATTTTAAACGTCCTGCGACCGTTCGCATCCAATCCATGTGAATCGCGCTTGTTAAAATTCCAAAATGATAAAGCGTTGCGTTCGAGACCAATCTTAATCGGTCACTGCAAACGACAGAATCATTCATGAAGCCAATCGGAATATATTGGCGGCGTTCGGAGCTTACACAGGGTATCGCCAAAAAATTTCCGCGCGGAAAATTTTCAACGTGAAATCTTGTCGGCTTGTCTGAAATTTTTCGAGTGCCCGCGCTTTTGCTCGCCGCACGATAATTTTTCACGGCCTCGACCCGTTCAGCGATGAGCGGGAATTTTTTTATCTCTTCGGGCGACAAATCTTTCAGCAGAAGACAAAATCTTTTCTTGCCTTTGATGAATTCTTCCGCGCCGAACCACGGCTTGAAAAATTTTTCGGCAGCCGGCTCGCGCTTGATGAAGTCGTCCATTTCTTCGGGCGTGAAAAGATAATTGCCGCCGTCAATCGGTTTGTTGCCAATGCCGATTTCGGGCACGCCGTCTTGAATCGGAGTGTTGCGGCTCTCGACGAAAATATCTTCGCCGTCGACGAGGTAAGCGTTGATGTTCTTCGCGACGAAAAATTTTTTGCCGTCGAAAATTTTTTTGGGCTTATCGTTGGGCGCGGAGCTGAAACCGACAACGACGCAGTGAACGTGCGCCATATTTTCCGAATCGCTGAGCCATTTGAACGTTCTGTGCGCGAAGTCGATATGAATTTCTTGCACGAAAAGATTTTTCCAGAGCGTGCCGACGCTGTCGCCCTGACAAACGGAATTTGTCGACACGAACGCGCAACGAATCTTTGTGCCTTGAATGAAGTCGGCGGCCAATTTGTACCAGGCGCAAACATAATCAAGGTTGCCGAGATTTTTCCAGCCGTCGAAAACTTTTTGAATGTCGCGGGCTTGTTCGGAAGATTTTAAACGCGCGCCGACGAACGGAGGATTGCCGATGATAAAATTTGCTTCGGGCGCAACGATTTTCCAGTCGATTTGCAGAGCGTTCGCCTTTACGATTGTCGCGTAGCTTTTCAGCGGCAGAGCTTGAAGATTTTTTCCAAGCGCGCCTTCCGTCTCTTGGAGCATTTGGTTTTCTGCAATCCACAACGCGGTCTGCGCGACGCTCACGGCGAACGAATTAATTTCAATGCCGTAAAACTGATTGATAGAAACCTTTACGGGATTTTCGGGAAGATTAATCAGCGGGCGAAGTTCTTCAAGGATTTCATTTTCGAGGCGACGCAAGCTCAAATAAGTTTCCGTCAAAAAATTTCCGCTGCCGCAAGCGGGGTCTAAAAATTTCAGCGACGAAATTTTTTCTTGCAGTTCGAGGAGAGCCGCCGCCCGATTTTTAATCTGTTTGCGTTTCGCGAATTCAAATTCGTCGCGCAAATCGTCGAGGAACAGCGGGTCGATGACTTTATGAATATTTTCAACGCTTGTATAAAACATTCCGCTCGCGCGTTGCCGATTTTCCTTGCTGAAAGTCGATTCAAACATTGCGCCGAAAATCGGCGGGCTTATCTCGTGCCAAGAAAATTTTTTCCGCGCGTTGAACGCTCCGATAGCGGCCGTGGGGCTGCTGACGTTTCTATTGTATTCGGGCAGCGAAATTTTTTCGTCGAAGAGCCCGCCGTTGACGTAAGGAAAATTTTTCAGCGCGTCGTCGAAATTTTCGCGGTGGTCTTCGGGCGTGTTGAGGACGTTGAAAAGATTTTGGAGCGCGAAATTTCTTTCGGCGTCGTTGAAACTTTGCAGGTAGTTGAAAAATTGGTTCGCGTCGAAAAGTTGAGCGTCGCCGGCGTAAAGGCAGAAGACCAGCCGCGTGCAAATTTTGTTCAGCGTGTCCTCGTAGTCGAAAATTTTGTTGCGCTCGTAATTTTTCGCGAAGGCCTCGTAAATTTTTTCGATAATGTCGAGAGCTTCCTTGGAAATTTTTTCTTCGGGCGGCGCGTCGTCGGCTGCGGGGTCGATTAAAAATTTCAGCCGCTGAAATTGATAGCGCAGGTCGCGCAGTTTGATAACGGTCGGCTCGTCGCGCCCGCGTTTATAAATTCTGAACTCGGAAAAGTTGCAAGCGACAATCCAACGCGGCGGCTCGTCGAGAGCTTGCGCGTAACGGACGGCCTGCTCGTAAGGCGTCAAAAGTTTTCCGTCGGACTGAAGAATTTTTTTGGAGAGGTCGACGCCGAAACTTTTTTGTTCGATTAAAACTTTTGTCGTGGAAATGTAAGCGTCGATGAAGCCGTTGGGCACGGAAATTTCAAAGTCGATAATTTTTTCGGGGCGTGCAACGTCGAACACGTCGCGCAGGAGCGTCCACCAAAATTTTTGCGTGTCACTTTTCTCGTCGCCCAATTCGTACCAATCGTTTGCGAAAATTTTTGCGGCCTCTTTGCTCATAAAAATTCCTCCTTCCGAAAAAATTATATCACAGCGGAAAAATTTTTTGGTACAATCGGCGCGAGGTGAAGAATTTTGCTCAACGTAAAAATTTTCGGGATTGTTCAAGGCGTCGGCTTCCGTCCGTTCGTGAAAAACTTGGCGGACGCAAATAAAATCGTCGGCACCGTCGCCAATCGCGGCTCTTACGTCGAAATTTTTGCTCAAGGCGCGGACGACGATTTAAAAAATTTTTTCGACGCGCTGCAAACAAAAAATCCTCCGCGCTCTGCGATTTTGAAAGTCGACGTTAAAAATTTGCCCGACGAAAATTTTTCCGAATTTAAAATCGTCGACAGCGTGCACGAGGCCGGCGATATTTTTGTTTCGCCCGACATTGCCGTTTGCGAAAAATGCGCCGCCGAACTTTTCGACAAAAACAATCGCCGCTACCTTCATCCGTTCATAAATTGCACGGCGTGCGGCCCGCGGCTCACGATTTTAAAAAATATGCCTTACGACCGCGAACGGACTTCCATGGGCGATTTTCCGATGTGCGACGCCTGCGCCGAAGAATATTTCGATAAAAATTCGCGACGCTTCGACGCGCAACCGATTTGTTGCAACGATTGCGGCTGCGAAGTTTATTTGCTCGGAAAAAATTTGCGCGGGCATGACGCGATTAAACACGTGCGGAAAATTTTGGCGGGCGGAGGCGTCGTCGCGATAAAAGGTATCGGCGGCTTTCATCTTGCCTGCGACGCGAAAAATTTTTCTGCCGTTCAACGTCTGCGCGATTCAAAAATCCGTCCGACGAAACCTTTTGCCGTCATGTTCAAAAATATTTCTGCCGTCGAGCGCGAATGTTTTCTTTCCGACGCTGAAAAAAATTTTTTGGACTCTCCGCAAAAACCAATCGTCCTTCTGCAAAAAAAATTCGGCTCAATCGCCGCGAACGTCGCGCCCGAAATAAATAAACTCGGCGCGATCCTTCCTTACACGCCGCTGCATTTGCTCATCTTCGATTTTCCCGACGAAATTAAAAATTTTCCCGACGCGCTGATTATGACGAGCGGAAATCCTTCGGGCGTGCCGATTACGATTGACGACGACGACGCACTGAAAAATTTTGACTACTGCGACGCGATTTTAAGTCACGACAGAAAAATTTTGCTCCGCGCGGACGATTCTGTCATGGATTTTATCGACGGCCGCCCCTCGATGATTCGTCGCAGCCGCGGATATTCTCCCTTGCCGATTTTTTTTGACGCCGCGAAAAAAATTTCCGTCCTCGCGCTCGGCGGCGAACTCAAAAATACTTTTTGCCTCGCGAAAAATAATTTGTTTTACGCTTCGCCCTACATCGGCGACGTCGGCGACTTGCGCACGGTTGAAGTTTTGGAAAATTCGATTGACCGCATGAAAAATTTGCTTGAAATAAATCCCGAAGTCGTTGCCTGCGATTTGCACCCGCGCTATCAGACGACCGCCCTTGCCGAAAAAATTTCTAAGGAATTAAACGTGCCGCTGATAAAAATTCAACACCACTACGCGCACATTTTGAGTTGCCTGGCGGAAAATAATTTCGGCGGCGAAGTTATCGGCGTTGCATTCGACGGAACCGGCTACGGACTCGACGGAACAATTTGGGGCGGAGAATTTTTTATTTGCGACACGAAAAATTTTGAGCGCGCGGCGTCGATTGAACCGTTCATGCAGGCCGGCGGCGATAAATCTTCGCGCGAAGGCTGGAGAATCGCTTTGAGCTTCATAAAAAATTTGGACGTTGCCCGCGAATTGAATCTTGCCGACGAAAAAAATTTGCGCGGCCAAAAATTTTTACTGGAGAAAAAAATTAACTGCGTTCGTTCGACGAGCGTCGGAAGAATTTTTGACGCGGTGGCCGCGATTTTGGGCGTGTGCAAAGTTTCGACGTACGAGGGCGAAGCCGCAATGAAACTTCAAGCCGCCGCAGAGCGTTCGACAAAAAATTTTCGCGCCGAATTCAAAGACACGAACGAAATTTTTTCCGAGGTTTTAACTCGCCGATTGAACGGCGAAAATATTTTCGACACGGCAAAATTTTTTCACGAGAGCCTGGCCGAAATGACCGCGCAAATTATTTTTGAGTTGAGCGCGCGGACAAAAATAAAAACCGTCGCATTGAGCGGCGGCGTATTTCAAAATTCGTTGCTGGCCTCGTTGACGACGGAAAAATTGTTGCGGCGCGGAAGTTTAAAAATCCTTCGCCACGAAATGATTCCTCCCAACGACGGCGGAATTTGCGTCGGCCAAGCAGTTCACGCGCAAACTATTCTGTAAAATCGATTCGGCATTCAAACATTCTGTGCCACGGATTCGAGACGACAAATTCATTCCACTGCGGAAAATATTTCACGGCGAACTCGTGCATGAAAATATTTTCGCGCTTGAAGATTTCGGATTCATGGTCGCCGAGATTTAAATAAATCGCCAAACCGTCGGGGCGTTTAGAAAGTTCATCAGCAATTTGCGTGCGAGCGTTCGCCTGATAAGCCCAGTCGTCGAGGTAGCGCGCGGCAAGGAGCCTGTCAATCGATTGGCGGCTCATTTTTTTTGTCAAAACGCCCGTGCCGATTGCAAAGCCCGAAGTGTTCGTCGCGGTGTTCCAGCCGCCGTAAGCCCGCAACTTGAAGAGCAAATCTTTTTCGTAAAGTTCGTTCATCAAAAAGTTGTCTGCGCCGTTCGCGGAAATAATATCGGCGACGCCCACGGGCAAATTTTTATTCACGGCGTCTTCGACCATCGCGGAAAATTTTTCGGCGTTGCGCGCGAAATATTTTTCCTGACGTTTAGTCAAAACTTGCGGCGGAACGGAATTATGCAGCTCAAAAGTTTTTCCTTTGGGGTCTGTGTTGACGAACAGGACAAAATCGGCGCGTTCGGGCTTGGGAACGAACATGCCGCCCGCGATTAAAATTTCGTCGCGAATTGAATCTCCAATTTGTTCGTCGGAGTAAGCGGGAATGGTTTTTGCGCCGACGCCGCGATTAAATTGGACGTTTACGAAAGGCAAATCGCAATTCAAATCGTTTACGGCGCGCGCGAGCAACAACATTGCGAATTCGTCAATGCCGGCGTGCGATTGCGCCTTAGTCTTCGGAATATCTTTCATGTATTCGAGCAGGTGACGATTTTCGCGGTGAGTTT
>CAMJQS010000004.1 GCA_946408105.1 uncultured Selenomonadales bacterium | reverse complement strand
CGTGGTTGTTCGGGCTGATGATGTCGTAACGCCCTTTTGCCTCGCCGATGATTTCAAGCGCGCGGTTGCAAAGGACTTCGTTCATGTTCATGTTGATTGAAGTGCCTGCGCCGCCTTGAATCGGGTCGACGGGAAACTGGTCAATGAATTCGCCGTCGATAATTTCTTCGGCCGCCTGAACGAGCGCGTTGCCGATTTTTCTGTCGAGACGTCCTGTTTCCATGTTGGCCTGCGCCGCCGCCTTCTTAACTTTTGCCAACGACTTGATAAAATCTTCGTCGAGTCTGCGGCCGGTGATTGTAAAGTTTTCAATCGCGCGCATGGTCTGGACGCCGTAATACGCCTCGTCGGGAATTTCGAGTTCTCCCAAAAAATCGTGCTCTTTCCTGCTCATGCAAAAACTCCCTTTCTTTAATTTGTGTTCGGAGTTCCAACTGCCGCTCCAAAAATTTTGTATACAAAATACACCTTTAAAATTAAAAGTCAAGTGCCCCAAAAAATTTTTCGACAAAAAAATTCCCGCGAACTTTGCGGGAAAAATTTTGCCGTTCAGATGTCCAAATTTTTTACAAGCAATGCGTTCTCTTCAATGAACTGTCGACGCGGGGCAACTTGGTCGCCCATCAAAATTGTAAAGAGTTCGTCGGCCTCCACCGCGTCATTAATCTCAACGCGGAGCATGGTGCGCGTCATCGGATCCATCGTCGTTTCCCAAAGCTGTTCGGGATTCATTTCGCCCAAACCTTTGTAGCGTTGAACAGTCGCGCCGTCGCGTCCGACCTCGTCGAGCTTTTTGGAAAGTTCTTCGTCGCTGTAGGTGTACCAGTGATTTTTTCCTTTGCGGATTTGATAGAGCGGCGGCTGGGCAATGTAAACGTGGCCGTGTTCGACGAGCGGTTTCATGTAGCGATAAAAGAAAGTCAAAAGCAACGTCCGAATGTGTGCGCCGTCGACGTCCGCATCCGTCATGATAATAATTTTTCCGTAGCGTCGTTTGCTCAAGTCGAAGTCGTCGCTTATGCCCGTGCCGAACGCCGTAATCATCGTGCGAATTTCCGCGTTGGCAAAAATTTTATCCAGGCGGGCTTTCTCGACGTTCAAAATTTTTCCGCGCAAAGGCAGAATCGCTTGAAATCTTCTGTCGCGTCCTTGTTTGGCGGAGCCGCCCGCGCTGTCGCCCTCGACGATATAAATTTCTGCTTTGTCCGGGTCTTTGACGGAGCAATCGGCGAGCTTGCCGGGCAGCGAAGAAATTTCAAGCGCGTTTTTGCGTCGGGTGAGTTCGCGGGCTTTGCGAGCAGCTTCACGGGCGCGCGCAGCCATAACCGCCTTTTCCAAAATTTGTTTCGTGACGGAAGGATTTTCCTCGAAGAATTCGCTCAAGCTCTCGTTGACGACCGCACTGACCAGCGAGCGAATTTCCACGTTGCCGAGTTTGGTTTTGGTTTGTCCCTCGAATTGAGGATTGTGAAGCTTGACGCTGATAACGGCCGTCAAACCTTCGCGAACGTCTTCGCCGCTCAAAGTGCTGTCGTTGTTTTTTAAAAGGTTGTGGCGTTTGGCGAATTCGTTGGCGACTTTGGTTAGCGCGGTGCGGAAGCCGACCAGGTGCATGCCGCCTTCCTCGGTGTTGATGTTGTTTACGTAGCTGAAAATATTTTCGCGGAAGTCGTTTGTGTATTGCATGGCGACTTCGACGACTGCATCATCGCGGCGGCCGTTGAAGTAAATCGGTTGCGGATTAATTTTTTCTTTCTTGCGATTCAAATGTTCGACGAAAGATTTTATCCCGCCGTCGAAGTGAAATTCTTGAGCCGCGCCCGTGCGTTTGTCGTTCAAGAAAATTTTTATTCCGCTGTTCAAAAATGCAAGTTCGCGGAGCCGGTGCTTGAGCGTGTCGTAATTAAAATCTTTGACGGTGAAAATTTCGTCGTCGGGCAAGAAGTGAACTTTTGTTCCCGTGTCTTGCGCGAAGCCGATAACTTCAAGCGGGCTGACAGTCACGCCGCGCGAAAAAGTTATCCGATAAATTTTTCCGTCGCGCCTGACTTCAACTTCCATAGATTTTGACAGCGCGTTGACGACGCTTACGCCGACGCCGTGCAGTCCGCCGCTGACTTTGTAGCCGCCGTCGCCGAACTTGCCGCCCGCGTGCAGAACAGTCAAGACGACTTCGACTGCGGGCTTGCCGCTCTCGTGCATGTCGACGGGAATGCCGCGGCCGTTGTCGCTGACGGTGACGGAATTGTCCGCCTCAATCGTCACGTTAATTTCCGTGCAGAAGCCCGCCAACGCCTCGTCAATCGAATTGTCGACGACTTCATAAACAAGATGGTGCAGGCCGCGTTCGGAAGTGGAGCCGATGTACATGCCGGGGCGAAGGCGAACTGCTTCAAGCCCTTCAAGAATTTGAATTTGGTCTGCGCTGTAATCGCCCTCGACGGCCTCGACTTGCGCGGCGGCCTCGTCGAAGTGAACTTCTATTTCGTCGTCGTCATGGTCGTGGTCTTCGGGCGGCATGACGTTCGGCAGATCGTCTTCCTGCGGCTCGTCTTCGGGTGCGTCGCCGAAGTCTTCGACCTTGTGAATTTTTTTATCGTCCAAAATTTTTTACCTCCGTTTCTCGCGGCAAGTTTATCACAGAAAATTTTTCGTGACAACAAAAAAGCCCCCGCAAGAATTTTTCTCGCGAAGACAAAAAAATTTTTTTATCACTCCGTAACCATCCACTCTATCCACGTGTCGTCCTTCGTCGAGATTGCGCCTTCGTATTCGGGCACGTCGGGCGCGTCGTTAATCGTAATCGGCAGTTCAATTTCGCCGTTGGCGGGAACGGGAATATCGATATTCTCGAAGGTCGCCGAGTTGTTCCAAAGTAAATTTCCGTTGGCGTCGTAAATGCTTATCGAGCGCACGTCAATTTTTTTGACGACAACGGGCTTGTCGATTGTGTTGCCCATCTTCGCGTAGAAAATAATTTTGTGCTCCGTCGGATTGAATTCGACTTGCGAAAAGTCAATGTAAATTTCTGCCGAAGCTTGCGGCACGAAAGAAACGAGCGCGGCCGTCAGCACGAACGCGAACACTGCAAAAAATTTTTTCATGACATTGCCTCCCGTTTTGCAAAAAATTTTTTCTGCAGTGTATCCTTTGCGCTTGCCCGCGTCAAGTTTCCGAAAAAAATTTTTCGTGTATAATGTCCGCAAAGGAGGCTCGATTAAATGGACGTAAAAATTGTTAAAGGAATGCTTCTCGGTTTGGCTGTCGGCGACGCGTTGGGCGTTCCCGTTGAATTTGATTCGCGCAGAAGTTTGAAGGCCGAACCCGTCACGAACATGCGCAGCTTCGGCACGTGGGGACAAGCGGCCGGCACTTGGTCGGACGACACGAGCTTGACGATTGCCGTCATGGAAAGTATCGCGCGGCTCGGAAAGATTGACTTCCAAGACATCATGCAAAATTTTTTGCGCTGGTTTGAACACGACGACTTCACCGCCACGGGCAAAAGATTCGACATCGGCAAAACGACTCGCGCGGCGATTGTTCGCTTCGCCCGAAAACTTTTGCCGCCGACAAAATGCGGCGCGACGACCGAAAATTCCAACGGCAACGGCTCGCTTATGAGGATTTTACCCGCGACGCTGTATCTTTTCGGCACGCGCGGGAAAATCGGCGGCGACGAGCTGGAAATTATTCACGAATTCTCCGCGCTCACTCACGGTCACGCCGTCAGCAAAATTGCTTGCGGGATTTACTCTTTAATCGCCGCGCAACTTTTGAACGGAAAAAATCTTTCTGAAGCTTTTACGCTCGGCATGAACGACGCGAAAAATTTTTACGGCGCGGACGATTCGTTCAAAATTTTTTCTCGGCTGCGCGACGAAAATTTTGCCGCGCTCCCCGAAGAAAAAATTTCAAGTTCGGGCTACGTCCTCGACGCGCTGGAGGCCGCGCTGTGGTGTCTGCTCACGACCGACGATTACAAAACGCTCGCGCTCAAGGCCGTGAACTTGGGCGGCGACACCGACACGACCGCTGCGATTGCGGGCGGCCTCGCGGGAATTTTTTACGGCGCGGAAGCAATTCCCGACGAGTGGCTTAAAATTTTAAAGCGACGCGATTATCTCGAAAAAATTTCCGACGACTTTGCCGCCGCCGCGAAGTTTGAAATTTAATTCGTCGTTCAATCTCTTTGCACAAAAAAAAATCGCCGACATTTTTGCCGACGACTTTTTTGTTTGCCGTGTTTAACTTCCTTGTACCTCCTCGCCAAATGCAAAGAAGTAACCGACTTTGAAACATTCCTCCAGAAAAATTCTGTCTGCTTCGTTGGTCACATCCTTCAATGCGTCCTTGGCTTTGGTTGAGTTGAAAAATTTTCCGTCCGCCAGGCAAAACTTTTGAGTCGTTGCCTTCGCGTTCCGGTTCGAGTAGTTTTTGCTTATCGGGAAAATTTTTTGTTCCCAGATTTTCGCGGCTTCCGAATTCTCTTTAACTTTGATTGAATACTTGTCCAGAAAGTACGGTGCGTTGTTGTAAAACGCGATGAACACATAATTTTTATCCGTCGATACCCGCGCGGGGTCGTCGGGCGAAAGTTTTTCGCCTTCGGCCAAGCGCGCCTTTATTTTTTGCTCGAACAATTCCGCGCTCTCCCAATCGCTTTTGAGCATCGGACCTTTCTTTTGCTCGGCAGTCTTGGAAATTTTTTTGTCGGGTTTAAATTTCGGGAGGTCGTAAGCTTGAGCCGCTCCGCTCGTCAGCAGGAAACTCATTAACAACGCCGCCGAAAACTTTTTGAGCATCAGAGTCACTTCCTCACGAGGAGCTCCATTTCAAGTTCGTTTGATTGAATTTCTTGTTCTTCTGTTGCGTTTTTTTTTGGCGCAATGCTGTTCACCAAAAGTTCGGGATTCTCGAAACGGTTGCCCAAAATCGTCACGTTCCAATTCTGCACTTCGTAAAGAGCTTGCCGAATTCCGTCGCCGTAATTGACGACGAAACTTCCGTTGTGAAATTCCACTATGCCGATTCGTCCGTCCTCCGAAGAAATTATGTCGTCTTCGTAAATATCTTTGCCGGTGCTGTCGACAAGCCCGGTGAATTGTCCGATTGTCTTTGCGTCCACGCGATAGCCCTCGTAGCCGTTTTCATAAACGAAAATGTGCGCTTGCGGGCCGGGGTCGCCGTATGTTCCGCGTTTAAGGTAAAAACCGTAAATCCAAACACTCTTCATTTCGCCGCTGAATATTTGAAAAGTTTTTAAGCCGCGATATTTAATTTCACGTTCAGCCATGAAAGGACACCTCCGACTTTTTTAACAAATCAAAATTTCATGCCCGCAATTATAACATTGAAAATTTTTTCCACAAGTTTTTTTTAAGTGTCCCTGCAGAAATTCTACGCGGGCGACAGCGAATTTTTTTCCCTATAATACAAACCTCCTCTCCTCGAAAAACATTACCGACCTCATCTATCTGAAAAAAATCTTTAACGACATCTTTAAGGGTTGAACATATTCTATCCTTAGTGAAAAAATTCCTGCAAGGTTGAAAAAAATTTTTAAAAAATTTTTTCGGCGTCCAAAAGAAAATCTCGCAAGGTTATGTTCGTCACGCCGTCGAATTTTTTTTCGCGCTTCAAAGTGATTAAAAATTTTTTCGCGTCGGCGGGCAGTGCTCGCAGAGGTCGCGTGGCTCTTTGTGCGCTGAGTCCGCTCGTCGGCAAAACCTGGACGAAAAATTTTTCGCCGTCGCGCTCCGCCACAAAAGTTATATCCATCGCGCCGAACTTCCCGCTGCTCACCGAACAGCCGCGCCGCCAAAGCTCGACGCAAACCGCGTTATCAATCAAAATATTTTCGTCGGCCTTCGGGTTCAGCGCGAAAAGTATTCCGTTGTCGACGCAGTAAAATTTTTCTGCGCCCGGCAAAAATTTTTCTGTCTTGATGTCGAAGCGCGGAATTTTTCGGAAGAGACTCGCGCCGCAAGCAAAATAATTTTTGAAGGTGCTCAATGCCGTGCTGAACTTTATCAAACGATTCGCCATGGAAGTTATGGTGGTCGGCTTGCCGGCATTTTGCGCCAAAGTCTCCATGAGCAAACGGAAAAGCTCCGCGCGTTGAAGTGAATTTTTTTCCAGCAGGTCGAACATGATTTCGTAAGTCAGTCCGCGCAAAAGTTTCGGCAAAAATTTTTCGTCCGCGCCGAGTGCGCCGGGCAGCCCGCCGAAGTGCAGATAATTTTTCAGCGCGTCTTCCGCCGAAGAAAATTTTGCGCATTCGACTAAAGACAGCGGATAAATTTTCAGCGCGTCGCAGTTTTCGGGAAGGAGCGCGGAAATTTTTTCGGCAAAGGCTTCACTCGAAACCGTCAAATAAATTTCGGCGGGAGAACTCACGAACAGCGCGTTGATTGCCTTTTCGCCCTCGGCCACGCGGTCGAAGTCATCGACGAGCAAAAAAAATTTTTCCCGCTCAAAAGTTTGCGCCTCGACGAATTCATAAAACGCTTGAAAATCTTTCGGGCGGTCTTCGGCCGAACAGTCGACAAAAATAATTTCGTCTTCGGCGACGCCTTCCGCTCGCAAATGTTCCGCGAAATTTTTCAGCAAAGAAGTTTTGCCGACGCCGCGCACGCCCGAAATTATTTTCACGGAGAAATTATTTTTCAGCTTCAAAAGTTTTTCCAAATAAAAATTTTCCTCCAAGGGAATTCACCACGCTCCAAAAATTTTTTCGATTGTATAACACGCGGCGGCTTTTATCAAGCGGCGTATTGACAAAGCGGCGCGGCGGTGTAAAATTATTTTTGCGAAATTTTTGGTTTGCCTATTAAAGGGTTTTGAAAATTTGCGGCGAAGTTTTTTTTTATAAAATGCACTGATACAGGAGGTCAATTCATGATACAGCTCACGAGATTTAATTCGGACTCGAAGAAGCGCGGCGAGTTTATCCTCAACGCGGAACTGATTCAAACAATCGAGACGACGCCCGACACGGTAATCACTTTGGTGAACGAAAAGAAACTTATCGTCGAAGAACCTGCCGACGAAGTGGTGCGCCGCGTGATGAAATATCGCCGCGCCTTGAGACAATTTTAACCGTGGAGGGAAAAAGTTATGCCGGATGAAGAAAAGGAAGTCGAGACAACAGCCGCTCCTCCTGCCAAATCGTCTAAGAAGAAAACAATAATTTTAATCGTCGTGCTCGTGATAGTCGGCTTGGCTTTGGCGGCGGGCATTTCGCTTTTCGTCGTGACAAAAGTTATGGGCGACGTTTCCGGCAGCGGCTCGGAGGAAGAAGATTCGGGGCCGCGCTATCACGACGCGGGTGTTTTCGTTAAGCTGGGCGACCCAAAAGAAGGTATCCTCGTCAACGTCGGCGGCCCGCGCAGCGGAAAATATTTGAAGGCAAGCATCATCGTCGAGTTTAACCCCGTCAAAAAGGCTATCATAAACGAGGACACGCACGCCCTTCAGCCCGACGCCGAAGTTAAAGTAAACGACGTGGCCACACAATTTTTGCGCGCGACTTCCATTGAAGACTTCGACGCCGACAAGCAAGACGAATTTAAAAAGCAACTCAAAGACGCGCTCAACGCCGCACTCGGCGGAGGCTCCGTCTATGACGTTTACATTACGAGTTTCCTCTTGCAATGACGGGAGGGAAAGAACTTGTCCGTTGACGTATTAACTCAAGAGCAGATAGATGAGCTGCTTCGTGCCGCCAATGACGAATCAACCGACTTGGAGCAACTGAAGAAGGAAGAAACTACTCGGAAAATTAAAACCTACGACTTCAAACGCCCCGATAAATTTTCCAAAGACCAAATCCGCACGCTTTACATGCTCCACGAAAGTTTTGCGCGCCTGCTGAACACTTACATGAGCTCGCACCTGCGCACGTTGGTTAATGTCGACGTGGCCTCGGTCGAACAGTCCACTTATCAAGAATTCGTTCAATCGCTGTTCAATCCAAGCGTGATAACGATACTCGGCGTCCCGCCTCTTAAAGGCAACATAATCTTTGAATTGAGCAGCGAAATCGCCTTTGCTTATCTCGACCGCGTGTTCGGCGGCGACGGCACCACGGCAATAAAAACGCGCGTCCTCACAGAAATTGAAGATGCGGTCATGCGCCGCTTCGTCAATTCGGCGATGGAGCGTTTCAAAGAATCCTGGTCGAACGTCACGCCGATGAACCCCGTGCTTGAGGCGACGGAATCAAATCCGCAGTTCACGCAGATCGTCCCGCCGAATGATATGGTCGTTGTCGTCACGATGAACGCCAAACTTGGCGAAGTCGAAGGCTTGATGAATATTTGTATTCCTTATCTCGTCTTGGAGCCGATTATGTCGAAGTTGACGACGACTTTCTGGGTTGCCGCCTCCGCCGCCAAAGACGACAAGAGCGGCTACGCAGAAATTATCCGCAAAAAACTCAACAACACAAAAGTTCCGTTCGTCGTCGAAGTCGGGCGCGTGCAAATTACGATTCGCGAATTCCTGACGTTGGGTTTCGGCGACGTGCTTCAACTCAATACAAAAGTTAAAGAAGATTTCCCCTGCATGGTCGGCACGAATGCAAAATTCCTCTGCAGACCCGGCACTTTCGGCAAAAAGCTGGCGGTGCAAATAACTCAAGTCGTGCAAAAAGGAGAGGATGCGGCTGATGATGAGTGATTTGTCTCAAGCTGAAATTGATGCTCTGCTGTCGGGAGCCGGCGGCGATTCAAACGACAATTCGTCGGGCGGCGACGCTTTATCGGGCGACGAAAGCGAAGAGCTTTTGTCCGCAATGGAAAAGGACGCGCTCGGCGAAATCGGAAATATTTCAATGGGCAGCGCGGCAACGACTCTTTCCACCCTGCTCGGTCACAAAGTTTCCATAACGACGCCTTCGGTTTCCGTCGCGCCGATGAACGTCATCCAACAGCATTATCCGTTGCCCTATCTTGTCGTCGAGGTCGCGTACACCGTCGGCATTGACGGCAACAACGTCTTTGCAATTCAAGCGACGGACGCCGCAGTTATCGCCGATTTGATGATGGGCGGCGACGGCACGAATCCCGATTCCGAACTTAACGAAATTCATTTGAGCGCGGTCGGCGAAGCGATGAACCAAATGATGGGCGCAGTCGCAACCAGCCTGTCGACGATGTTCAATAAAAAAATTGATATTTCGCCGCCAAAAGTTAATCTGGTTGACTTCGGCAAAGAAGACCTGCCCGACAAAGACAGCACAGAGCCCGTTGTCCGCGCGGCGTTCCGCATGGAAGTCGACGGCCTGATTGACAGCGAGATAATGCAAATTATCACGGTCAAGGTCGCAAAAGAAATGGTCAACGCGCTCATGGGCGGCGACGAGCCCGAACCCGAACCGGCTCCGCCTCCTCCACCGCCGAAGGCAACACCTGCACCGCCTCCGCCTCCGCAACCCGCGCCGGCCGCTCCTGCGCCGCAACCGAATTATCCTCCGCCGCCTCCGCCGCAAGGATATGCACAGCCCGCGCAAGGTTACGCGCCGCCGCCGAATTACGGATACGGGGGAAATCAAATGCAACCAAATGTCGTGACAAATATGCCCGTGTCGCCCGCGCAATTCACGCCGCTTTCAACAGAGCCCGTGCAAATCAACGAGGCGAATATCGGTTTGATTTTTGATGTGCCGTTACAAGTGACGGTTGAGCTCGGACGGACGAAAAAGACGATAAAAGAAATTTTAGACTTGGCGACAGGTTCAATCGTCGAGCTGGATAAATTGGCGGGCGAGCCCGTGGAAATTTTGGTCAACGGTCATTACCTTGCCAAAGGCGAAGTCGTCGTCATTGACGAAAACTTCGGCGTGAGGATAACGGAAATTGCTTCGCCCGCCGAACGCGCCGCCCATTTGAAGTGACAAAATTTTTTCGGCGTTTTAAAGTCTTGCCGATTGTCAAAATATCGGTTATAATCAATAGCCTAAAGATTAATGTTGATATTGAAAAAATTTTTAAACGGGAGAGATGTATTATGGCAGTACGAGTTTTGGTCGTCGACGACGCGGCTTTTATGCGGATGATGGTCAAAGATATTCTTTCCAAAAACGGATATGAGGTCGTCGGAGAGGCCGAAAACGGAATGAAGGCAGTCGAAAAATTTGCGGAGTTGCGCCCCGATTTGGTGACGATGGATATTACGATGCCCGAAATGGACGGCATCTCGGCAGTCAAAGCAATCAGAAAAATTGACCCGAAAGCCAAAATCGTCATGTGCAGTGCCATGGGACAACAAGCGATGGTTATCGAGGCAATTCAGGCGGGCGCGCGCGACTTTATCGTCAAACCCTTCCAGGCGGATCGCGTGCTTGAAGCAGTGCGCAAAGCCGTCGGCTGATGACTGACAAAATAAAATTTTATCTCCCGGCTGCGCTCTTGCTTTTCTGTTTGATTTACTTTGGCGGCTCTGTCGGGGAGGCTGCCGGCGGGTACTTGGAAGGCTACGAGGAAGTCGACCCAAGACCCACCGGCGTCTCGTGGTGGTCGACGCTTGCTTATCTTGTGAGCCTGTTGGTCGTCTTCGCCGTCGTGCTGGTTATGGCGTATTTCGCCGCAAGATTTATCGGCGGACGTTTCAACGCGGCGCGTATGGCGGCAAGCGGCGGCAGGATTCTGGAAAATTTACCACTCGGACCTAATCGCTCTGTCTGCACAGTTGAAATGGCCGGCAGGGTGTTTTTGTTAGGAGTGACTGACCACAACATAAACCTTTTGGGCGAGATAACCGACAAAAATTTAATCGAACACCTGCACGCGCAAGCAATCAATTCGGGCGACATGTTTTCGCAAGAATTCGGCACGCTGTCGGGTTTGGTTAAGAAAATCCCACTCTTCAAAAGAGGTAGCGGAAAGTGACAAGATTTTTTTTAATCTGCGCGGTCGGCGTATTTTTTGTGAACTGCGCGGAGGCGGCACCGCTCATTCCGTCCGTCAACGTGGAAGTCGGCACGGCGGAAAATCCCGAACAGGTCGCCTCGACTTTGCAAGTCATTGCGATTTTAACTTTGGCGACAATCGCGCCGGGAATTTTGATGATGACGACTTCCTTCGTGCGAATCGTTGTGATAATCGGCTTCCTGCGGAACGCGCTGGCCACTCAAAACGTCCCGCCGAACCAAGTTATCGTCTCGTTGGCAATGTTCCTGACGTTTTACATAATGGCTCCTTACTGGTCGCAGGCGAACGACAACGGCTTGCAACCTTACCTGGCGGGACAAATTTCGCAGGAAGAAGCGATAACAAACGTCCTCGAACCCATGCGCGAATTTATGTTCCGTCAAACGCGCGAATCGGACTTGGCACTGTTCGTGAACTTGTCGGAGGCCGAACGCCCGAACTCTCAAGAAGACGTCTCGACGTTCACGCTGATTCCCGCGTTCATAATCAGCGAACTGAAAACTGCATTTCAAATCGGCTTCATGCTCTACGTGCCGTTCATCGTCATAGATATGATTGTCGCCACGACGCTGATGTCAATGGGCATGATGATGTTGCCGCCCGTCATGATTTCTTTGCCGTTCAAAATTTTGCTGTTCGTGATGATTGACGGCTGGCATTTGCTGATTCAATCGATAATTGTAAGTTTCCGATAGCGGAGGTGTTTTAATTGAGGTTTGAATCTTACGCGCAATTTTTTGAAGATATGATTTTGTATTGCGCGCTGAAAGATGTTGACAAAGGCTTTTATATCGACGTCGGCGCGAACGATCCCACTTTACTCAGCGTGACGAAATTTTTCTACGACAGAGGCTGGCACGGAATTAATATCGAGCCGCTGACGGACAAGTGCGCGCTCCTTTCTGAAATGCGCCCGCGTGACATTAATCTTTGTGTCGGTCTGGGCAGCGAACGCGGCAAGCTTGAAATTTTTGAGGCCGGCGAAGGTTCAACTTTTTTGCCGGAATTCGCAAACCAAAACACCCGCAAGAGTCAGAAAAATATTTTGACGCTCTCGGAAGTTTGCGAAAAATACCCCCCCCCCGAATCAAGATGTTCACTTCTGCAAAATCGACGTCGAAGGTTACGAGCGACAAGTCCTTGAAGGCGTAAAGGATTGGAATAAATTTCGCCCGTGGATTTTTGTAATGGAGGCGACGCTTCCCGGGACGAACATTCCTTGCCACGATAAATGGGAAGACTTGCTCTTGGAAAACGATTATATTTTTGCTTTTGATTTCGCGATAAACAGATTCTACGTGGCCGCGGAGAAAGAATATCTCCGTTATAACTTCGCAAAGGTAAATCAATTCGTCGCGCAGAATCAGATTACAAAAATGCACATGCAGTTTGTTAAATTTGCTTAGAAATTTTTTAGAGGTGCGTCATGTCGGGAGATTTGGTAATTCAGCTGGGGCAAGAGGCGTTGATGGTCGTGCTGATTGTTTCCGCGCCGATGCTCGGCTTGGGCTTGACGGTCGGCTTGATGGTCAGCGTCTTTCAAGCCACAACTTCAATTCAAGAACAGACGCTCGCATTTATCCCGAAGATTATCGCGGTCTTCGTGGCGATTTTAATTTTCGGGCCGTGGATGCTTAGAATCATGGTTGAATTTTTTTCGGGAATATTTATCGGCTTGCCGTCGCGTATCGGCTGAGCTCCTTGCTTGGAGGTCGAAGCTTTGACAGAGGTAGATTTTTTCGACATTCTTCAAGGGCAAGTGGCGTGCTTTTTGCTTGTGCTGACACGGACGAGCGGCATTTTTTTTATTTCGCCGTTCCTGGGCAGCTTGAACATTTCGATAAAGATACGAGCATGCGCGGCGGTCGTACTGGCTGTAATTCTTTTTCCCGTCGTCGTGAAAATGTACGTCGTGGAAGCTCCCGCGACGCTTTTGTTGTTCGCGTTCACCGTCGTCAAGGAACTTTTCGTCGGCTGGCTAATCGGGCTCGTCGGCTACATAACTCTTTCCGCAGTGAACATGGCCGGCAAAATCATGGACATGCAGGTCGGCTTCGCAATGGTCAGCATGATGGATCCGACGACGCAGCAGCAAGCCGGCCTTATCGGTTCTTTTCTTTACAACTTGACGGTAATTTATTTTGTCGTGACGAACGGCCACCACGTGATTATTTCCGCGCTGGCCGAAAGTTTCAGAATCATTCCGCTCAACGCAATGGTCTGGAATACTTCGCTGCCGCAACTGATAAACGATTTGACGGCGGGAATTTTTATGAACGGAATGAAAATCGCAATGCCCGTGACTTTTGCAATTTTGCTGACGAACGTGGGAATGGGTATCCTTGCGCGAACGATGCCGCAGATGAATATTTTTGTCGTCGGCATTCCGCTTCAGCTGACAATCGGCACGGGCATGATTTCCATGGTGTTGCCGTTTTACATTCTCTTTTTGGACGTGATTTTTAATGAAATGTACGCGAACATTTCCATTGCCCTCAAAGCCCTTGCCCCTTGACGACGATTTAAAAAATTTTGTCTTCGACCTGCAACGCTTCGACGGCGAAAAATCCGAAGAGCCGACCGCCAAGAAGCGCGAAGACGCCCGCAAGAAAGGTCAAGTCGCGCGCAGCCAAGAACTCAATACGGCGTTCGTCCTGTTAATCGGCTTTACGATTCTGCGCGTCTTGTGGGAATTCATTTACGGCAACATCGCCGAGTACACGGTTTATCTTTATTCGCACCTGTCGAACACAACGTCGACCGAGGCAATCTCCGAACTTTTTATCGGGATAATGATTCTTTTGGCAAAAACGGTTATGCCCGTCATGTTTTCGATAATGATTGTCGGGCTTGCGATAAATCTTTTCCAAGTCGGCTTAATGCTGTCGACGGAAAAACTTGAGCCGAAACTTGAAAACCTCAACCCGATTAACGGCTTCGGAAGAATTTTTTCCAAGCGGTCAATCGTCGAGCTTTTCAAATCGCTTTTTAAAATCGTCGTCATCGGATATTTTCTTTATCTTTATTTGAAAGACCAAATTCCTCTCTTGCCGCAATTTATTTTCTTCGACCTGCCACAATCTTTGGCGACGGCCGCGGACGTTATCTTCACAATGGCGTTTCAAGTTATCGGCGTGATAATGATAATGGCGGCGGCGGACTACGCTTATCAAAAGTGGCAGACGACGCAAGACTTGATGATGAGCAAGCAGGAAGTCAAAGACGAGTTCAAGCAAATGGAAGGCGACCCGCAAATCAAAGGCAAGATTAAACAAAAGCAGCGGCAAATGGCAATGCAGCGCATGATGCAGGAAGTGCCAAAAGCCGACGTCATCATCACGAACCCGACGCATTTGGCGGTTGCGCTCAGCTACAAAAAAGGAATGATTGCGCCGACCGTCGTTGCAAAAGGTCAAGACCTCGTCGCCGAAAGAATCAAAGAGATTGCCCGCGAACATCACGTGATGATCGTCGAGAACAAACCCGTGGCGCGCGCACTTTACGAGAGCGTCGAAGTGGGCGGCTCCGTTCCTTCCGAACTTTATCAAGCCGTCGCAGAAATTCTCGCTTACGTCTATCGAATCAAGCACCGCAAAGTTGCTTAAAGGGTGAAACTATGAACATTAAGGATTTTGCTTTTTGGAGAAAGAAGGAAGATTCAAAGCCGGACGACTTAACGCGGAAGCTTATCGAGAAGGCTTGCAGAGTTTTGATTGAGCAAAGGAACTTCCCGGCTCATGTTTGCTTTGACGTGCCGCGCAGTTCTCTTCTTGCGCATATTATCATCGTGAAAGATTTGATTCACGAGGACGAATGGCGTTTGCAAGTCGGCATAATGGAGCAAGACTCTGATAAAATGTTCTCCTGCTTTTTAAGTCATTATCCGAAGGAAAAACTCCTTGAGGAATTGAATTCCGAGCAAGCTAAGGTTTCTATCTTCGATACGATAAAAGAATTGTGTATTCGTGCCGGTCAAGAGGATTAGACAAAATTTGAATTGAGGTATGATTATGCCCGCACCCGCAGATATTTTAGAAAGCGAACCGCGAACACTCGGCTCGATTATCCAAAAGTACAGCGACGTTATAATCGCCGTGACGCTCGTCATGATTGTTATCATGATGATTATCCCGTTGCCGACTGCGCTTTTGGACTTGCTCATCTGTTTGAACATCACAATCGCCCTGGTCGTCATCATGAGCGCGATTTACAACGAGGAGGCTCTGGACTTGTCCGTCTTCCCGTCGTTGCTCCTGGTGACGACGCTTTTCCGATTGGCTTTGAACATTTCCTCGACGCGGTTGATTTTGATTAACGGTTACGCGGGCGAAGTCATTACGGCGTTCGGAAATTTCGTCGTCGGCGGCAATCCCGTCGTCGGCTTCATCATGTTTATCATCTTGGTTATCATAAATTTTATCGTCATAACCAAAGGCTCCGAGCGCGTCGCTGAAGTTTCTGCGCGTTTCACGTTGGACGCAATGCCCGGTAAGCAAATGGCAATCGACGCGGACTTGAACCAGGGCGCGATAACCGACGAGGAGGCAAAAGCACGCCGCACGAAAATTCAGCGCGAGGCGGATTTCTTCGGCGCGATGGACGGTGCCTCAAAGTTCGTCAAAGGCGACGCAATCGCCGCGATTATCATCATGTTGATTAATATCGGCGGCGGCTTCATCATCGGCATGGTGCAAAAGGACATGGACGCCGCGACCGCTCTGCAAACTTACACACTGCTAACCGTCGGCGAAGGTCTCGTAAGCCAAATTCCCGCGCTGTTAATTTCCACGGCGACAGGTATCATCGTCACGCGTGCCGCCTCTGAAGGAAACCTCGGTGCCGACCTCGTTAAGCAACTTTTCAACAACGAAAGAATTTTCTTCATCAACACGGGCGTCCTGTTCATGCTGTCAATCGTCCCCGGCTTGCCCGGCATACCGTTCGCGTCGCTGGCTCTCATCTGCGCGTTCATCGGCTACAGCTTGCACAAGAAAAATATCGTGCCCGAAGAAGTCAAAGAGGAACAGCAGCAGGCTAAAGAAAAAACGGAGGCCACGCGCCCCGAAAATATTATCTCGCTGCTGCAGGTCGACCCCATGGAATTGGAAATCGGTTACTCGTTGATTCCGCTCGTCGACACGGGGCAGGGCGGCGACTTGCTCGACCGTATCGTTATGATTCGTCGACAATGCGCCCTCGAACTCGGCTTGGTCGTCCCGACGATTCGTATCCGCGATAACATTCAAATCAAACCGAACGCTTACATCATCAAGTTAAAGGGCATGGAAATTGCACGCGGCGAACTCATGCTCGACCACTTCTTGGCGATGAACTCCGGCACGGTCTTTGAAGAAATTCCCGGCATTGAAACGGTGGAGCCGGCCTTCGGACTGCCCGCCCTGTGGATTCCCGAAGCGCAACGCGAACAGGCAGAGCTCAGCGGTTATACCGTCGTCGACGCGGTGTCGGTTCTCGCCACGCACTTAACAGAAATTATCAAGCAACACGCTTCGGAAATTCTCGGCCGCCAAGAAACTCAAAACCTCGTCGACAACCTCGCAAAATCCAATCGCGGGCTCGTCGACGAAGTTGTCCCCGAACTTTTGGGCATCGGCGAAATTCAAAAAGTTTTGGCCAACTTGCTCAACGAACGCGTTTCGATTCGCGATATGGCCACGATTATGGAAGTGCTCGCCGATTACGGGCGCGCCACGAAAGACCCCGAAATTTTGACGGAATACGTGCGCCACGCCATGGGCAGACAAATCACGCAGCAAGTCGTTCAAGGAAATGTTTTGCCGTGTATCACGCTCGACCCTGCGTTGGAAAATCGGATTGTCGGCAGCATTCAGCGCACAGACCACGGCTCTTACGTCAGCCTCGACCCGGACTCGATGCGCCGCATGATTGCTTCGCTGAACAAGGAAACGGAAAAGCTCGCCAACCAAGGCTACTCCGCCGTCGTGTTGACGAGCCCCGCCGTTCGTCTTTACTTCCGCAAACTCGTCGCGCGTTCCGTTCAAGGCCTCACGATTGTTTCTCACGCCGAAATTGATCAGTCGGTTGAGATTCAAATTATCGGCGTCGTCAAAATTTAAATCAACGCAAAAAAAATCCCGCGGGAAAAATCCTGCGGGAAATTTTTTTTATGACAAAAGCTTCTCGAAGTCGTCTTCGCTCAAAATTTTTATTCCGAGCTCCGTCGCCTTCTTGAGTTTGGAGCCGGGCTTTTCGCCCGCGATAACGTAATCGGTTTTCTTGCTGACCGAGCTTGCAACTTTTCCGCCGCGTGCCGTGATAAGTTCGCCTGCCGCCTCGCGCGTGTATTTTTCCAGCTTGCCCGTCAAGACAAAAATTTTTCCCGCGACGGGTGAGTCTTCCGCGAAAATTTTTTCTTCCTGCTCGACCGTCAAGCCCATGTCCGTCAACTCCTTTAAAATTTTAAGATTGTCCGCGTCGTCAAAAAATTCTCTGACGTGGCGCGCAGTGACCGAGCCGATGTCCGCCACCTGCTGAAGTTCATCTTCAGTCGCCGCCGAAAGTTTTTCCAGGCCGCCGAAATGTTCAATCAAATCACGAGCCGCCGCGCCGCCCACGCCGAAAATCCCCAAGCCCGTCAAAAGTTTTGCGGGCGAATTTTTTTTGCTCTCTTCAATCGCCGCCAAAATTTTGTCCGTCGCCTTCGCAAGCCCGAAAATTTTTTTTGCAAGCAATTCGTCGCGGTGTGTGTGAAGTTTGTAAACGTCGGCAACATTTTTCACGAGGCCTTCGGAAATTAATTTCGGAATGGAAGTTTCGCCGAGGCCTTTGATGTCCATCGCGTTGCGGCCGACGAAATTGAGCAGATGATTTTCGAGTTGCGCGGGGCAGTTCGGATTGACGCAGCGAAAATCGGCGGCGGCCTCCTCGCGTTCGAGTTTGTGGTTGCAGGCGGGGCACGTGTCGGGGAATTTGAACGGCGCAGATTTTTCCGGACGCTTCGACTTAACGACGCCGCTCACGCGCGGAATAATTTCGCCGCTCTTGTAAACTTTAATCGTGTCGCCGATTCGGACGTCCAGCGCGTCGATAAAATCTTGGTTGTGCAAAGTCGCGCGTTCGACCTTCGTGCCGTTCAAGTTCACCGCGTCGAAAATCGCCGTCGGAGTGATTCTTCCCGTGCGCCCGACGCTCAATTCAATTTTCCGCAAAACGGTTTCGCGTTCGTCGGGCGGATATTTGTACGCGACAGCCCAGCGCGGAAATTTGCTTGTCGCGCCGAGTTGTTCGCGTTGCGCAAAAGAATTTATCTTGACGACCGCGCCGTCGATGTCGTAGTCGAGATTTTCTCGCCGCGTGCCGATTTCCTCAATCGCCCGCCAAACCTCGTCGAAAGTTTTGCAGACTTTGTACGCGTGAATAATTTTTATGCCGTTGCGCGCCATGAAGTTGTAAGCGTCGACGTGGCTGGTAGGGACTGGGGACTGGGGACTGGGGATTAGTTTCTGCAGATTGAAAACAAACATTGAAAGTTTTCTTTCGCGGACGATTCTGCTGTCGAGCTGGCGAAGAGTGCCCGCCGCGCAATTTCTTGGGTTCGCGAAAATTTTCAGACCGAGTTTTTCTTGTCGCGCGTTGACCGCCAAAAAATTTTTCCGCGTCATGTAAACTTCGCCGCGAATCTCAAAATATTTCGGCGCGTCGACCAAACTTTGAACGACATCATCAATCACCCGCGCGTTTTCCGTGACGTCCTCGCCTTGATTAATTCCGTCGCCGCGCGTGATTGCCTGCGTCAATTTTCCGTCGACGTAACGCAAAGCCAACGACAGCCCGTCGATTTTTTCCTCCACGACGAATTCGGGCGCGTCGAGTTTTTCCGTTGCGTCGTTGATAAAATTTTCTACGTCCGCGCGGGTGAAGACATCCTGCAACGAAAGCATGGGGACATCGTGCGCCACGAGTTTTCCGGCTTCGCGACGAGCCGCGCCGCCGACAGTTTGCGTCGGGGAAGTCGCCGTGACGAATTCGGGATAAGCCGCCTCCAAATCTTTCAGCCGCGTCATCAGCTTGTCGTATTCGTAATCGGAAATTTCGGGCGCGTCCAGTTCGTAATATTTTTTGTTGTGCCGACGAATTTCCTTGCGCAACTGCAAAAGTTCCGCTTTGACTTTAGAAATTTCCATGAAGCTCACCTGCTTAAAGTCTGTTAATCGGCGCGATTGTCGAATTGAGAATTTTTGTGCCGAATTCGGGATTGGCGAAAGCAACCGTGATGTTATCGCCTTTGACTTCGACGACTGTGCCGAACCCGAATTTGTTATGGTTGATTCTGTCGCCGACGTGCCAATTTTCGAGCGGCGAAGATTTTTTTGCGGCGGGTTTTATTTGAGGACTGCGATAAGCCGTCGGCGGCCTGTAAGTCGATTGAACTTTGGGCGGCGAAATTTTTTTCTTTGGCAAAGCGGCCACGTCACCGGCAAGACAAGCCGCGGGAATTTCTTTAACGAAACGAGAAATTTCTTGCCTTTTAATGTTGCCGAAAAACATTCGCGAAGCCGCCGCCGTGATGTAAAGTTTTTTCTCGGCGCGGGTCAAGGCGACGTAGCAAGCGCGCCGCTCCTCCTCCAAATCTCTTCTGCTGTCCAAAGAATTTGCGTGCGGAAAAAGTTTTTCTTCCATGCCGACGACGAACACCGCGGGGAACTCCAAACCTTTGGCGGCGTGCACGGTCATCAGCTTCACGAGCGATTCGTTTTCGTTGACGGTATCCAAATCGGTTATCAAAGCGACGTGATTCAAAAAATCTTCCAGCGTGCCGTGAGGGTATTGCTCGACAAATTCTTTCGCGCTGCCGATGAACTCGCCCAAATTTTCTTCGCGCGAAGTATTTTCCTGCTTGCCGTTCTCTCTGTCTTCGCGCAACATTTTCAGATAACCCGACTCTTTAAGAATAATTTTAATCAGCTCGTCGACGGAAAAATTTTTCGCGGATTCGGTAAAGCTCATCATCATTGCCGCAAAATTTCTGACGGCGGCTCGAAATCTCGGAGTGAGCCCGTCGACCTGCTTTAAAAGATTTTCGTCGGCGACGACTTCCAAAATCGACAGCCCGTAATCGTCCGCGAAAGCCGACAGCCGATTTAAATTCGTCGTGCCGATTCCGCGCCGCGGCGTGTTGATTATCCGCAGAAGGTGAATGTTGTCGCGCGGGTTGGCCGTGACGTGCAGATAAGCCGTGATGTCTTTAATCTCTTTGCGGTCGTAAAATTTCAGGCCGCCGATGATGACGTAGGGAATGCCCGCCCGCATAAATATTTCCTCGAACAAGCGCGATTGGGCGTTCGTGCGATAAAGCAGGGCGATGTCGTTGTAAGTAAAATTTTCGTGGTAAACGAGCCGCTGAATTTCTTGCGCGACGACGAACGCCTCTTCTCCGTCGTTCATGCAGTGAACGAAACGAATTTTTTCGCCGCTCTCGTTTTCCGTCCAAAGATTTTTCGGCTTGCGTTCGATATTATTTTTTATGACGGCGTTGGCCGCAGTCAAAATCGTTTTCGTCGAACGATAATTTTGTTCAAGCTTTATAACGCGCGCTTCGGGATAATCGCGCTCGAAATTTAAAATGTTGCGCATGTCCGCGCCGCGCCAGCCGTAAATCGATTGGTCAGCGTCGCCGACCACGCAAAGATTTTTGTATTTGTCGGCCAAAAGATTTGTCAAAACATATTGCGCAACGTTCGTGTCCTGGTATTCGTCGACGGAAATATATTGGAAACGCTCTTGATATTTCTCCAAAATTTCGGGGTGCTCTTTAAAAATTTTCACGGCAAAAAAAATCAAGTCGTCGAAGTCCAGCGCGTTGTTCGCCTGCAACTTTTTCTGATAGAGCGCGTAAATTTTTTGGACGTTGAACTTGTAAGCAGAATCGTCGCCGAAAATTTTTTCGCGGCAGTGTTCGGGGTCGACGAGATTATTTTTTAAGTCGGAAATTTTCAAGTTGACGTTTGAAAAAAAATCGACGTTCAAATCCAATTCCATTATGCACTGCTTGATTAAATTTTTGCTGTCGCCCACGTCGTAAATCGCAAAGTTGCCGTTAAATTTTTCCGTGACGTGAATTTCTCTTCGCAGAAGCCGTGCGCAAAAAGAATGGAACGTGCTCAAGACGATATTTTTTGCGGGCGAGCCGATTAATTTTTCCGCGCGGGATTTCATTTCGTTGGCGGCCTTGTTCGTGAAAGTTATCGCCAAAATATTCCACGGAGAAATTCCTTGCGCGATTAAATTTGCGATTCGACAAGTCAAAACGCGCGTCTTGCCGGAGCCCGCGCCCGCCATTATCAAAAGAGGTCCTTCGAGATGATTGACCGCCGCGCGTTGTTGAGGATTCAAGTCTTTAAAAATTTTCGTCGTGTCAAAAAAATTTTGCTCAAGATTCAAGGGAGAGCCTCCTTTCAGTCTTGAGCAATTATATTCGCGAAAAAATTTTTTATCAAGTTAAGCGGCGGCGTTCGTGGACAAGTTGTAGTAAACGCCGCGACGCGCCATCAAATTTTCGTGCGTGCCTTCCTCGGTGATATTTCCGTGTTCCAAAACCAAAATCCTGTTGGAGTTTCGGACGGTCGCAAGACGATGAGCGACGGTTATCGTCGTGCGATTCTCTGAAAGTTTTTGCATGGCGCGTTGGATTTGGCGTTCGGTTTCGTTGTCGAGGGCTGAAGTTGCTTCGTCGAGGATTAAAATTTTCGGATTGCGCAAAAACATTCGGGCGATTGCAATTCTCTGTTTCTGTCCGCCGCTCAATTTTACGCCGCGTTCGCCGACAAAAGTATCGTAGCCTTTGGGCAGTCCGGAAATAAATTCGTGGGCTTCGGCAAGTTTGGCCGCCTCAAAAATTTCTTCGTCGGTTGCGTCCTCTCTGCCGTAAGCAATGTTGTCGCGGACGCTGGCGGAAAAAAGGAACGTATCCTGCTGAATCATTCCGACTTCGCGGCGCAGGCTGTCCGTCTTTACAGTTTTGATGTCGCGGCCGTCGATAGAAATTTTTCCGCCGTCGAGGTCGTACATTCCAAGCAAAAGTTCGCACAAAGTCGTTTTGCCGCCGCCGGTCATGCCGACAATCCCGACGTGTTCGCCCGCCGCAATGCTCAAGTTAAAATCGTTAAAAATCGGCGAATTATTTTCGTAGCCGAAATTTACGTGAGAAAATTCAATCGCCGACGCGCTGTCGAGTTTTGTCACGCGCTCCGCTGAAAGTTCGTTCGATTCGGGAAGATTCATCAGTTCGCGATAACGTTCGACGCCCGCCATGCCCCGCTGATAAACTTCCGTCAACATCATCAGCTGGAAGACCGGCCGCATGCAAAGCATCATGTACAAAAGGAACGCAACCAGGTCGCTGATTGTCATTGCGCCCAAACTTATCAACGCGCCGCCCAAAATTATTATCGCCAAGTTTACGACGTTGGAAAAAAAATCTACGCCGCCGTGAAGTTTGCCGACGGTTTGGAAAGATTTTTTCTGCACGGACAAAAGATTTTCTCCCGCGCAGAGCATTTTGTTGAGTTCTTTTTCTTCGCAGCCGAAAATTTTTACGAGACGAATGCCCTGCAAGCTTTCCGCGATTTGTCCGCTTAAGTCGCCCGTGTTTTGTCGCGCCTGCATGAACATTTTTTTCATGTCGCCGTTAAGTTTAATCGTCGTGAACGTTTTAAAAATCAACAGAGCCGTCACGACCGTCGCCAGCTGCCAATTCAGATAAAAAAGCAGCGCGGCCGAGCCGAGCAAAGTTATCGAGCAAATTATAAACAGATGAGGGATTGCGAACATCAAGTTGCCGACTTCGGAAATGTCGTTGACGAGCCGCGAGAGAAGCTGTCCGCTTTGCGCGTTGTCGTAGAAAGAATAGCCCATGCGCAACAGATGACGGAAAAGTTTTTCGCGCATGGTGAATTCGATTTTCGCGCCCATGCCGCGACCGACGACTTCGATTTTGTAATTGAGGAAGTAAGACGCCGCGTAAATCATCAAGAGTGCGCCCGCCGTCAAAATCATCTCCGCCGAAATGCCGTGCGGCAAAAGTTCGTCCATGACGTGACGAATCAGCATGGGCGACAAGAGACCGAGCCCCGCGCAGATTAAAGAGCCGATTGCAACGAACAAAAACGCCCGCTTGTGTGCCGCGTAACTTTCCGCGAAAAAATTTATTCTCTCCTTGAGCATTGCCAATCACTCCTTGCCAAGCTGTCAGAAAAAATCGTCTTCGGTTTCTCTGTCAATCAGTTCGTTCAGTTGCGCGGAAATTTTTTCCAGCGAACTTTTTAAAAATTTTTTTTCTTGCGCGGTGAGGCCGATGAAAAGTTCTTCGTAGTCGGGCTTCTGCAGCTGAAAAGTTTCGCCCTTCTCCGTCAGCTCCACGATGAGCGAACGTTTATCGGTCGTCGAACGGTGCCGCGTGACATAACCGTTGCTCTCCAGCTTTTGCAACAGCTCGCCCAAAGACTGCGGCCGAATGTCCAAAATAAATCCGAGTTCCTTTTGCGTGACGCTGTTCATGCGGCGAAGTGCCGACAAAATCCGCCCTTGCCCTTGCCGCGGGTCGAGGCCGCCGAAATTTTTCCCGTACCAAATCATGTTGTAGCGGCGCAGCAAATGATGCGTCTCAAGGAGCGTGCCCGTCAAGTCATTTTGCTTTTCCATCTGTACAGACCTCCCGTATATTCAAGGTACCTTACGAGTTGTATAATACACTGCGGCTTAAAGAAAATCAACGCGCACCGGCAACTTTTAACCAAAGATTTAACGAAAAAATTTTTTGAGGAGGAAATTTTTATGGAGCCGTGTGAACTTTGTCCGAGAAAATGTCGTGTCGACCGCGTGAATCGTCTTGGATTTTGCGGCGCGGAAGAAAATTTGCGCGTCGCCCTCGTGAGCCTGCACAAGTGGGAGGAGCCGTGCCTCGTCGGCGAACGCGGCGCGGGAACAATTTTTTTCTCGCACTGCAACTTGAAATGCGTTTACTGCCAAAATTTTTCAATCAGCCACGAAGGCTTCGGCGAAAAAATTTCTGTCGAACGTCTGGCAGAAATTTTTATCGAGCAACAAAATCGCGGCGCGGCAAATATCGAACTGGTCACGCCGACGCATTACACAGAAAAAATTTGCGCGGCGATTGACTTGGCAAAAAGTTTTGGACTGCGCCTGCCGATTGTCTGGAACTCAAACGCTTACGAAAATATTTCGACGCTGGAACTTTTGCGCGGGCGCGTGGATATTTTTTTGCCCGACTTAAAATATTTCGACGACGAAGCGGCAAAAATTTTTTCAGCCGCGCCGAATTATTTTTCAATCGCCACCGCCGCGATAAAAAAAATGTTTGAACTTGTTGGCTCCGCAAAATTCGACGGAAACTTGATGACGCGCGGAATAATCGTTCGCCATTTGGTTTTGCCGAACTTCAGACGCGACGCGATTAAAATTGTCGATTGGCTTTACGAAAATTTTGGCGACGAAATTTTTATCAGCTTGATGAATCAGTACACGCCGATTTTCCGCGCCGCCGAACACAAAAAAATAAGCCGCGCGCTGACGACTTTTGAATATAATTCTGTCGTCGAGCACGCGGCAAATATTGGCGTGAAAAATTGTTTCGTGCAGGTCGGCAAGACCGCCGACAAAAATTTTATTCCGAATTTTAATTTGTCGGGAGTCTCAAGATTTTAGGAAAGGAAATTTTTTCGTCAAATCTTCGGGCGTGTCTTTGATGTGCGGGTGCGGCAGTCCGAAGTCGAGCTTGTAATATTCCAGCGAATCAATCACGAGCGTTTCGTCTTCGGGCGTGAAGATAATTTTTTGCGAAGTGCGCTTGGGATAAATCCTCGCCGAAAGAACTTCCGCGCCGTCGTTGATGAAGACTTCCACGCTTGAGCGGTCAACGAAAATGTGGAGCTTGAGCTTGTCTTGCGGTTCGATTTGAATTTCACGAACGGAAGCAATCCCGTTGATGACTTCGCCGGCTTGCGTGCGGTCAAGTTTAAAAGTGCCGTTTGCATTGTAAGTCAAAACGGTCTGTTCGAGTTCGGAGGCGCGCAAAGCGATTGAAAATTTTTGAGACTTCGCGGCGTCAATCGTCAAGACAAGTTCGTAAGCCTCGCCGGAAACGCCGTCGAAGGTCGTCGCCTCGTCAATTACAAGGTTTCCGAAAGTTATCGGCTTCCACTTGCGCAACTTCTCAAGTTCTTTAACAGGCGTGGAGAAAATTTTTCCGTTTTTAACGTGCAACTCGCGCGGAACAGTCATTTGTCCCGCCCAACCGTCTTTGGCTTCGTGCATGTCGACGTTCCACATATCCAACCAACCGATTATGACTGCGCGGCCGTCGGGCGTCTGCATGACTTGCGGCGCGTAGAAGTCAAAACCCTTGTCGAGGTATTGGAAGTCGCCGTGCTTAAAAATTCCGCTCTTGTAATTGAGCTTGCCGATAAGGACGCCCGCCGCTTTGTCGTGATAAAAAGTTCCGTCGTCCGTTCTCAAATCCATGGGCGAGAAAATCAAAACGTCTTGCCCGTCAATCTCTGCAAAGTTCGGGCATTCCCACATGCCGCCGAGGTTGCCTTCGCTGCGCGCAGAAATTGCTTTCAATCTCCAAGCTTTGGTTAAATCTTTCGACACGAACAGAAGAATTTGCCCGTGCGCCATATCGGGCGTGCGCGAACCGAGTACCGCATAATATTTTCCGTTGTGCTCCCAAACTTTCGGGTCGCGAATGTCGTGGATAGAAATATCTTTGTCCTCAACGTCTGTGTCTTCGATAACGGGATTCTTTTCGGATTTTTCAAAGTGAACGCCGTCTTCCGAGGAAGCAAGGCATTGAAATTCGATGTGGCCGTAACCTATCGCGGCTTCTTCTTCGGGCGTTGCGCTTAAGTGCCCCGTGTACATGAGATAAAGCTTGCCGTCCTTTTCGATTGCACTGCCCGAAAAGCAACCGCCGCCGACTTCATAAGGCGCGTCGGGTTTTAAAGCAATCGGCAAATGTTTCCAATAAGCCAAATCGTCGCTGACGGCGTGCCCCCAATGCATCGGGCCCCACTGCGGCGCGTAAGGATAGTGCTGATAGAAAAAATGATATTGCCCTTTGTAAAAGCACATGCCGTTAGGGTCGTTGCACCAGCCGAACGGCGCGGCAAGATGATAGCGCGGATACCAACGGGCGTCGGTGACCTGCGAAAAAGTTTTGAAGTCCAAAATATTTTCTGCCATAAAATTTCTCCTTGAATAAATTACTCGACGGCGGCCTCGGCTTCTTTGTCGACAACCGTCAGCTCACGATAACGAGCCATGCCCGTGCCGGCAGGAATCAGCTTGCCGATGATGACATTTTCTTTCAGGCCGATAAGCGGGTCAATCTTTCCTTTAATCGCCGCGTCCGTCAAAACTCTGGTCGTCTCTTGGAAGCTGGCCGCGCTAAGGAAAGAGTCGGTCGCCAACGACGCCTTTGTTATGCCCAAAAGAATCGGTTTGGCGACGGCGGGTGCTCCGCCTTCTTCGATAGCTTTGGTGTTGGCCTCCTCGAAAATGTTCATTTCAACAAATTCGCCCGGCAAAAATTCCGTGGAGCCGCTGTCTTCAATCTTCACTTTGTGGAGCATCTGCCTTACCATAACTTCGATGTGTTTGTCGTTTATTTCGACGCCCTGAGACTTGTAAACTTTTTGGACTTCTTTGACGAGGTAGCGGTAGGTTTCTTTCAGGCCGCAGATGCGAAGGATGTCGTGGGGGTTTTTCGGGCCGTCTGTTATGTTGTCGCCGGCTTGGATTGTGTCGCCGTCTTTGACGCAGGGGTTAATGCCGTAGGTGATGATGTATTCGCGTTTGAAGGAGGAGGAAGAGACGGGCTCGACTGTTACTTGGGTGAGGTCGTTTTTATCGGCTTTACCTATTTTTACTGTGCCGGAGATATCGGAGAGGATGGCGGCCATTTTGGGTTTACGGGCCTCGAAGAGCTCTTCGACGCGGGGGAGGCCTTGGGTGATATCGCCGCCGGCAACGCCGCCCGTGTGGAACGTTCTCATCGTTAATTGCGTGCCGGGCTCTCCTATACTTTGTGCCGCTATGATTCCTACTGCCTCGCCGATTTCGACTTCGGTACGGTTGGCCAAATCGCGGCCGTAGCATTTTTGGCAGACGCCCGACGCGGCGCGGCAAGTCAAGACACTTCTTATCAAGACGCTTTTTCTGACGGAGCAGATTTTATCAGCCAAAGGCTCGTCGATTAAGTCATCTTTTTTGGCAATCAAGACATCGCCGTCCCTGATATCCTCGGCAAGAGTACGGCCGAGCAAGCGGTCGCGGAGGGGTTCAATTAAACTTGCGCCCTCAAAGATAGCCTCGACGCGAATGGGGCGGACGTGATTTTCTTTGATAAAAATTTCGGTCACGTCTTCGGCGGCCAATAAAACTTTCAAGTCGG
The DNA here is from genome assembly GCA_946408105.1 of uncultured Selenomonadales bacterium. Taxonomy (GTDB): domain Bacteria; phylum Bacillota; class Negativicutes; order Selenomonadales; family Selenomonadaceae; genus Quinella. The sequence goes on along the minus strand of CAMJQS010000004.1, from coordinate 14,460 downwards.
AGTCGGTTAAGATTTGCCCGGCCTTAAACTGCAAAACGGAGCGAGCAAGTTCTTTACCGGAAAATTGAGCCAAGAAATTTTGGAGGGCAGTTTCGGCACCCGACAAGCGGACACACTCAGGAGAGCGCACTTGCCGCAGGTACAACGAGGCGGGGCCGTCGAGGCAATCAGCCAATTTAAGCAAAGCGTCATCGTCCAAGACAGTGTCGGCACTTAAAATGACTTCGCCTGATTTGGAGTCGATAAAGTCGGCGGCCAAGACGCGCCCGATAAGATATTCATTCAAAATTTCCAAGGCGTCCAAGGGGTCTGCTACATAAGCAGCTCTTATCGGAATCAAATTGACTTGCGTTACGTCGCAATCGGCCTCGCGAACGATAACGTCTTGAGCGACGTCGACAAGGCGGCGAGTTAAATAGCCTGAGTCGGCAGTGCGAAGAGCAGTGTCAGCCAAGCCCTTGCGCGCCCCGTGACTGGAGATAAAATAATCACTAACGCTTAAGCCCTCGCGGAAATTGGCAGTTATGGGCAGGTCGATAATCTTGCCTGAAGGATCTGCCATTAACCCACGCATGCCGGCAAGCTGGCGCATTTGTTGCTTATTGCCGCGCGCGCCGCTGTCACTCATCATAAAAATCGGGTTGAACTCATCCATGTTGGCCATCATGGCGTCGGCTACGCGCTCGGTCGCTTTGTTCCACAAATCCACGACTTTGTTATATCGCTCCTTCTCTGTTAAAATCCCGCGCTCAAAGTAAGCTTGTATTTTTTTTACCCGCGCCGCGGTTTGAGCAATTATGTCAGCTTTTTGCGGCGGCACAATTACATCTGAAATGGCAACGGTCATGCCGGCCAGGCACGCAAAGTGATAACCAAGGTTTTTTACCGAGTCGATAACCTCGGCAGTGCGAGTCGCCCCAAACTCCTTGAAACATTGCGCCACCAGAAGTGACAACTCTTTTTTATTCATAACCTTGCCCAAGACAGTCTTCCCGTCCACAGAGGAAAAGTGGCGCAACTCTTTGGGGAGTTTTTCGTTGAATATCAACCGCCCCACACTGGTTAAACAGGACTGCGAGTCAGAGAGCCGTACATTTATTTGAGCTTGCAAATCCAGCTTCTTACTCTCGTAGGCCAGTAGAGCCTCCGAAAACGACGAGAAATATTTCCCTTCGCCCAAGGCACCGCGTCTGATTTTCGTCAGATAATACGTCCCCAAAACCATGTCTTGCGTCGGCACGATTATCGGCTTGCCGTCTTTGGGGGCCAAGATGTGATTGGCCGCCAGCATGAGCACGCGGGCTTCGGCTTGGGCCTCGGCACTAAGCGGCAGGTGTATCGCCATTTGGTCGCCGTCGAAGTCGGCATTGTAGGCAGTGCAGGCCAGCGGGTGAAGTTTGAGAGCGCGACCTTCGGAGAGAACGGGTTCAAAAGCTTGAATGCCGAGGCGGTGCAAGGTAGGAGCGCGGTTGAGAAGAACGGGGTGTTCTTTGATGACGTCTTCGAGAACAGCCCAAACGTCGGGAGTAGCGCGTTCGACTTTCTTTTTGGCAGCTTTGATGGTGAGATTGTTGTCGGAGGAAAGTTTTTTCATGACGAAGGGCTTAAAAAGTTCGAGAGCCATTTCCTTGGGGAGGCCGCATTGGTGAAGTTTGAGTTCGGGGCCGACGACGATGACGGAACGCCCGGAATAGTCAACGCGCTTGCCGAGGAGGTTTTGTCTGAAACGGCCCTGCTTGCCCTTAAGCATGTCGGAGAGAGATTTGAGCGGACGATTACCGGGCCCGGCGACGGGTCTGCCGCGTCTGCCGTTGTCGATAAGGGAGTCGACAGCCTCTTGCAACATGCGCTTTTCGTTTCGAACGATGATATCGGGAGCTTTGAGTTTAAGGAGACGGTTAAGGCGATTGTTGCGGTTGATGACGCGCCGATACAGGTCGTTTAAATCGGAAGTGGCGAAACGGCCGCCGTCGAGCTGAACCATGGGGCGCAGTTCGGGAGGAATGACGGGCAGAACGGTAAGAATCATCCATTCGGGCTTGTTACCTGATTTGCGGAAGGCCTCGACGACCTCAAGGCGGCGGATAGCGCGAATACGTTTCTGGCCGTTGGAGGCCTTAAGTTGAGCGCGCAGCTCGTCGCGCAGTGCGTCCAAGTCGGTATGGATAAGAAGTTCCTGAACAGCCTGTGCGCCGGTGCCGACTGTAAAAGAATTTTTGCCGAATTTCTCTTTGTAGAGGCGGAATTGGCCTTCGGAGAGCAAATCTTTCTGCTTAAGGTCAGTTGAGCCGGGGTCGAGAACGATATAGGAGGCGAAGTAAAGTACACGTTCGAGAGCGCGGGGCGACATATCGAGTAACAAACCCATGCGAGAGGGAATACCTTTAAAGTACCAGATGTGGCTGACGGGGGCGGCAAGTTCGATATGGCCCATGCGTTCGCGGCGGACTTTGGCGCGAGTGACTTCGACGCCGCAGCGGTCGCAAATGGTGCCTTTGTAGCGAACGCGTTTATATTTGCCGCAATGACATTCCCAATCGCGAGTGGGTCCGAAGATACGTTCGCAGAAGAGGCCGTCGCGTTCGGGCTTGAGAGTGCGGTAATTAATGGTTTCGGGCTTTTTGACTTCGCCGAAAGACCACTGACGAATTTTATCCGGGGAAGCGAGGCCGATACGCATAGATTCAAAAATATTAACGTCAATCATAATTAAACCTCCTCGACGCCCAATTCATCGGCTTTCTTCTTGGCGGAGCGTTCGTCGTCGTCGTCATCATCTTGAATGATAATTTCTTTAGAGTTACGAGAGAGAACGCGAATATCGAGGCCGATAGACTGGAGCTCTTTAATAAGGACTTTAAAAGATTCGGGAACGCCGGGTTCGGGAATATTCTGACCCTTAACAATGGCCTCATAAGCCTTAACGCGGCCGACGACATCATCGGACTTAACAGTAAGAATTTCCTGCAGAGTATAAGAAGCACCGTAAGCCTCCAGAGCCCAGACTTCCATTTCGCCAAAGCGTTGACCGCCGAATTGAGCTTTGCCGCCGAGAGGTTGTTGAGTGACAAGAGAGTAAGGCCCGGTGGAGCGCGCGTGGATTTTGTCGTCGACGAGATGATGAAGCTTGAGCATATAAACGCAGCCGACAGTAACGCGGTTAAGGAAAGGTTCACCGGTGCGGCCGTCGTAGAGAACAGTTTTGCCGTCCTCGTCGAGCTTTGCAAGTTTAATGGTTTTGGCAATGTCGGAGTCGCGCGCGCCGTCGAAAACGGGCGTGGCGATATTAACGCCGGCAGCGGCAGGTTTGGGCAATCCGTAAGAGTCGACGTCAAAACCGAAGTCGCGCAAATCTTTTTCAATATCTTTGTCGTGCCGGTTAATGCGAATACCGATTTGCCGAACAGCCATGCCCAAATGAGTTTCGAGAACTTGACCGATATTCATGCGTGAAGGAACGCCGAGAGGATTAAGAACAATATCGACAGGAGTGCCGTCGGGCAGGAAGGGCATATCCTCTTGACGACGAATGGCAGAGACGACGCCCTTGTTGCCGTGCCTGCCGCTCATCTTATCGCCGACAGAGATTTTGCGTTTTTGAGCAATGTAAACGCGAATCTGCTTATTGACGCCGGGAGGCATCTCGTCGTTGGAATCGCGAGTGAAAGAATGAATGGCGACAACTTTACCGGCTTCGCCGTGAGGAACGCGCAGGGAAGTATCACGAACTTCGCGAGCCTTTTCGCCGAAGATGGCGCGAAGGAGACGTTCCTCGGCAGTGAGTTCGGTTTCGCCTTTGGGAGTGACTTTGCCGACGAGGATATCGCCGGTGCGAACGTCGGCGCCGACAGCGATAACGCCGTCGGAGTCGAGATGAGTAAGAGCGTCTTCGGCAACGTTGGGAATATCGCGGGTGACTTCTTCGGGACCAAGTTTGGTGTCGCGAGCGTCGCATTGATATTCCTCGATGTGAATGGAAGTGAAGATGTCATTTTTAATAAGGTTTTCGGAAAGAAGAATGGCGTCTTCGTAGTTGTAACCTTCCCAAGGCATGTAAGCGACGAGGATGTTATAACCGAGAGCAAGTTCGCCGAAGGAAGTGGCGGGCCCGTCGGCAATGGGTTCGAGTTGTTCGACGTGTTGACCGACAGTGACGATGGGAATTTGATTAATGCAGGTGCCTTGATTGGAGCGAGCGAATTTCTGAAGGCGGTAAGTGTCGGAGTGGTTACCGTCGTCGGGCAGAATGGAAATGGAAGAAGAATCGACGAAGGTAACGGTGCCCGGGCGTTTGGCAAGAATCATAACGCCGGAATCGCAAGCAGCTTTGAATTCCATGCCGGTGCCGACGAGAGGAGCTTGAGTTTTAAGAAGAGGAACGGCTTGACGTTGCATGTTTGCGCCCATAAGCGCGCGGTTGGCGTCGTCGTTTTCGAGAAAAGGAATAAGAGCGGTGGCAATGGAAACAACTTGCTTGGGGCTGACGTCCATGAAGTCGACGCTGTCGCGCGGGACTCTGGTAGTCTGTTCGTTGACGCGAGCAGTGACGTATTCGTTAATAAAGCGGTCGTCGTCGTCGAGCGGCTCGTTGGCTTGAGCGATAATAAGAGATTCTTCGTCGTCAGCGGTAAGGTATTGAACGGCGGAAGTGACGCGGTGGTTGATGTGGTCGACTTTGCGATAAGGAGTTTCGATGAAGCCGAATTGATTAACGCGAGCGAAATTGGACAGTGAGCCGATAAGGCCGATATTGGGACCTTCGGGCGTTTCAATGGGACACATCCTGCCGTAGTGAGAGTTGTGAACGTCGCGAACTTCAAAACCGGCGCGTTCGCGGCTGAGGCCGCCGGGTCCGAGAGCGGATAAGCGTCGTTTGTGAGTAAGTTCGGAAAGAGGATTATGTTGGTCCATGAATTGGCTAAGTTGGCTGGAACCGAAAAATTCTTTGATGGCGGCCACAACGGGTCGAACGTTGATTAAGTTTTGAGGAGTGACAATTTCGGCGTCTTGGCTCGTCATGCGTTCGCGAACGACGCGTTCCATGCGCGCCATGCCGATACGGAATTGATTGAGCAGTAATTCGCCGACGGAGCGAACGCGCCTGTTGCCCAAGTGGTCGATGTCGTCTTGCGTGCCGGCCGAGCTCATCAGCGCGAAAATATAATCAATGGCGGCAAGAATATCGGAAATTGCAAGCAGGCGACCGCCTGCGGTATGTGAGCAAAGCGAGGCAAAAGACCCGCTTAAAGTTTTGATTTTAATAACAACGGGCGCGTCGACGGAAAATTCGTCGTCCGAAATGTTTTTGAGGATATCGGGCTCAACGAGTGTGTCTTTCGGAATAAGAACTTCGCCGGTTTTGGTCGAGCAAAAATCTTCGGCGAGTACTTGCCCCAAAATGCGCCTGCGCCACCCCAATTTCTTAGTGATTTTGTGACGGCCGACGGCGGCCAAATCGTATCGTCGCGGGTCGAAAAATTGTGACTGGAGAAGCGAGGCGGCGTTTTCGGCCGAGGGCGGTTCGCCGGGCCTCAAGCGACTGTAAATCCCGATTAAAGCTTTTTCCTTATTGTCGTCGCCGTTTTTACGGTCGTTGTCGAGCATGACGCACAAAGCAAGGTAACCTGCAGTGAGGGCGTTTTTTTCTTGAATGGCAGCGGCCTTCTCCAAAACGCGTCTGTAAAAAGAAAGGTCGTCTTCGTCGATAAGGGGCACGTCGTCGAGGCCCAGTTCAGTCATCTTGCTTTGAACGAAGAATTTCACGTCGAAGAGGTCGAGAATTTGTTGATTGGTTTCAAAGTCGAGCGCGCGCAGCAAATAAGTGAGCGGCATTTTGCGAGTGCGGTCGATTCTGACGGAAATGGCACCGGTTGCATCGGTTTCGAGTTCGAGCCAAGCTCCGCGATTGGGAATGACGGTAGCGGAATAAATATTATTGCCGGCGGTGTCGACGTTTTTGTCGTAATACGCGCCGGGGGAGCGCACCAGCTGAGAGACGATAACACGTTCTGCGCCGTTAATGACAAAAGTACCGGTTTCAGTCATAATGGGAAAATCGCCCATAAAAACTTCCTGTACTTTAACATCCCCTTTAATTTTGTTATGAAGACGGACTTTGACTCTGACGGGCGCGGCATAGGTACCGTCGCGTTTCTTGCATTCCTCCAGAGAATATTTACATTCGCCGAAGGTAGATTCTCCGAAAAAAAGTTCCAGGTTACCGGAAAAATCTGATATCGGCGAGATATCGCGAAAAATTTCCTGCAGGCCTTCCCTCTTGAACCACTCATAAGAGTTCCGCTGAATATCCAAAAGGTGCGGCATCTCCATGACTTCTTTGATTCTGGCGTAGCTGTAGCGTGTTTGTTTTCCGACTCTGACGGGATTAAACATAGGCCGTCGTCCTCCTCGCTGAATTTAAATGCCTGAAGTCGCGCAAAATTAATCCATCCTAATTCAATCAGTAGCTGTAAATTTTATACTTGAATAAAATTTATGTCAAGCCCAAAAAAGCAATGCGTAATTAGGAATGCGCAATGCGCAATTAAAAAATCATTACGCATTTCGCATTACGCATTTCGCATTCCTAATTGAATTTAAAGCAGGTTAATCGCAAAACGCGCCGAATAAACTTTTGGCAAGGAGGTGGGCGCAATGCTCTACGCTATGATTGATGTCGGCTCGAACACGATTCGCATGGCAGTATACGACATTGACGGCGACCGCGTCGAAATGCTCATGAAAAGGAAACACACCGTCGGACTTGCCTCTTACGTTCGCGACGGCGTGATGCAACGGCAGGGCATCGACAAAGTGGTTGAGATTATCGGCGAATACCGTCACTTCCTCGACGACTTCGGGATAACGCAAGTGACCGCCTTCACCACGGCTGCCCTGCGCAACGCAATTAACGGTTCGCAGGCCGTCGACGAAATTTCTTTCCGCACGGGCATAAATATTATTTTGATGAGCGGCGACGACGAGGCGACTTACGATTTTATCGGCGCGACCCACGACCTTATCGACGAGAAAGGTTTGCTCATTGACATTGGCGGCGGCTCCACCGAAATTGTTTACTTCAAAGAACGCGAGATTCAAGTTAAAGCCAGCTTGCCAATCGGGAGCTTGAGTTTCCACACGCGCTACACGGGCGTACACATTTTGCCCAGCACGGTTGAGATTGCGGAAATGTACGCCGAGGCGGAAGCGACCGTCAGCGCGGTTAAAGAATTTCAAGCCGTAAGTCACGCTCAAATTTGCGGGATAGGCGGAACGTTCAAAGGCGCGATGGCTCTTTACAACGCAATGTACGGAATGACACGACAAAACATGCGCATGGAAGTCCGCAGGATTCAAGACATCTTGCACCGCTTCCGCCGCGACCACGAGCTGATTGTCCCCGACAAAATTTTGCTGATGAAGACCGTGCCCGAAAGAATGCATACGTTTATGCCGGGGCTGATAATCGCCGACGTGCTGGCAAAACGTTTCGGCAGCCTGCACATTCTCTACAGCGATTCGGGCGTCCGCGAAGGTTACATTTATGACAAGATTATCGACAAGGAATTTTTTTAAGCGATAAAAATTTTTCAAGGAGTGGATAAAGTGATTTTGGCTGACAGAAACACGAAAGTCATCGTCCAGGGCATAACCGGCAAGGCGGCGACTTTCCACACGAAACAAATGCTCGCTTACGGCACAAAGATTGTCGGCGGCGTGACACCCGGCAAGGCCGGACAAACCGTCGAAGGCGTGCCCGTTTTCAACACGGTGGAGGACGCCGTTAAAGCCACGGGCGCGACGGCTTCCGTTATCTACGTGCCCGCACCGTTCGCGGCCGATTCGATTCTTGAGGCGGTCGACGCGGGATTGGATTTGGTCGTCTGCATTACCGAACACATTCCCGTTGTGGATATGGTTAAAGTTCGTCGGTACATGCTCGGCAAAAAAACTCGGCTCATCGGCCCGAACTGCCCCGGCATTATGACGACGGACGAAACCAAACTCGGAATCATTCCCGGCAACGTCCAGAAGAAAGGCCACGTCGGTTTGGTTTCGCGTTCGGGAACTTTGACTTATGAGGCGGCCTTTCAACTTATGAACGCGGGCATCGGCATTACGACCAGCGTCGGCATCGGCGGCGACCCTGTCAAAGGCTCGGACTTCATTGACATCTTGAAACTTTTCAAAGAGGACGACGAGACCAAAGCCGTTTTGCTTATCGGCGAAATTGGCGGCGACGCCGAAGAGGACGCCGCGCGTTGGATTGCTCAGAACATGCCCGAAAAACCCGTGACGGCTTTTATCGCAGGACGCCAGGCTCCTCCCGGCAAACGCATGGGGCACGCGGGCGCGATTATCAGCGGCGGCAAAGGCACGGCGGCCGACAAAATTAAAGCAATGAACGCCGTCGGAATTCAAGTGGCCGATACCGTCGCTCACATCGGCGACACCGTCGTTGACACGCTCAAGCGCGCAGGCATTTACGAAATCTGTCACACCTGTTGAAAAATTTTTTGCAACAAAAAAACTCCTCGTCAAACGGCGGGGAGTTTTTCTTTTACAAAATTTCTTCGTGGTAATAAAGTTTCAAACGCGGCGAGCGATTAAAAATTTTTCTTAACTCAAGCGCGCTCATTGGATGCAACGTCACGTTGCTCTTCGTGACTGGCGAAGGCGTTGTGGTTGTGAATCGATTCAAAGTTCTCACACTCGACAGCGAACGCCGATAAATTTTTTTCGCGGCGAAGTGCAAGCACCACGTCCCGCAAAATATCTTCCACGAACTTTGGATTTTGATAGGCGGCTTCGGTTATAAATTTTTCGTCTTCGCGCTTTAGGATTGGAAAAATTTCCGTGGAGCCTTGAGCTTCAATCAGCCGAACAAATTTTTTTATCGACACGTCGTCAAAATTTTTGAAGTCCAACTTAACGCGGCAGACGGAGCGTTGGTTGTGCGCGCCGAAGTCCGAAATTTCTTTGCTGCACGGACAAAGCGACGTAAACGGAACGCTCAAGCCCAAAGTAAATTTCATGCGGCCGCCGCGCTCAAGCTCGCCGATAAATTCGCTCTCAACCGAACTGTACGACGCCTTCGACGACACGGGCGAAAGTTTTTCAAAAAAATATTTGAACGCGATGGAAATAGTCGCAAAGTCCGTCGAAAGTTTTTCCAGCGCGTCGAGCAAAATTTTTTCCACGTCGGGAATTTTAATCGGGCGGCGCGTCCAATCCGTCAAAATTTCTGTCAGGCGGCTCATGTGCGTCCCGCGCAAATTTTCTGCCAGCGCGACCGTGAATCGAATTTGCGCCGCGACTTGTTGAACGTCCCCGCCGTCCGAAATAAAAAACGGCAGGTGCACTCTCGTTACTCCCGTCCTCCGGATTTTTATGCCGCGCCCGTCTGCTTGATTTTGTACGTCCGTCATAAGTTTTTATCGTCCTCAACTTCTGCGAAATTTTTTCAAGGTTAATGCAAAACCAATGCAAAGTCAAGCGTCGCTCGGTTCGCGAAAAAGTTTACGATTCGCAATTCAAAAACGGTTCCGCCCAACGCAAAAGAAAAATTTTCTCTTCGGTCTTTTTGCGCGAAGAAATTATTTTTTGCAGGTCGTCGGCCGCCGCGAACTTTGGACAAACATTTTTCCGTTCGTGCAGATAAAATTTGTCGACGGCCTCCCGATAAGCGCGCAGGATTTTAAAAATTTTTTCGGCCGCGTCGAGCAAATTCCCTTTGAGCACGAACGCGACGAGCGGCAAAATTTTTTCCTCAAGCTCAAAACGTTTCGTCCGCCAATCTTCGTAACGCGCAACGAAAATTTCTTCGCCGATATTTTCTTTGCGGCATATGGCAAAAAATTCTTCGCGCAAGCCCGTCTTGAAAGATTTGTAAGCGTCGTGCCACTCGGAATGAAAATTCACGACGGCGGAAACAAAATTTTTGTGTGCGGCGAAGAAGTCGACTTTGCGTTGCGCATCCAAGATTATTCGCGCCAAATTTTCGACGAGAAATTCAAACTCTGCGCGCGGCTCGGCTTGCAGTTCGGCCAAGTCGTGAACGGAGCGGTTGTCGCTGTTTATTGCGTCCAGTTGCGCGAAAAAATTTTCGGCTTGAGCTTTGACGGACAAAATTTTTTTGGCGGGCGCGTCGGTTGAAAGGTCGAGTCGTTGCGCCAAAAATTTTTGACGTTCGGCGAACAAAAAATTTTCTTCGGGCGTGAGCTTCGGGTCGTCGACGTATTTTGCTTTGAGCTTGAGCGTTAATTTCAAACCTTCCGCGATTGTCTCTTTCTGCGCGGCTCCGTACTCTTCCAAAAATTTCAAAAGTTCGTCGGCCACGTTCAACAGCGCGTCGAAATATTTTATCGGCGATTTTGCGATTGCCGCCGCGTCGAATTTTTTTAGGAGCGGACGATAATCAAAGTTCGGTGGCGCGGAAAACAAAACAAATTCTTCATCTGTGAAATTAAATTTTGGTGCATCCACGAAACTTCTTACAACAAGACCCACGGCGTTCGCCTCCTCAAGATTCTGTGCAAAAAAAATTTTTCCGTCGTCGATTGTAACACAAAAAATTTACATCAGAAAGCTTCCGCTCTTCCGGCAGACAAAAAAACACAGGCGCATGGAGCACCCGTGCAAAGAATCCATGACGAAAATCAGATTGCGTTAAAAATTTTATTCACCTGTTCCAAAATCGGAAACACGTTTTTAATTTCTTCTCTCGAAAGTTTATCCGACGGTTGAGGCGGCGCAGGTTCATCTAAGCCGAATAATCTTTTAAAGAACCTGACTATCCTTGCCCAAAGTGATAAATCCGAATCAGACGAAGAATTTTTATTGCCGACTTGCGCGGCGGCTCCGTTTAAAATTTTATTGCGATTGGCAAGAATTTTTTTCAGCATGTTGTTGCGCGTCTCGCCCGAATCAAATTTAATGCCGCCCATATCAAGCAACTTAGCGTAGCCCGCCAAATCCGAATCGCTCTTGAGTAACGCGCAAATTTTTTTGTTAATCTCGTCGTCGAGTTTTTCAGCAATTTTAAATTCGTCACCGTGTTCCCAATCGGGCTTGTAGTTAATTTTTAAGAGCCGTAAAAGTTCATTCAACTCAGCGGGACAATTTTTCCGCATTAAACTAAAAGCCGACGCCGTAAACAAAATTCAGTCTCCTCCTTTGTCTTAAATTTTTTTGTAGATTTCATCGACCTGCGTCAAAATTTCAAACACCTTATCCAAATCGCGAATCGGCGGCACAGAAAAAGTTTTGGAAGGAATTACCGCCAATAAAATTTCATCGACCGCGCCAAGTTCTTCAACGATAATATTTTTTATTCTTTGTTTAGCATCGGAACTTAAATCACATTCTCTTTCTAACGCAACAATCAACTTGGCACCCGTCAACGTATTCAAAAGGCTTTTAACAGGGATGTTTAAATCAAAGCTTGACGCCTTCATGCATTTGAATTTTGCAGTGGAGTTTTTACCGTTCAAAATTTGGTCGCGATTATCAATGATTTTCGCAAGCCGTTCTTTGCGCGTTTCGCTGACGGAAAATTTTATGCCGCCCATGTCGAGTAATTTCGCGTAGCCCGCCAAGTCCGAATCGCTGTTGAGCAACGCGCAAATTTTTTCGTCAATCTTTTTGTCCAAGTCTTGAGCAATGTCAAATTCGTCGCCATGTTCCCAATCGGGCTCGTCCTTAATATCCAAGAGCCGCAAAAGTTCATCGAGGTCTTCGGGACAATTTCGCCTTATTAAATTAAAAGCCGACGTCGTAAACATTACTCGTCCTCCACTCGAATATCGCTCCAAATTTTAAAATACGGCTGAAAGTGGGCGGAAATCTCCTTAAGCGCGGCAATGTTGCGGTCGAGTTCGGCTTTCTTCTTGCCGGTTTCGTCGCGAACTTCAATTATGTTGCGGTTGGTGTTCTCAAAAATCGTCATGTAAATTTTCCGCGTGTCATCGCAATCTTTATCGAAACGAATAAAAACTTTTTCAAGCTCGTCATTTAATTGCCGCGACAGATTATTAAATTCGCGTTCAAGTTCCGGGTGACCGATTCTTTTAATTTCGGCGGAAAGATTTCTTTGGAATTCTTCAATGTCAACGATGGTTTTCGTTGTGAATATATCCGCAATCCAGCCGAAAAATCCTGTGCGCTCAACTTTCTTAATGGAACCCTCCGCGAAGTTGAAAATTTTTTGCGCGTCAAAGTGCTCTTTAAATTGCGCGCTTTTCACATCTATCGAAACGGAAACAGGGAAACTCGGCAAGGTAATAGTCGGCACGCCTGATTTTTTCAGCATGTCGTTAATCTTCTTGACCTTCTCGACAATCTTTGCCGTAACCGTTGTCAGTCCGCGTTCAATTTTTTCTTTTCTGTTACCCGCCACATCTTTCGCAATTCTTTGAGTTTCTTCGCCCGCGCTGTTTGTAATATACTTGAATCCGTCCGCCACGTCCGAAAAAATTTTGTCTATGAAATCGTGATTATCGCCGGGGTTGTCGACAAATTCGCGAATAAATTTTCCCGTGCTGTCGTTATTCGGCAATTTGCGCTTCACGATGTCATTGACGTTGGCATCAAAATCGTTAATGGCTTGCCTCTTTATGCTGTCGTTGCTTTTTTGAGCGTTGACCTTTGCTTCATGCAGGGCTTTTAAATCCAAAAGGCTGCTCAAGCTTGCTTTCATATCTCTAGCCATGTTGTTGACTTCGTCGATTTTCGGAACGACTTGTTCAAGATATTTTTTAGCCTCGTCGCTCAAAGTTTGGTAGACAACAACGTCAAGCGCGCTTTTAATCATTGCAAAGTGTCCTTCGCAGTCACCGACAACCTTGTTGACGATTTCCATGTCCGCTTTCGTCTCGCCGATATATTTCGTGTAGCGGCGGAGCTGGGGAATGCCGCTGAACGCTTCGATTTCTTTTTCTGTCGCACCTTTAATGCCGTGAAAACGCCGCAAATTATTTATCATACCTTGAATAAAATCAATTTGCGTCAAAAGCAATTCGTCTTCTTCCTCGTGATTTTCTTCGAGTTCATTTACTGAATCAGTAGTGACAAAGGGCGGCTTCGTTGCGCCGTCGGCTTTGGCAAGCTCAATAACTTTGTCCAGATAAAAACTCTGCAAGGCACTCGTCCCGAAGACGACGATATTTTTGTAGTCGAGGGCTTCGAGTTTGCCGCCGATATAGTCGAGCACGAGATTGACGGACTTTTGACCTTCCGACGTGTAAATCAAATCGATTTTGTTGACGGTGATGAACAGCGAGTAAAATTTATTGTTCTTTTGAAAGGCGGAGCGAATGTCTTTTAAAAAGTTCACCTCGTCGTCGGTGAGGTATTTGGAATAATCCATAACGAAAATACAAACGTCAACTTCGCGGATACAAGCTTCGGCGTTCTTGCGATGTTCGTCGCCCGCGCCCGCGTAATTCGGACCGGGCGTGTCCCAAATCTCGTAGCCGTTGAGATCGTCGCAAGGATAGTAAATCGTCATGTCGGGAAGCGCGGCACCTTTGCCGGTTTTCTCCTGCGCTTTTGTAAACTCATCGCCGATAAATTTTTTAATGGCTTCCGCCGTGTCGAAGGTAAGCTTTTTGCCGTCGTAGTCGAGAGTAAGTTGACCGTCGGGAGCGATAGGAATGTATTTAACCGTGTTGGGCGTGGGAAGAAGGATACTTGTCGGCGCAAAGTCGCGGCGAAGCAAATCGTTGATGACGACGCTCTTGCCGGCTTTTTTGGTGCCCATTGCCGCGATACGCAACGGCCGCATCTTAGCCGCCGCAAGTCTTTCCTCGGTTTGTTTCAAGGCGCTCAAAATTTCAGTGACGCGCTTTTTTCCGCTGTCGTTGAGCCCCGCGTGTTGAAGTGCCGAATTAAGAAAATTTTTCTGCTGCTTAATCTGCTCGACGAGTTCGGAATAATTTGCGCGGAAACGGTCTTTCATTATCGCCATTTTGATTTCGGACTTCTTTTGAATGTCGAGCCCGATGTTAAGAAAAATCGTCTGCTGGAAAAGTTTTGCGACGGCTTTATTGGCAAGTTCTTTGTCGGTCAAATTTTCGTCGTCGATGATGACGTGATAATCTTCGCGCTTGAGAGAAAGATTTTCGTCCAAGATGAGTTCCAACAGGTCGGCGCAAGTTTTTACCTCGACGCCGTCGGCGGAAAGGTCGTTGCCGGTCTTGAGCACGGTTTTAAGCCCGAACGACAAATTATAAGCCATGCGCGTTTTGGTCAGCGCACTTTTCTTGCGAATGACTTTACTCAAACGATCGATGACGTTGCAAAGCCTTACGCTCGGATTCAGCAGATAAACTTTGTTCAAGTTCTGCTCGATTGTCGCAGCAGTCTCGGAAATTTTTTCCGTTGACAAATCCTCTGCGGTCAAGACAGTGCAAATTTTTCGTGACGTGTCCAATACAACTCCTCCTTAATCCCATTTGCTCA
>CAMJQS010000003.1 GCA_946408105.1 uncultured Selenomonadales bacterium | reverse complement strand
AAATTGCCTCGACGTTTTGAGCCGCGCCGTCCAAATTTTTTATGAAGTCGTCTTTATGTCGATAGTCGACGAAGCGCAGGCCGATTAAATTTTTGTACTTGTCGCTGTTGCCCAGGTTGTCGACGATTAAAATATCTGTGCGGCCTCGTTCGTTCAAAGCGCGGACGATGTTGCTGCCGACAAAGCCCGCGCCGCCCGTCACAATTATCATGGAAAAATCTCCCTTCGGTCGATTTTTAGGTTACAGGTTACAGCTAAAACCTCCTGACACCTGACACCTGAATCCTCAATCGATGTCTTCTTTAATAAATTTAATGTACTCTTCGCCGATACGTTCGCGGCACTTGTCGACGACGGGCTTTAAAATTTTTATCGCCTCGTCGTGAGTTTTGCCCGCCGCCGTCACTCGAACGATACAGCCGTCCTCTTTCGCGTAGGTGGCGACGGTCGGATTAACGCCGTCCAAAAGTTCCGCCAAACGGTCGGCAACGGGTGACTCGCCGACGATTGAAATCGGCGCGTCGAATTTACTCAAACATTTAATTACAATCGACACCAAAATTTTGTCGCTCTTCGCGTTCAAGTAAAGCTCGCAACATTCCTCGAACATCGGCTGCATTTCGTGCGGCGGCCCCGGCAAGAGAATACAAATTTTCCCGTCGCGCTCCATGACGCAACCGGGTGCCGTGCCGTGATGATTGTAAAGAATCAGAGAATCGGCGGGAACGACCGCTTGCTTTTTCATGCCGTCAGAAAGTTTTCCGAAGCCGCGCGCCTTCGCCCGCTCCTCCAAAAAATTTAAAACTTTCGCGTCGACGACGGGTGCCTTGCCGAAATATTCCATGAGCATTTCTTTTGTCAAATCGTCTTTCGTGGGGCCGAGCCCGCCCGTCATAATCACGGCGTCCGCCCGCGAGTAGGCCACGTCGAGCGCAGATTTTATCCTTGCGGGGTTGTCGCCCACGACCGTTTGAAAGTGACAGTCTAAGCCGAGGTGCGCCAATCTTTTTGCCAGATATTGTGCGTTCGTATTGACGATGTTGCCCATTAAAATTTCGGTGCCGACGCTGACAATTTCCACAACCATTTAATCACCGCCGAAAAAATTTTTCCACACTATAACAGGTAAAGCGCAAAAAGTAAACAGCCGCCGACTTCTAAGGAACTTTTAACTTTCCACACTTGACAAAAATAATTTCCTGCGTTATTCTGCGCGCGACGGTCGGGAGCGTTTGGTGGACGCGAGCCGTCAAAGTAAAGGGGGGTCTTCGTCTGATGTTGGGGAACAGAAAGGCGGACGATCAAGGCTGTGGCGTTTGAGCACGACGAATCGTGTAGGGTTCGTCGGCGTTCGACGCTGTTTTGGTTTTTGGGATTATTCCAAAAAAAGGGGTTCAATTTCGTAAAGCCTTGTCCACGACGGGCAGGCAAGAATCTTTTTTTCACAGAGTCGCAACCTCCAAAAAGGTGCGACGGAAGAAGGGAGTACTTTTTAAATGAATGATTTTTTCAGCGTCCTTGACGATTTCGAGATTCAGGAATTTGTCGCAGCGGACGAGTCGGATTACACGGGCAGCAGCTTCAGCATTGATTCTTATGATGACGCTAGCGGCACGGTTGCACGCGAAGACTTGCCTAACCAGGAAGTTGCACTTAGCAATGTTAAGACCGGCGAAAGCACCAAAGAGGCTATAAGCGGTATTAAAAAAGCAGACGCCGATAACTCTCAAAGCAAGACGGTTTACGTCTGGGACGGCGGCGTCAGCCCCTTCTCCGGCAACACGGCAACAACATACGTTACTTTCACGGATTCGGGCAGAACCGGCACAACCGATGACGGCGTCAATTACATGATAGTCAGCCTTAACAACGTTGAGGGCTTGTCCTTCTCGGCTGCCGGCACAATCAATGTCAACAACGACAGCGACAATAAATATGACATGGGTCTTACTGCCACTGCGGGTGTTTCCGTCGATATGAGCAGAGGCAACGTTACCGGCGGCTCCTTCTTGCTTGGCTCCGGCGAAATTGCCATTGGCCCGGCTAATGCCGACGTTACCAGCACGACCACTCTTGCGATTGACGACTTTGCAGATGGCGTTGTCTCCTTCACCGGAACAAACGAAGATATCGCGACCGTTACCACCGGAACCGACGGCGGCACCATCACCGTCAACGGCGACTACAACTTCACTCTTAACGGCGAATCCGTCAGAATTAAGAACGTCAACACCGCCAAATCCGGCGGCATCGTCTTCACCTACGGCGCAGACGGCGAGCTTGGAATGAATATCCGCGCACTTACCGCTCTTGACGATACCGTTCTCGAAGTTGTCTCGGCCGGCGGCGCGAGCACTCTTGTTCCGCCTACTACTGCTGCCAATGCTGAAAGCAGTCAAATTAAGATCGGCGGCGTCTCTTACGATTATGCTTCCGGCGGCAGTTCTTACTTCATGATCGACGGCACCGACGTTGAAGGTTATGTCCTTGTTAACGAAGGCGACGCAATCAAAGTCAACAACAAGAACGACATCGCTGTTTTCGATGACGACGACACCAGCGACGGTTCGGAAGTCATTAAAGTTGACGGCAGCAACTACACCGTTACCAAACTGCGCAACGGCTATTCCGCAACCATCACCAATTCTGCTGACGTTACAATCGGCGACACCACGCTCGACTTCACAATCAGCAAGACCACGAAAGATTCGTCGGCCTTCGTCAACGCGGGCGGCCTTACCGTTTACTTCGACGAAGACGGCTCCGTCAAGGGCGTCCAAGGTCTCAACCTGTTCACCAACAGCGGCGACAGCATGAAAGTTACCGCTCCGAACGTGGCCGAATCCGACGACGGCATTGCCCTCATCAACAGCGGCACGACCATCACCGGCGGCAACGTCACGAGCGCGAGTGTTGCGGGTTATGTTGCTGTTTCGGACGGCGACTTCACCTACACGGGCAGCAGCGACGGCATTCCGACGATCAATGTTGCGGACGGCCAGAAAGTCTTCTCCGTGAGCAACGCTCTCACGACAGGCACCAATAAAGACAAAGCCAACATCACGGTCGGCACCGAAGGCGGCACCGTCACCGACGGCCAAGGCGACACCTTCCAGTACAGCGGCTCGGGTTCGCTCAACGGCGTTAAGGACGATATCGTCAGCTTCAACATGACGGCGGCGGGCGATGCTATTCAAATGTCCACCACCAATCCGGTTGCTGTCAACTACAACGGCTCGGCCATCACCATTCCTGCTGTTGTCGATGCGGACGGCAAGTTCAAAGTGTCGATGGGTTCGGACGGCAACTTCTTCATCAGCGACCTCGGCGCAGGCTCCAAAGTCGACGACCGCTTCACCTTCGAGAACGCGGGCGGCACGGTTGAATTTGAGGCGGACGGCGACGTCGTTGCCATCCAAGGCTACGCGGGCGAGCTCGTACTCTATCAGACTGACGCCGGCTTGACCATTAACGGCGACAGACTCTCTTACGCTTTGGGCGACGACACGGATTCCATCACCGCCACGGTCGACATCACCAGCGGCGTTACCAAAGTTACCGGCTTGCACAGCGGCGACAACATCAACAGCACCGACGAAGCGACTGTCTTCCAGTTCGTGACCACGGGCGGCACCGATGTCTTCACGGTCGGCAACGGAACCACTGCCAACACCTACACCGTTACCGGCGACACCGACGGCGTTATCACCATTACGGCGGGCGGCGTTGTTGACGGCCTCGACGAATACGCAACGCTCACAGTCGACCCGGCCAAGGCTCTCAAAGTCAACGGCGCAGAATTCGAAGCTGAAGCAGTCGACGGCGAAACCGTTAAAGGCTTCGAGACGAAGAAAGGCGACATCAGTGCTTATGTAACCGACGCAACTCATCCGCTCTTCGACGGTTATATGGATGTTGACGACATCAAGACCTGGATTGGCGTGGCTCCTGCTACGACTTATCGTGAAAGCACCGACGGCTCGTTGGATCTCACTTCCACCGAAGGCACTGCACAATACACCTTCGACACCACCGGCGTTAACGCGGTTGCCTTCAACGACGACGGCAAGAACCTTGCAATCGTTGACGACGACGTAACCGGCAACAAGACAATCACCCTCGGCAACAAGGGCGACGCTGTCATCATGATGGGCAGAGACGAATACGGCTCGGTCAACATCATCGGCGGCGCAGGCAACGACACAATCTTTGTCGGCGGACGTGAAGGCGTTGAAGACGCTGTTGTCCACGGCGCAGGCATGACGACCAGCATCGACCTGAGCAAGGGCGGCGTTGACAAAGTTCACACCTACGCGGCGGCAAATGCCAACATCATTCTCAACAACTATGACGAGACCAGCCTCGCCGGCGTTGTTCTCCACGATCCTGAAATTCCGTACATCAAAGATCTTGCCGCAGCAATCAATGAAGATCTTATCGTTGTCGACGGCAACCAGATAATTGCTATCGACCGCGACGAGACCCGCACGGGCGTTGATCGCAAGACCAGAATCACCGTCAACAACACCAACAGCGCACATCAGTCCATGGTCAGACTCTTTGGCTATAAGGACAACAAAGACACCTACGGCGACGATTACGGCCAGTTGGTCGGCTTCACCGGCGTAACGGGCGGCACGCTCGACGCAAGCGACATCACCGAATCCCTCGTCCTCATCGGCAACAAAGACGGCAACAATGTTGCAGGCTCCTACCTCAAGACCGGCACGGCCAACGATACTGTCTTCGCGGGCGCAATGGATACCATCGACACGGGCGACGGCATAGACCTCATCGTCATGGACGACACCGTTGGTCGTGACGCTGCAACAGTCATCGTCGGCAGAGGCGCAGGCGACGCTGTACAGAATCTGAAGAGCGGCTTCACCGGCGACGTCTTCGACGTTACCTCGTACGACGGCAAGTTGGCTTACACGTTCACCGACGGCGTACTCGGCATCGTCGACGAATCCAGCAAGTCCACGTTGCTTGCAAACACCGACGAAACCGGCCAGTTCATCAAACAGAGATTCATCAACGGCTCCGACACCCTCTACGCGGCAATCGCTCAAGAAGGCGGCACAATCACCGTTACCGACTCTGACGACACCGTCCCGAACTACTTCCTCGCCAACGACGGCGCGATTGACTTCACCGGCTTCAGCGGCGACGTCGGACTTGACGTTGACGGCGAAGACCTCGATTATCCGAGCGCAATCAACGGCACCAGCGTTTCCATCGGCAGCGCGGTTGACAGCCTCATCGGCGGCAGCGGCACCACCATCTTCAAGGGCGGCAAGGGCGACGAAGTCCTCGTGGCAGGCACCGGCGAAAGCTCCCTCTACGGCGGCGGCGGCCAGAACGTCCTCATCGGCAGCACCGGCAACGCCAACAAGACCGGCTCGACTGAATTCTTCGTCATCGGCATCCACAACGGTGCGCAGAACTCCATCGCCGGCTTCGAGTTCATCGCCAACGGCGGCAGCAACCAAGCTACCTTCGACAACTTGAACCTCGGCTTGGCCGACGGCAACCAAGTGACCGACCTCGTGGCCAACGCGGACGGCTCCGTCAGCCTCGGAGTCAAGGGCGACGAAAGCGGCGCACTTGAAAAAGCTGTCATCGCAGGCGCGGCAGGTCAAGAAATGCTCGTCGACCGCGGCACCGAAACCGAATCTGTTGTTCAAATCGCAAGCAGCGTGGTCACCGTCAACAACAGCTACGTTGACTTCTACGCGGCAACCGACACGAACGCAACGGTTCAAATCGGCAACGTCACCAGCGCGAAAGTCTGGCTCGAAGCTCCTGACTTCAGCGACGGCGTGGAATACGTCGGCGACTTCACGGTTATCGACGCACGCACCTCTACGGCACAAGTCGAAATGGCCGGCAACAACGTAGCCAACACGATTTACGGCGGCCTCGGCAACGCAAGCATGTGGGGCGGCGCGGGCAACGCCAACGACGTCATGGTCGGCGGCTCTGCTCACAACGAGTTCTACTACGAAGTGGGCAACGGCAACGACACCATCCTCTCCGCCAAAGACGGCGACATCATCCACCTTGGCATGAGCCTTGACCAGGTTAACTTCGACGGCACCGAAATGAGCGGCTCCGGCATCGTTGTCAGATTCAATGACGGCGGCGCAGGCTCACTCTACATCGACGGCAGCGCGGAAGTCTCCTTCTCCTTCGACGACAACACGACCGTCAAGGCGAACCGTCAGACCGGCCAATTTGAATAAGAACATACAATCGCGACCTTGAGAGGCGCAACCAAATAACTTGAACTGAAATTTTCGGTTCGGCACCCCGGCAGAATTTGTCGGGGTGTTTTTTTTTTTGCATATCCAAAAACGGGCGGTCGATAAGTCGGGCTCGTCGCTTCGATTGAGCGTAGAAATTTTTTTATGTTAAGGATCTACTTTCTCTTTGCGTGTCCAAAGAGAAAGTAGCAAAGAGAAAAGACACCTCGCGGGGGCGTTACTCGTAAGTGCTTCAGCGTAACGACTGCCCGCAGCCGAATGTTGCCCGCTGAGAAGACATCACGTCTTCTGCGCGGGCAGGCCGCCGTCCTTGGCGGCCTCAAATTTCGCGGCGTAAAAATTTTTGCAAAAAAAATCGCCCGACTTGAAGTCGAGCGGAAAAAAATTTTTTTTATCGCAGCAAACTCAAAACGTTTGAAGGACTTTGACTCGCTTGGGCAAGCATGGCCTGCGCGGCTTGAGAGAGAACGTTGGCCTTGGTGAAAGCCGTCATCTCTTTGGCCATGTCGGCGTCGCGAATCGTCGACTCGGAAGCTTGAACGTTTTCGTTCATCGTGGTGATGTTTGTTTCCGTGAAGTCGAGCCGTTGCAAAGACGCGCCGATTGTCGTGGCATTGTCGAGGGCATATTCAATCGCGCCGTCCAAAACTCTGATTGCAATGTTTGCGTCCTTGACGGTCTTGACGGAAATATCATCGACGGTCATTCCTTCGGCCGCGTGAAGAGTTTCGAGCCACTCGGCCTGTTTGTCGGCGTCATAGTTCAGGGCGTCGTAGCGAGCCTGGTCGTTTTCGTTTAACAGTTCGTCGCCGCCGTTGAAAATGTCGCCCGCCGTCAAAGATTTTGTCTGCATGTCTTTGATATAAAAATTCATGTGTTGGCCGGCTTGCGTGCCGTGTTGAATGACGAGCGGAACGTCTCTGGGGCCTTGTCCTTGCTTGGCCAGGTAGCGCATGAGCAGATAACCTGCGGCGTAAGGGTCGGCGTCGCCTGAAGTGCCGCCTTCGTCAAAAATTTTTTTCAGCTTGGAACGGCCTGCCGGGTTTGCAGGGTCTGAATTATTGTCTGTGCTCAACAATTTTATGATTCTCTGTTGGCGCGTATCGTCAATGCCGTGAACGAGTTCCGCCGTGCCTTCCATAAAGTACATGGGCAGTGAAGCGGAACTCTTAATGTTGGCAAACATAACGGCATGAACAAATTCGTGGGCAAGCGTGCGGTCGAGGTAGCCTGCGCTGCCATGCATTGCGCTTGTGGTGAGCAGCTCGCCGTCTTCGCTTGAAGGGTCGATGTCGTTGTAGTAACGCATGTTGACGACCAAATCCAATTTCCCGTCTTCCATATGCACATAAGCCAAAGCACCGCTTGAAGAATCATTTTCAAATTTAACGTTGATGTCTTTGATGGAGGCGTTCGGGTCGTTGAAGTCAATGCCGTAACTTTTTTTGACGAGCTTTAAACATTGCTCCGTCCAGTCGGAATTCAAGCCTTTTAAAATTTGTTTTTCGGCGTCGGATAAAGTGCCGGCGGTCACGCCTTCGGTCGGCCAATGAAGAGTCAAGCCGTTAATCGTCGTGGTGGAGCCGGCGGTCGGCATTCCCCAACTTGTCACGTCGATTTGTTCGGGGACGATGGTCTTTTTGGTTTTGTCGACGGAAGAGGAGCCCGCGTCTTTGCCCGTGATTGCGCCCGTGTCGTCGTTGGTCAAAACAATGTCGCAGGCGTCCTTTAAAAAGTCTTCTTCCGAGTCGTAACTTTCCAAAGCGTTCATGAAACTTTGGACGAGCGCATCCGTCGACGCGAACTTTCCGTTGGAGGCGGCCTTAACCGCCGCGTCGAGAGCTTCGGCACCCGACGAATTTGTTTCGTTGAGGGATTTCATCATGGCCTTTGCAACTTGCATGGCGTTTTCGTTCGTGCGCGGGTCGTATCGGCCGCTGAGCAGTCGCTTGCCGTTGTACTCGTTGCCCAAGGCCACGTCGTTGATTGTGTCAATCAGTTGAGTAACTTCCTTTTGAATTGTCAGGCGGTCTTCGTCGGTGTTCGAGTCGTTGGCGGCGTCGATTGCCTTTTCCTTCAGCGTGCGCAAGATGTTGATGATGTCCTCCACGCCGCCCGAAGCCGTCCTCAACATTGCCGAGCCGTTCTGAACGTTTTGGCGGTCTTGGTTGAGGCTGCGAAGTTGCACGCGCATTCGTTCGGAAATGGAATAGCTCGAAGCGTCGTCGCCCGCGGAATTAATTTTCATTCCGCTTGAAACTTTTGTCAGCCGCTTACTCAACTCCGTATTGTTTTCGTTGAGTTGATTGAGCGCGCGAACAGCCGATAAATTATTTTTTACTACCATCGACATAAAGCATCATCCTTTGCAAAAAACAAAATCATTTTCCAAAAAAATTTTTTACATCATACCAGAAAATTTTTCTCCGCGTAAAAAAAAAATCGCCCGAAGGCGAAAAAATTTTTTTAAGTTTCAAAATCAAAGAGAGTCGGCGCGTCGTTGAGCTTGGGATAAGCCACGCCCATGTGAGTGTAGCCCGCCTCCGTGACGACGCGGCCGCGCGGCGTGCGCATGATGAATCCGAGTTGCAAAAGATACGGCTCGTAAATGTCTTCAATCGTCTCTCTCGTCTCGCTTATCGACGCGGCGATTGTCTCTAAGCCGACAGGGCCTCCGCGAAATTTTTTTATCATTGCGTCGAGCATTCTTCGGTCTGTGTGGTCGAGGCCGGCGCGGTCGACTTCCAAAGCAAGCAGAGCTTTATCGGCGATGTCGTCCGTGATAATCGTTGCGCCTTCCACTTGCGCAAAATCTCTGACGCGTTTCAAAAGTCTGTTGGCGATGCGCGGCGTGCCCCGTGAGCGTCGGGCAATTTCTTCCGCGCCGCCGAGTTCAATCGGAATTTTTAAAATTTGTGCGGCGCGCGTGATGATTTCAATCAGCGCGTCCGTCGAATAATATTCCAGCCGACTGATGACGCCGAATCGGTCGCGCAGCGGCGGGGAAAGTGCACCGGCTTTGGTCGTCGCGCCAATCAACGTGAACGGCGAAATGTCCACGCGAATACTTCTTGCCCGCGGGCCTTTGCCGATGATGATGTCCAGCGCGAAGTCTTCCATTGCCGAATACAAAATCTCTTCGACTTGTCGGCTGAGGCGGTGAATCTCGTCGATGAACAAAACGTCGCGCTCTTGCAGGTTCGTCAAAATCGCGGCAAGGTCGCCCGCCCGTTCGATTGCAGGCCCCGACGTTTGACGGAAGTTCACGCCGAGTTCGTTGGCGATTATCGCGGCCAAAGTCGTCTTGCCCAAGCCAGGCGGCCCGTAAAGCAAAACGTGGTCGAGAGCCTCGCGCCGAGTGACTGCCGCCTTGACGAACACCGACAAATTTTCTTTGGCTTTGTCCTGTCCGATGTATTCGCGCAAACGCCGCGGTCGCAAACTGTATTGCCAATCGTCCGCGCTCTGCTCAATCGTCGCGATTATTCGTTCGTCCAAAAATTTTCACCAACTTTGTTGCCGCGAAGAAAATCTGCCGCGTTGAGTTTCTTTGAGTTCGGAGCTTGAATTTCCAAAATTTCCAACGAGCCGTCGCCCGCCCCGACGAAAAATTTTTCGCCGACGATTTTTATTTCGCCCGCAGAAAGTTTTTCGTCCGCAAGTTTCGTCCGCCAGATTTTAAATTTTCCCGCGCGAGCCGAGCCGTAAAGTCCGCGAACGAGATTGTGAATTTCCCGCGCGGATTTTTTCCAATCAATCAGCCCCGTGTCCTTCGTGAGCAGCGGCGCATACGTCGACAGAGAATCGTCTTGCTTTATCGGTTGAAGGTCGCCGCTTTGAAGTTTGTACAAAGTTTTCAGCAACAAATCCGCGCCGACCGTCATCAAACGTTCGCGCAGTTCGGGCAAAATCATTTCGTCGGAAATTTTCACTTCGCTTGAAAGGAGCATGTCGCCCGTGTCCAAGCCCGCGTTCATTTGCATTGTCGTGACGCCCGTAACTTTTTCGCCGCGAATAATCGCCCACTCAATCGGAGCCGCGCCGCGATATTTCGGCAGCAGCGACGCGTGAACGTTTATGCAACCGAAGCGCGGGATGTCCAAAATTTTTTGCGAAAGAATTTGTCCGAAGGCGACGACGACGATTAAATCGGGCTTGAGTGCGGCAAATTCTTCGACGACGGCACGAGCTTTGACTTTGGGCGGCTGAATCACGCGCAAATTATTTTCTTGAGCAAAAATTTTTACGGGCGGCGGCTGAAGTTTATGACCGCGGCCTTTGGGTCTGTCGGGTTGAGTGACGACGCAAATTATTTCGGTCTTGTCGGCCAGTGCGGCCAAACTCGGCACGGCGAAATCGGGCGTGCCCATGAAGATAACTTTTAATTTGTCCATAAAAACTCCTTAAGGGTTGCAGCGTTTGCACGGGACGTATCCGGCGTTAATCGCCTCGTCGCGCGTGTTCATGTAAACTTTGTTGGCGGGATTCATCTTGCCGACCATGGAGCAATCGGCGTAGTGAAATTTTTTTGTCTTGGCGTTGCCGACGTAACTCGACGCGAGCACCGACGCGAAGGCAGCCGTCAAGAAAAAAATCGTGACGACCGTCGCGAAAATTTTTTTCATGACGAACCCTCCTTAAGGTCTCGGAATATCCGGTCTGCAATTTTTGCACGGATTAAAACCTTTTTGATATGCCTCTTCAACTGAATTCAAAGGATATTGATGCTCTACCCACATTTCCCACACGGAAACACAATCGCGATAGTGAAAAGTACCTCTCAAGGTATTTCCGATATAAGGCGTATCATATTGAGGCGGTCCTCCGGCGAATGCAACTGCTGTTGTCAAAATCAATGCGGAAATAATCGCCGCGAAAAATTTTTTCATGACGAGCCCTCCTCAGTGGTGGCGAATGACTTCAAACCTCCACAGCGCAACTTTTTCTTCGGGACGAATGCCGGCCTTGCGTTTTGAAATTGCGATTTGCTCTTCCACGGTGTCGACGCCTTCCAAGTCCGGCAGAAGCAAACCGCGGCGTTGACCGTTCTCGACAATCACGCCGTAGCGTTTAACGTCCAAGTCCTTCACGTCGAAAACTCTTTCGGGCTCGCCCAAAACGTCCACGCTGTATTCGATTGCGTCGAGTTCGTCAAGCGTGACGGGTTCAAAGCGCGGGTCTTTGGAGCAGGCGGAAATTGCGTTCTGCAAAATTTCTTCGGCAAGATTTTTTTGCGTCGCGACAATCGTGCCGATACAGCCGCGCAAGTTTCCGTCCTTGTGCAAGCTGACGAAGGCTCCCGCGCGTCGGTTGAGAAGTTCGGCGGGCAAATCGTCGGGCAAGCTTGCGGGCTCGTGCGTCTTAACAAAAGTTTCCAAGCTGTAGCGCGCAAGCTTAACGAAAGCATCTTCGGAAGCCTTGCGGCGTTGAGCCTCTTACGTTTTGAATTTTGCAAGTTGATAAGCAAAATTTCTGTCCGCGTCGTCGCCTTCGATGTCAAACCAGACGATTCCGTAGCCGACGCCGAACGTGCCCTCGTAAGATAATTTTTCCGCGCGAACAGATTTTTTGTCGAGCGCGCCCGCCATAATCCAAAAACTTCTCAAGCCGCATTCGGCAGCGCGGTTGCAAATTTTGTTGTCCATCGTCAAGAGTTTCAAAAAATCTGCGCCGCCCAAATTTTCCATGACCTGCGAATCAAATTGCGGACCTTCTTCGACGAAACCGTAAGGGCCGTCGGCTTTGAGCTTGTGAGACAAATCGCCGCTGGCAATGAAAAAAGTTTTTCGTCCGAGGTCGTCGGCCACTTGAGAAATAATTTGCCCGAACTTGTAGTGAACGGCCGCCGACATTCCCGATAAGCCGATTCGCAAAAATTTCACGCGGCTGAAGTCGAGCCCTGCTTGCTGCAAAAATCGGAGCGGAATCATCGTGCCGTGGTCGAGCGAAGGATTTCTTTCGCCGAGTGTGCCCGCCGACACTCCTTGCGCCATTGCGTCCGTGGAAAGTTTTCTCACAAAGTCCGTGTCGTAATTTATTGCCAAGGCGACTTGCGGCGCGCGGAACTGAGCCATGTTGCCCGTGGCCGCCTCGCCGGGGGAGATGTGGAAGTAGTCCGAATACATGATTGAATGCGGGCTTGTGATGATTATCGTGTCGGGTTTGAGTTCGACGATTCGCCGCGCGATTTCTTTGTAAGCGTTCGTCGTCGCCGAAATTTTTTCTTCCTCGCCGCGCCCCACTTCCGGCAAAATTATCGGCGGGTGCGGAACCGCCACTGCGCCCAAAATGCTCATGATTTAATCCTCCTTTTCAGCTGTCAGCTGTTAGCTGTTAGCTGCAGGCATTATATCACAAAAAAAAATAACCCGCCGCGCTTTGTCGACGGATTATTTTTTTCGGTTTCAATTTGGAGGCTCGACGAAAAATTTTTCGGCAAGCTTATCGCTTATCGTGAAGTCGCCGAGCTCACTGACGAACCTGGACGACGTTCCGTGGAAGTCGCTGCCGCCCGTTATCAGCAGATTGTATTTCTTCGCCAGGAAAAAATAATGCTGCGTGTCTTCGGGCTTGTGGCAAGGGTAGTAGACTTCCAGGCCGTCCAATTTTTTGCAAAGCTCCTCGACAAGTTCATCGTCGCCGATAAGTTTGGGGTGCGCCAAGGAGGCAACGCCGCCCGCCTGATGAATCACGTCGATAATTTCGTCGACTTCGGGCAGGTAGCGCGGCACGTAAGCGGGCTTTCCCTTGCCGAGCATTTTTTCAAAGGCCTCGCGGACATTTTTGAACGCGCCGATTTTTATCAACGTTCGGGCAACGTGCGCCCGTCCGATTGAATGCGTGGTGCCCGCAATTTGCAAAACGTCCGTCTCTCGAATGTTATACTTTTTGTCTTGAAGAATCTTGATAATCTCGCTGAATCTTTCCCAGCGCGCCTCGATAATTTTGTCGATAAGTTCCAAGAGGGCTTCGTTGTAGATGTCAATGTTGTAACCGACGATGTGGATATCTTTTTCGGGGTGATTCGCACTGAGCTCGACCCCGGGAATTATATTCACGCCCCTGCCCGGATAGAGCCCGTTTTCGTAGAGGTGGCGAACTCCGTCGACGGTATCGTGGTCGGTGATAGCCAGATAGTGCAGCCCGATTTTTTTTGCCGCCGCCACGAGTTCTTCAGGGGAATACGAACCGTCCGAAAAGTTTGTATGAGTGTGCAAATCGCCGGCCATTTAACTTTCCCTCCGTTGTTCTTCACGGCTTCAAAAAAATTTTTAACACTTTGGCGGGGTGAGGACTTAACGCGGTTCGACTATGAGCTTTATCGCGGTTCGTTCACTGCCGTCAATTTCAATGTCCGTAAAAGCAGGAATGCAGATGAGGTCTACGCCGTGCGGTGCCACGAAGCCGCGTGCAATGGCAACTGCTTTAACCGCTTGGTTCAGCGCTCCGGCACCTATCGCCTGCATCTCGGCACTTCCGGTTTCGCGGATAACTCCCGCGAGTGCGCCGGCGACGGAATTGGGGTTAGATTTGGCTGATACCTTTAGAACTTCCATGATTGATCCTCCTCCCTTGTTCCATTTTGGTGTTGTAGTGGTTTCCTACTTGCTGCGGCTCCTTCTGCGTCTAAGATGTCTTACCTGCTAATTCTTCAAACTTAAATTAAATCCTTCACTTGCAAAGCTGAATTTGTCATATATTTTATTGTTGAAGGTAATGATTTTCGTTTATGAATTTATTTTCTTTTGAGTTTGTGATCTACTTTTTCTTTGCACGCCCGTTGGATGCAACGTCACTTTGCCGGCCTCAAAGTTCGCGGCGTTTATCGCAAAAATTTTTCAACGTTGCGGCTCGTTTCGGGCTGATTGATGATTTTTATTTTTTGATTAAACTTTTCTTTGCTTGCCCAAAGAAAAGTTACAAAAGAAAGGGCACCTCGCGGGGGCGTTGCTCGTAATTGTTCAAACGTAACGGCTTCCCGCAACCGTTTGTTGCCCGCAGAATTCGCGTCACGCTCATTGCGCGGGCGAGGCGCGCGTCCATGCGCGCCTCATTTTTCGCGGCGTGACAGATTTTCTTTGATAAAAATTCGTTCAATCTTCGTCGCCCGATTTTTTTTGTCGTCGACGGTGATTAAAACCGCGCAATAAATTGCTGCGCCCTCGGCGACTTCAAACTTGCTCGGCCGTCCCGTCATGAATCGTTTTATCACGGGCTCAACCGCCATTCCCAAAATTGAATTGTCCGCGCCGACCATGCCCAAATCAGTTATGTAGGCTGTGCCCTTCGGCAAAATTTTTTCGTCGGCGGTTTGAACGTGCGTGTGCGTGCCGACGACCGCCGTAACTCGTCCGTCAAAATAATTCGCGAAGGCAAGTTTCTCGCTCGTGGCCTCGCCGTGAAAGTCAATTAAAATTATGTCGCAATCTTTTTCCATGCTTCTCAAAAATTTTTCGGTCAGGCGGAAAGGGTCGTCCATCGGCGGCTGCATGAAAGTTCTGCCCGCCACGTTAATCACGCCGACTTTTTTTCTGCCGACGGGAAAAATGCAAAAGCCTTTGCCGGGCGTGTCTTCGGGATAATTTGCGGGACGAAGCAGGAACGGTTCCTCGTCGATAATTTCCATGACTTTCGGGTTGTCCCAAATGTGGTTGCCGCTCGTCACGACGTCCGCGCCGCCCTTAATCAGCTCGGAAAAAACATTCGGCGTCAAGCCTTTGCCGTGCGCCGCGTTCTCTCCGTTGACGACGACCATATCAATTTTTTTCGTCAGCTTCAGTTCGGGCGTTTGCCCCATAAAAAAATATCTGCCGGTTCGCCCGACAATATCACCGACTATTAAAATCTTCAAAAGAAACCTCCTCTTTCTCAGCGCGCGTAGACTACAACTCGTTCATGCTCGCGCACGCCGACCAATCGTCCTTCCACGCGCAACTGTCGCATGTTGTTCAAGCATTGCTCCAAATAATCTTCCTGCGCGATTAAATATTCTTCGTCGGGGAAATAATTTTCGTCGTACTCTTCAATCAGCTTGTCGCCGAAATAAGTTGCGGCAAGCTCCGTCAAAAGTGACAGCTCCCGACAAGTCAGCGTGGCCACGTCTCGTCGAACGTTCAAAAAATATGTGCCGTAAACGCCCTCGACGTTGAGCTGAATTTTTGCGCCGCCCAAACCTTCCAAGTGATGAAAAGTGTCCAAAGACTCCGCGACGTAAGCCAAAAAGTTCTCGAAATCGTCCTGCGAAAATTTCCCGTTCAATGCAAAGGAGAATTCAAGCGTCTCGCCTTTCGACTCGTAAGTCACTGATTGAACTGCAGGAAAAACCACAAGAATCGACGCCAACAACCGACTGGCGTCGGGATTGGGTTTCTTCGACTTCTTCAGAAAATCAAACACCGCTCCAACCTCCTTTGTAAGGGAAAAGGGAACAGGGATTTAAAAATTTTCCCTATTCCCTGCTCCTTGATAAATTTTACTTCGCATAATCGACGACTCGAACCTCGCGGATAATCGTCGCCCGAACCTGGCCGGGATAGTCCAAATCTTTTTCAATCTTTTTAACAATGTCGTGGGCAAGCGTGACGGCTGCCGCGTCGTCAATTTTGTCGGGCTTGACCATGACACGAATTTCGCGCCCGGCTTGAATGGCAAAGCAACGTTCGACGCCCTCGAAAGACTCGGCAATTTCTTCAAGCATCTTGAGCCGCTTAAGATACATTTCCAAACTTTCGCGACGCGCGCCGGGTCTCGCTGCGGAAACCGCGTCCGCCGCCGCAACCAACACTGCCTCCACCGAAGTGGCTTCAATGTCGCCGTGGTGAGAGGCGATTGCGTTGATGACAAATTTATTTTCGCGATAACGTTTGGCAAGGTCTGCGCCGATTGTCACGTGGGGGCCTTCGACTTCGTGGTCGACTGCTTTGCCGATGTCGTGAAGAAGTCCTGCGCGTTTTGCCAAGTTCACGTCGACGCCCAGTTCGCTCGCCATGATTCCCGCAAGCATTGCGACTTCGATTGAGTGATTCAAAACATTTTGTCCGTAGCTCGTGCGATATTTCAGCCGGCCCAAAAGTTTTACAAGTTCGGGGTGGATTCCGTGCACGCCGACTTTGAAGGTTGCCTGCTCGCCCGCTTCCTTCATTCGGTTATCGACTTCGCGGGTTGCCTTCTCGACCATCTCTTCAATCCGCGCGGGATGAATTCTTCCGTCCGAAATTAATTTCTCCAAAGCGACGCGGGCGATTTCGCGCTTAACGGGGTCAAAGCCGGAAAGGATGACGGCTTCGGGCGTGTCGTCGATTATCAAGTCAATGCCCGTCAAAGTTTCCAACGTGCGAATGTTTCTGCCTTCGCGCCCGATGATTCGTCCTTTCATGTCGTCACTTGGAAGAGCAACGACCGACACGGTTGTTTCCGTCACATGGTCAGCCGCGCAACGTTGAATCGCCGTGCTCAAAATGTCGCGGGCTTTTTTGTCGGCCTCGTCCTTGATTTGCGTTTCATACTCTTTGATTCGCAGTGCCTTGTCGTGTTTTAAACTTTCCTCCACCTCGTCCATCAAAATATTCCGTGCGTCGTCCCTGCTAAGCTCGGCAATGCGTTCGAGTTCGGCGTCTTCCTTTTGTTGCATTGCGTCGAGTTGTGCTTGCGACTCGTTGAGCCGCGCTTCTTTTTTACTCAGAAGAAGTTCTTTCTTTTCCAACGAATCCAATTTCTTGTCCAGGTTCTCTTCCTTCTGCACGACGCGTCGTTCTTGCCGAGAGAGTTCGTTGCGCCGCTCTTTGGTGTCGCGGTCGAGTTCCTGCCGCATTCTATGAATTTCTTCCTTAGCTTCAAGAATGGCTTCTTTTTTTTCTGCATTGCTTTTTTCCCGCGCGTCTTCGACGATACGTCGCGCTTCGTCTTCGGCCGAGCCGATTTGCGCTTCGGCAGATTTTTTCCGCGCCATGTAACCGCCCGCCGCGCCGAGAATTATTGCGATGATGACTGCTGCGATTGTAATAGCGATAACACTCACCCCCCAAATTTTTTCTTGAATACCAAGATATTTTATAGATTGTCAAGGGATATGTCAAATACTTTACCATAAAAAAAAGCCGCCCGAAATTCGGCGGCAAATGGTTTTGAAAACAATTTTTTAATAGTCGAAGAGGAAAACAACCTTCATGTCTTTTAAAAATTTCGTTGCGTGATTCTCAATCAAAACGCGATTTGAATCGGGGATGGTCAAGACTGGGTTGCTGTTGAAATTTTCGACGGCAACGGCTTTGACGACGAGCGGATTTGCTCCCGCGCGTTGAACGCTGTCTTCGTCGCTGATGTAGTCGGCCACGCCCATGGAAATAATTTTGTCGATGTCAAGATTTTTGTGACCGTAAATTTTTGTGCCGTTTGTGTTTTTGACGACGGCACTCATGACGGGTTGAAGTCCCAGGCCGCGGCAGTCGATGATTAAGCCGGTGTAATCGCCCTGCGCCATGGAAGCATACTCTTCAACGGAACGGCGCACGGGTTCAGTCGTCGTCGGTGTGCTGTAGGGGATTTGAGAACTCGGAACGGGCTGTTGATAAGTCGGCTCCTGCAGGCTGAAAGAATTCGTCTCCAACTTTTGCATGATGATTGTGTCGAGCGACTGCAAAGACATTCTCGTCAGCGGCGAACGGTAAGGCGTCGGCGTCGTCGGCACGGAAGGAACGCTTGGTTGTTCGACCGTCACTTCTGTTGTCGTCGTGATTTTGAGTCGCTGCTTGACGGGCGTCGACGAGCTGTAAGGAACGATTGACGGCGCAACTTCCGTAACGGGATTGGGGAAAGGTTCAACTACTGGATTTTTTTCAAAGACGGCTCCCGCCAATGAATTCGACGCGCCGAACAGCGGCATTTGAACTACCACACGATAGCCGCCGTCGCTCAAAAAAGTTTCGCTGATAACTTTTGCGCCTTTAATCGTTGCCGCGACTTTGAGTTTGATTTGGTCTTGAACCGTCATCATTTTCTCAACGGTCGTTTCGCCCTCCACGCGCACGCCGTTGACAATCTCGGCAAGCTTGCGATAAGCATCTGCCCGCGCGGCTCTGGAGGCCATACCTTTTGCCTGCGTGTAGTTGACAGAGTCGGGCGGAATGATTCCTTCGCCCGTCACGGTGATAAGTCTTTTCTGCCAGTCCACGCCGTCGACGTAATTGACCTCTGCAGGTTCGGCAGACACGCCCGCACTCGTCGCGAACAAAACTGCGGCCGCCGCGATTGCCGAAAAAATTTTTGGCACCTTCATCTTCATCACTCTCCTTGCCGCGAAATTTACCACAACTTTGTTAAA
This sequence comes from uncultured Selenomonadales bacterium, assembly GCA_946408105.1. Taxonomy (GTDB): domain Bacteria; phylum Bacillota; class Negativicutes; order Selenomonadales; family Selenomonadaceae; genus Quinella. The sequence goes on along the minus strand of CAMJQS010000003.1, from coordinate 31,929 downwards.
GGCGTCTTAACTTTTAAAACTTTTTCAAACGTTCGCAGGCCTCAATCGTATTCTCTCTGCTGTTGAAGGAAGTTAAGCGCAGGTAGCCTTCGCCGCAAGGCCCGAAGCCCGCGCCGGGCGTGCCGATGATGTGATGTTTGTGGAGGAGCATGTCGAAGAAGTCCCAACTCGACGGAATGTCGGCGGGCGTCTTCAACCAAATGTAAGGTGCGTTCACTCCGCCGAAAGTTTTCAAGCCGGCCGCGCCCAAACTCTCGCGAATAATTTTTGCGTTCTCAAGATAGTAAGCGACGAGAGCTTTGACTTGTGCTTGACCTTCGTCGGAATAAATTGCTTCTGCGCCGCGCTGAGTGATGTAGCTCGTGCCGTTAAATTTTGTCGTGTGACGGCGTGCCCAAAGATTTTTAAACGGAACGCGTTCGCCCGTCGAGGTCGTGCCCGTTAAGCCTTCGGGAATGACGATGTAACCGCAGCGTGTGCCCGTGAAGCCGGCCGTCTTGCTGAAGGAGCGGAACTCAATCGCCACGTCGCGTGCGCCGTCGATTTCGTAAATGGAGCGCGGAACGTTTTCTTCCGTGATGTAAGCGGCGTAGGCTGCGTCGAAGAGGAGTACGGCGTCATTTTCTTTTGCGTAAGCGACCCAAGCTTCAAGGGCGGCTTTGTCGAGCGTGGTGCCCGTCGGGTTGTTCGGCGAGCAAAGATAAACCATGTCGACTTTTTCGGCGGGCGGCTTCGGCGAGAAATTATTTTCTGCGGTGCAGGGAAGATAAACGACGCCCTCAAAATGTCCGTCGGCTTTCAAGTTGCCGGTTCTGCCGGCCATGACGTTCGTGTCGAGGTAAACGGGATACACGGGGTCGGCGATTGCGATTTTACTGTCGAGCGAAAAAATTTCTTGGATATTTCCGCAGTCGCACTTCGAGCCGTCGCTGATAAAAATTTCGTCCGCGCTCACGTCGAGACCGCGGCGGTGATAGTTGAAGTCGGCAATTTTTTCGCGCAAGAAGGAATAGCCTTGTTCGGGACCGTAGCCGCGGAAAGTTTCGACGTTGCCCATTTCGTCGGCGGCGCGTTTCATTGCGTCGATACAAACTTGCGGGAGCGGGCGGGTCACGTCGCCGATACCGAGCCGAATAATTTTTGCGTCGGGATTTTCCTTTTGGAACTTGGCAGCGCGTTTGCCGACTTCAGAGAAAAGATAGCTGCCGGGGAGCTTCAAATAATTTTCGTTGACTTTTGCCATGGGATAAAAAACCTCCTTAAACGTTTAAATCGCCGCACGGCACTTCGCACGACGATTTCGGTAACCGCTCATTGAAGGGCGGAAATATTTTCTTATGGCGGAGCAGAGAGGACTCGAACCTCCGCGCCCTTTCGAGCCTAACGATTTAGCAAACCGTCCCCTTCACCGACTTGGGTACTGCTCCTTTTAAAACTTACTTCAAAAACTTTGCGTAGGTTATCACAACAAATGCCGACTGTCAAGAAATTTTTCGACGGTATATTGAATACACTTGCCGCAAAAAAAAAAATCGACGCGCAGAATTTTGCACGCCGTTTTTGTTCAGAAGGAAGTGCCGACCGTGAAATGGAACCTGCCGCCTTGAGAGCCGCGCCCGTAATCCAGACGCAAAGGACCCATGGGCGTGTTCAGCGCGATGCCGAAGCCGATTGAGCCTTTCATGTTGCGCGGACGCAAGCCCGTATCCCATACGCCGCCGAAATCGGCGAAGAGTGCGCCTTGAACTCTTTTATGCAACGGGAAACGATATTCAATCGAGCCGAGAAGCAATCTGTTGCCGCGGAACTGGTCGTCACGATAGCCGCGCAGAGAACCTTGGCCGCCGAGCCTGAATTGGTTGAACTCTGTCATGTCGCCGCGCGCGTAGCCGTACATGCCGCGAATCGCCCAAACTTGATTGTGGTCGCCCGCAACTCTGTAGTGCTGATGTTCAATCGACGCTTTTTGAAAATTGAAGTCGCCGCCGAAGCTGCCGATTTCCAAAGAGAGATTAACTTTGTTGCCGGTCGTCGGCGAATAAATGTTGTCGCGGGTGTCGGTGACGTGTTCAAAAATAATGGAGCGCGTCAAGCCGAAATTTTTCTTGCGCCAATCTTTCCACTGCGGAGTATCGCGGCGGCCGACGTTGCCGCTGGAGACGTGACGAACGTATTTGTCTTTGCGGTTGCGGAAGGTGATAAAGTTCGTCGAATATTCGCTGACGGGTCGGCTGAAAGTGAGTTCGCCGCCGGAATATCTGCGCATGTATTCCTCCTTGAAATGTCCGCGCGTGTCGTAGTCGTTGTAAGCGTAAGTTCGATTGTAAAGCTGAATTCTGAAGGCGGTTTCGTGAGAGTCCATCCACGGATGACGATAAGTAAAGTTGTAGCCGTGAGCGTCGGTTTCGTCGCCGCTCTTTTCGTACATTACGGCAATGGCGTCGCCGACGCCGCGGAAGTTCGTGTCGCTTATGCTGACCATGCCGATGATGCCGTCGGAAGTGGAATAGCCCGCGCCGAGGCCGAGCGTGCCCGTGCGTTTTTCCTTAACGTTGATTTCCATGATGACCGCGTTGGGTTCGACGCCGGGATTCATTTTCATGTTGACATCTTCAAAAAATCCGAGGTTGTAAACTCTCTGCATACTGCGCCGCGCAAGTTTTGCGTTGAAGGGTGTACCGACTTCTTGGCGCATTTCGCGGAGGATAACTTTGTCTTTGGTCTTCTTGTTGCCTTTGACGGCGTAACCTTCCAAAATGCCTTCGTTGATTCGCAAAGTGAGAACGCCTTCCTTGTCGACGTTCATGTCGGTCACTTTCATGAGGATAAAGCCCTCGTTGCGATAATCCTCTTGAATCGCCGAAATGTTATCGTGCAGGGTGTTGCTGTTTAAAATTTCGCCCTTCTTCATCGTGACGATATTGTCAAGTTCTTCTTTGGTGTAAAGCGTGTTGCCCGTGTAAACTATGTCTTTGAGAATCGGATTTTCCAGGACGTGGAAAGTAATTACAATTCCTTCGGGTATCTCCTCGAAAGTTTGGTAAGCCTCGTAGAAATAGCCCGTGTTGACCAGCGCGTTTCTGTCGCGCAGAGCCGCCGCCGCGCTGAAGGTGTCGCCGACGTGTTCCGTCACTGCAACTTTAACCGTCGGCAAAGTCGTTTCGCTCGCGCCCTCGAATTCGATATCGACAATCGTCTTGCCCTCGAATTGTTTCATGTAATCCAAAATGGTCGCGTCGACTTGAGAGCGATAAGGTTCGGGGGCGGGCTGATTGGTCTCGGCGGTCGGAGCGTCGGGGGCTTTCGTGTCGACGTTCGACTTATCGATTTTGGAATTGTCGACGGGCTCGGCCGCAGGCTTTTCAGTCGGTTTAGCTTCGGTCGGTTTAGTTTCACTCGTCGGCGCAGGCTTAGGCGTTTCGGTCGTCTCTACGGGTTGCGGCTTAAGTTTCGACTGTTCGGGGTCAACCACTTCGACTTCCGCTGAATTTTCGGGCGGCTTGGTTTTCTTGTCGGAGCCGTCAATCGGGATGTCGGCCTCGACAAGCGGCGCGTCGAATTCGGGCGTGCCGGGGTTTGTCCCGAACGGTTCGTCGACGATATCCGGGGACGCCTCGCCCGTAGCGGAGAAAAGCATTAACGCCGCAATCAACGCAGCCCGTTTACTTCGCAAAAATTTTTTGGCTTTCAAAAATAAATCTCCTCCCAAAAAGCTGACAGCCGGCAGTTGTCAACTAAAATTTGTATCGCGCTTCAATGCTGAAGATATAATGCTTTCCTTCTTTTTCAATCGTCAAGCCCATGTTTTCGTTGAAGTCGTATTGAATGCCGAAGCGATTGACACGGTGGCTGCCGAAGCCGCGCGTGTAGCGAATCATAAATTTGTCGCCGATGTACTTGCCGATTTTAATGTTGTAGTCTCTGGCGTCGTCGCGGCTGTTTGCGCCTTGGTCGCCGGGGTTGTGGCTTTCAAACATGGAGCCCGAACCTCTGGAGACATTGAACTGGTCAATGCCGAGAGTTCGTTTCAAAGTGTTTTCGATTTCGGAGAGCACCGTCATTTGCAAACCGATTGCCAAAGCGTCCGCGCCCGTCAAGTTCAAGTCGCCGCCGCGGACGTAAGAGTCGCGCAAGGTGAGCAACTTCATAATTTCTTCCTGCGTCATTTCGGGGCTGGAAGTCAATTTAAAGTCAATGTTGTTGGGCGGCTGTCCGTTCACGTTCAAGAAAATTTTCGTGGAGCCAATTCTGCTGTCGGCCGCGAAGTGAACCGTCGGCATGAACGAACCGATTTGGTTAAAGTGCAATTCGCCTTCCCGAATATTAAACACTGATTCCAAATAAGTCAAGGTACCGCCGCGCTTAACCGCGATTGAGCCTGCGTTTTGCGGGTGATTGGTCGTGCCGCCGAAGTGAACATTGCCCGTAAGGTAAGTATCAATCTTCAGCCCGAAAATTTTTGTCTCGTAGAAATGAACTTTGTTGCCCAAGTTCAACGAAACGTCCAGCAAAATATTCGGCAACGGCTCGTCGTCGGTGGTGATGTCGGGAATGCTTAAGCGGCACTTGTCTACATTAATTTGGCCGGAAAGTTTGGGCAACTTCCAATGATAAAATTCCGATTCGCTGAAGTTAAAGTTTGCGTTGAGGAGACCTTTGTAAGGGTCGCTGTTGATGTCGAGATTAACCGCCGCGAAGTCGAAGTTATAATCCGTGAATTCCAAATTGGAGAAGCTGAAGCCGCCCGTCAACGCGAAGGTGCCGGAGCCGATGTTGCCCGAAAAATTTTCAATGTCGAAACGCTCGCCCTTGAAGGCCGTCGAAATATTTATGTGCTCAATCAAACTCTTCATGCCGTTGACTTTAATCGAGCCGTCAACGAGAGAAATTTTTCCGTTGACTTGAGGATTGGCAACGGTGCCCGTGATTTTTATCGAGCCGCCGAGGTCGCCGATGCCCCACGCGATTTGCTTGCTTATGACGGGCAACAAACTCAAGTCCGCGTTGTCGAGTGAAACGGTTAAATCCAGTTGTTCGTTTGCGGGAAGATTTTCTTTGCTCTTGGCAGTCAAAGCTTTCAGCGGGATATAACCTTCAGCAGACGCGCCGTAAGTTTTTCCGCCGAGTTCGCGCTGAACGGTGAGCTGTTCGACATTAACGCGCCAATCTTTTAAGAGGAAATGCCCCTGCAGAAGATCGAACGTCGAACCGCGTATGCCGCCCGTCGCCGTCAAGACGACTTCGCCGAAAGGATTGTCGACCGTGCCGGAAACTTTCGCGATGATGTTAGACGTGCCGACCATATCGACGTCATAGCCGGCCGCCTTGCTGAAAAGACCGAGCGCAATTTCTCTGGCAGTCAAAGTCAAATCGAGCGGGCCGCTCAAGTGTGCCGAGCCGTTCAAATTGAAAGTTCCTTTGTCGCCCTGCTTGCCTTCAAACTGATTGACGTAAACGATATTTTGGAGCAGGCGGGCGTCGAGTTTCACGTCGTGGATGTCGTAGCCGGCAATCGTGCCCGAAGAAATTTCGCCGCTGACGGAGCCCTGAGGTTTGCTCAACGTGCCGCTTATCAAAATTTTGCTGTTCAACGTGCCGTCGAGCAAATCATTTTTCTGCGCGAGGATTTTAAAGATTCGGGCGATGTTGGCGTCGGTCACGTCGATTTCGCCGCTGACGTTTTCGCTGTCGAGATTCATTGAAACTTGCATTTGGCAGCGCGCGTCGCCGTCGCTGAAATGGAATTCGTCAAGGTAAACGTTCGCGCCGTTCGACATGAGGTGCCCGTAAATATCCGTGAGCGCGACGCCGTTCAAAATAATTTCTTGCGATTTCAGTTCACCGTCGAAAATCGGGACGTCGGGCGTGCCTTTGATGACGCCTTCAAAAGTCGTGTGGCCTTCGGCGGTGTAATTTTCGGGCAGCTTGCTTTTGAAACGTTCAATGCGAATATCTTTTCCTTCGACGACAAAATCCATGACGCGAGTATTTTTGTTAATCGTGCCGTTCAAAACCATGTCGACCATCGGGGACGTGATTTCAAAATTTTGCAGGCGGAGGATATCGCCTTCCAAAAAATAATCGCCCGTCATGCCGCTCAAGAGCACGCCACTGTAACTGCCGCGTTTGAATTTTATGTTGCCGGCGACTTGCGGGTTGTCGATTGTGCCGGTGACTTTCACGGTGTTGGAGACGTTGCCGGTTATCGGCTGGTCGGGCGCGACGAGTGCGGCGATGTCTTCTGCGCGGACGGTCGTCGTGTCGAGTTGAAGATTAATTTTCTTTTCGCCCGTCAAGGCGACGTTGCCTTCCACGACTGTCCATTTAATTTGCCCGTCCTTTTCCAAATTAAATTTGTCGATGTTAATGCCGTCTAAACTGCCCGAAGCCGCGAGTTGAATCGAATCGAAGGGCTGCTTAAAAAATTTTCCTGCGAAGTGAGAGCCTTCGCGTTTGGAGTTGTCGACGGCGGACAGTTCCACATTAACGTTTGGATTTTCAACTTCGCCGCTGACGGTTCCTTTGAAGTCGGCCAGCCCGCTCATGTCCAGTTGCGCGTTAAAATTTTTCAGCAAAGACATATCGACGTGCGCGCCGTAAAAATTCAAATTTAAATTTTTGAGTTCGGTGACGGTTCCTTCCGCGCCGAGCGTGCCGTTGTTCGGGAGGTTCGCGCTGAGGTAATCAATCGTCAAGTTGTCGTCGGCAAAATAAAAAGAGGCGTCCGCTTTGTCGACGTGGAAGCCTTCGATGTCGAGGCCGGTTGCCTTCGCGCTGCCGTAAACTTTCATCGTCGCGGGTTCGGTTTTCGTTCCGTTAATGCCGACGTCCGCGAAAAGTTTTCCGTTGATGATTTTGTCGGAGCCGCCGAATTCGCAAAGGGTCGCCGCGTCCAGGCCGTTCGCTTTGACGTGCGCATTAAAAGAAAGGTCGCTCGTTTTAATTTCGACCGTACCTTCGACGTTGCCGCCGAAAACATTTGCGCTCGTGTCGGTCAAGTAAATCATTTCGCCGACGTAACGGAGCTTGGTGGAAATATTTTGCGCGGAAAAATTTTCGTAAGCAAGATAATCGGAATAAATTTCGGCGTCGACTTGAGGATTTTTGGCGGTGCCGACGAGGTGCGCCCGAACGGAAGCCGCGCCGTCGATGCCGATGTCGCTGATGATTGCTGAAGGAGTGAAGCTGTCGGATTCGGCGTGAATGTCAAAAAAAGTTTCGTCGGTGTCCAAGCGAACAGTGCCGCTGGCGGCGGCGTATTGACCGTTTGCTTGAGCAGAGGCGTCCAAAATAATTTCGCGCTCGTTGAACGTGACATTGCCGTTGATGTTTTCAACGTTCGTCTCTTCGACTTTGACGGACGCGCCGTTGATTTTCGTTGAGCCGAGATAAGTCAACGTGTCGTCGCGGCGCAGGACATGAACGGAAATTTTTTCGGCCGCGCCGCCCAAAATTTCTACGCCGTCGGGAATTTTATCGGCGGGCAGATAAGGAAGAATTTTTTCAAAATTAATCGCGTCGACTTCGGCGTTGATGACTTGTTGAGCCGCGCTGACGGTTCCGAAAGCTTCGACGTTCGCGCCCAAAGTTTTCGCGCTGACTTTGGCGGGGATGGCGTTCATGTTCGCGCAATCGGCCTCGGCGGAAATTTCTTCCGCAGAAAATTTTTTCCCGTCGAATTCCGCATTAAACGTGCCGCGCGTCAAAAAAATTTTCGCGCCGAAAGTCGATTCGCCTTTGCTCTCAAGTTTAACGTCGTTTACGTTCCAAGATTCGTCGTCGCGTTGCTTGAGGTTGACGGTCGCGCCGTCGAGTTTAATTTCGTCGAGGGCGGCAACAGGGTCGTCGCTCAAGGCGAACAATTTAAAGCTAATATTGGTCGTGTCGACGCGGGCAATGAGTTCGTCGCGCTTGTCGAAAATTTCCACGTCGTGAATGGTGATGTCGCTTTCTTTGGCGCGGTCAAAAAAATTTATGTCATTGAATTCGACGCTACCGATTTTCACGGGCACGCCCAAAGTTTTGGTGGCGGTTTCTTCCGCCATCGTCAAAGCCTTTTCGATAATCGCCGCCCGCTGTGAATTTATGTAAAGCCCGCCGCCCAGCACGAGCACGCAAAATACTCCGCCGAGAATTTTTAAAAATTTTAACACGGCAGAACCTCCCGATTAATAGTTAGGAGTGAGGAGTTAGGGTTGAGGAGTTTGTGTTGGTCTTTGTATTCGAGCTTGACAGGGAGCCGGGTTGGGGTCTTTGTTTTGGTTTCGTTGAAGATTCGGATTGGGAAGTTGATTTTGGTTTTGAGAAGGAGCAGGCTCAAAAGCTTTGTCTCTTGTCATTTCCTGTTCAACGCTCTCTGAAGGACGAGGCGCCGAATTTTCAAAATCAATCAAGACGACCGGCGCGACTTCACCCGTCTCCGGAACTTCAGCTGCTTCACTTGTCAAGGCAGCGTCTTCGCGGGACTGCGCGGCGGTTTTGCCTTCGTTTTCGGATTCGATATAACGCACGACATCAATTTCAACGGGAACGCCCATGTATCTGTCGAGGGAAGCCTTTGCCGTGTTGTAGTTGTAAAGCGCGGTGAAATAATTTGAGCGCGCCTCCGTCAATTTGCGGGAAGCGTCCATGACGTCCAAGTTTGTGCCGACGCCCGCCGCGTATCGAACTTGCGAAATTTTGTATCGCTCTTCGCCGAGGACGACTGAAGCTTGAGTGGTGCCGATATTTCTTTCCGCCGCGCGCAGGTCGAGGAAAGCCGATTGAACTTCCAGCTGAACTTGCTCGCGGGTTTGAGCGGCGACTTCTTGCGCACGAACGAGAGCCGCGTCCGCCTGATTGACTTGCGCACGAGTTATACCGCCGTCAAAAATATTCCAGCTCGCGCTGACACCGATTGACCATTGGTCGTTCGTCTTGTGGCCGAACATATTTTCCGTGTCGATTTCTTTCGAGATGCCGGCGTTGACGGAAGGATACCAGCCGCTTTTTGCGGAGCGTTTATTTGATTCGGCCTGCTTTACGGCGTAGTCGGCAACTGCGGCGTCCGCGCGGTTATCCAAGGCGTAAGCGGTGCAGTCGCTCAAATTCAAATCGTATTTTTTGTAAGTGAGCGTGTCTTGCGGGCGGACAACCGTGTCTGCGGGCAAGCCGATATAATTGTTCAGATTGGCGACGGCCACGTCGTATTGGTTTTGAATGTTCACGAGATTTTGCATTGCATTTGCAAGTTCAACCTGCGACTCCAACACGTCGACTTTTGCGACGGTGCCCACGCGGAATTGGGCGTTGACGTTTCGCAAATGCTCCTGCAAAGTCAAAACTTCTTCCTCGTAAACTTCGATTAAATTTCTGTATTGCAGCACGTTGAAATAATAAATGGTCGATTGCAAGCGAACGGTCTGCATTGTGTTTTCAAGCGACAGGTCGGCCGAGCTCAAAGCGTAACGAGCAGCCTTGCGCCCTTCTCTGAGTTGCCCGCCGCGATAAATCGGCATGGAAATGGAGCCCGTGTTTGTAAAGGCGCGTCTTACTCCCGAAGCGTCGTAAGTCATGCCGCCGACGCGCGCGCCGCTCCAACTCCACGTCACTTGAGGATTTCCCAGGCGACGAGCCTCGCTCAAGCTCCAGAAAGCTCCTTCGCGTTCGGCAACAGATTCTTTAATCGTGCGATTATTTTCATAGGCGCGTTGGATTGTCTCGTCGAGCGAGATATTGACTATATCGGCGGCGTCGACCGTCCCGACTGAAAAAGTCATTATCCCCGCAGCGAAAATCGCCGCCAACTTTTTGCGAAAATTTTTCCTGATACGCTTGCAAATTCTCATTTCAACCACTCCGTTCTATTTGTTACCGATTTCCGATTTAATTTCGTCGCCCGCTTTCAAGCCGTCATTGACGACGAATTGATTGCCTGCCTTGCCGCCGAGCGAAATTTTTTTCAAGGCGGCTTGTTTATTTTCATCGACGACGAAGACAAAATTTTCTCCGTCGCGTTTTTGAATTGCACTTTCGGGGACGAGCACGGCGTCGGAAAGTTTCATGCCGTCGAGTTCGATTTGAACCGCGTCGCCCAAATGCAAAAGACCGTCCGCGTTGTCGAAGGTCGCTTCGGCGGTCGTGTCGTTCAAAAGATTAATCGTGCCTTCGCGAGAATATTTTGTGCCGTCGTTGAACTTCAAAGAAACTTTCGGCTTGCCCGACGCCAAAAAATTTTTCTCCGCCGCAGAAATTTCAAAGCGAACGGCCGCGCTGTCAGTCCGCCCGATTTTTGCAAGGACAGTATCGTTGGCTTTGACGTTTTCGCCGAGGCGAACGCTTTCCGCTCCGAGCTTCCCCGCTATCGGCGCGTAGACCATGCCCGCTTCCGATTCTTCCTCCAAAATTTTTATGCGGTCTTTGAGGTCGGCGATTTCCGCTTGAAGTTCGTCAACGGATTTTTTTTGCGCCAGCTCTTTCGGCAAAGTCGTCAGCAGCTCGCCCAATTTTGTTTTGGCTTGAAGGAGTTCGGTTTCTTTTTCCGCGTCGCCGATTTTGAAAAGTTTTTGTCTTTCCGTCACGTCGTCGCCGTCTTTGAAATATTTTTCCAAAACTTTTCCCGACACGTTCGAATGAATCATCAGCTCGTGAGCTAAAGAAATTTTTCCGTCGTGCGTTACGGTTAAGACACCGTTCGTCGCCGAAATTTTTTCCGTCTTTAAATCGGGCGTTTCTTCATTGCCGCAGCCCGCGAAAAAAATTATTCCCGCGAAGATTAATGCAAAAAATTTTTTCATTTCAAAATTCCTGCTTGATTCCGAAATAAAAAGCTCTCTCTTCTTTTTTGTTGACGTTGTGAAGTTCGCCGAGGAGGTAAGTGGAGTCGGCGACGCGGAATTGAGACTTCAAACGAACTCTGCCGTGGTTAAGGTCGTAGGCTTCGGCAGAAAATTTAAATCTGTCGCCGGCGTAAGCGTCGAGACCGAGGCCGGGTTTGCCCGCGATAACTCCCGCGTGCGCCCCGAAGCCCGGACTGAATCTTTTCCCGCCGTACAAATTTAATTTCGTGTGGTCGCCGATGTCCTCCGCGCCGATTAATAAAGAATTATCTTCCAAAGCGAAGTCCACATCAAAATTTGTTTTCCATTTGTGAGCTTTGCCGCTGTATAGTATATCAACAGAGGGCGTTACGTCAATCTTGGAAATTTTATTGGCGGTGCCCTCGACTTTGCCCAACATTTTGTCGGCGCGTTCGGTTATGCTGCGGGCGTTGCTCACCGTCGCTTTCAAGTCTTCGGCAACTTTCGGGTCGCCCGCGAACTTGTTCATGTTGTCGGCCATGTTCGCCACGGTGCTTGAAGTTTTGGAAATGTTGCTTAGCGTCGATTTGAGTTCTTCGACGGTCTGCGGGTCGCCCGCGAATTTATCCAAGTTCGCAGTCATGTGCTCGACGTTTGCCATTGCCCGATTCATTCCGGCAACCGCGCTGTTCATCTCTCCAATCATGTTGTGGAAAAGGTCTTCGTTTTCGACCGCGATTCTCTCAAAAGCACCGGTCATGTTGTTCACGTTGCCCGAAGCCTCTTCCATGTTCTTGCTCATCTCGACGACGGATTTTTTAAAAGTTTCGTCGCCGATAATCGCGTGCACGTCGTTCAAAAGAGTTTCAACCTTGTCCATAACTTTTGTCAGCCCGTCGAACATCTGATCCATGCCGGCTTCGTCCGCGCCGTAAAGATAGTCGCCGTTCTTAAGATATTCTCCGTTGTCGACCTTCGGCTGAAAGTTTATGAACTTCTCGCCCATGACGCCGCTCGATGTTATGGAAACTTTTGACTGCTTTGGAATTTTTGCGTCCTCGTTGACGGACATGGTGACCGTGACGCCCGTGCCCTCCGTTGTGATTTGCGTGACTTTGCCGACCAAAACGCCGCTCAATCGAACGTCCGATTGTTGCTGAAGTCCGACGACCTGTTTAAAGCCCGCGTACAAAGTGTATTCGTTGCTTCCGCCGATATGAAAATCTCCGAGCCCTGCCGCCGCGCCGCCGAGTAACATAATCCCACCGACGGTAAAAGCTCCGACTTTTGCTTCAACTGACATCATTTCGCCTCCCGAAAAAATTTTTGTATCAATTTATCTATCCGTCAAATCTTCGCTCCGATAAGCAAAATAATTTTCGTAAAAATAATTTGCGTCCAATCCCTTCAAAAAAATTTCGCGGTCATTAATTTTTTCCGTCAAAGCGGCGGCAAGAATTTTTTTTATCTCCGAATCGTCAATCGGGCTGCGCTCCATTGCTTGAAGATATTTATTTTTGTCGACCGCGCTCCAATCAATCACTTTGCCGAGTTCGCTTTTAAAAATATCGTCAAGCCAAAGCCGCATACTTCGTCCGTTGCCTTCGCGGAAAGGATGCGCCACGTTCATCTCGACGTACTTTGCAACGATTTGCTCAAAAGTTTTCTGCGGCATTTTCTCGACGCTCAAAATCGCCTCTCGAAGGTAAAGCGCGGAAGCAAATCTGAAATGCCCTTTGCTTATGTTCTCGTCGCGAATTTTTCCCGCGAAGCAGTAAATTTCCTCGAACAATTTTTTATGAATCTGCGCAAGCTTTTCAAACGTGCCCGCTTGAAAATTTTTTAGTTCGTCGCTTTGCCAAAGTTGAATCGCTTTTTGCTTGCTGATTTTTTCTTCGGCCCGCGCCAAGTCTGCAGGATTTTCAAAGCCGAATTTATTTTTCAACGTCACAACTTCACCGCCTCAATCTATGATTCGGAAAAATTCTTTGACTCTGTCGTCTTGAATTTTTTTGAAGCGTTCGGGCGTGTCGACCGCAATTAAATCGCCGTTGTAAACCATGGCAATCCTGTCGGCGATTCGGCATGCGCTTACCATGTCGTGAGTGACGACGATGCTCGTGACTTTCAAGGCTCGTTGCGTCTCGATAATCAGCTCGTCGATTTTGTTTGTCATAATCGGGTCAAGGCCGCTCGAAGGCTCGTCGTAAAAAATAATTTCCGGCCCGAAGGCAATCGCCCGCGCCAGAGAAACTCTTTTTTTCATGCCGCCCGAAAGTTCATTGGGCATACGGTTTTCCACGCCCTCCAAGCCGACTTGACGAAGTTTTTCGCGGACGACGTCTTGAATTTTTTCCGCGCTGAAGTTTGTGTGTTCGACCAGCCCGAAGGCAACGTTTTCGCCCACGGTCATTGAATCGAACAGCGCGCTGTATTGAAAGACCATTCCCATTTTCAAGCGGACGCGCATCATTTCTTTTTCGTCGAAGTGAGAAATTTCGTCGTCGCCAATCCAAATTTCGCCGCTCGTCGGTTTAATCAAACCAATCATCAAGCGTAGCAAAGTCGACTTGCCGGAGCCCGACCCGCCGATTATCGCGAGGGTTTCGCCGTCAGCAATTTCCAAGTTTATGTTGTTGAGTGCGACTTTCTTTCCGAAAACTTTTGTCACATTAATAATTTTAATCATGCGTCACCTTTTGGGCTAAGAAAAAATTTTTTATTTGCTGTAGATAATGAACGTCAAAAGCGCGTTCAAAATAAAAATTACGATAATCGACGTGACGACGGTTTTGGTTGTGGCCTTGCCGACGCCTTCCGCGCCTTCGGGGCAGTTCAAGCCGTAGTAGCAACCGAGCACCGCGATGACGTTGCCGAAAAAGATAGCTTTAATCATTCCGCCCGTCAAGTCGTAAATGTTCGCGAATATTCTTATCGAATTTGTAAAGATGTAAGAGCTGATGCCCGAATATTGTGTGGCGACGAGCCAGCCGCCCGCCACGCCGATAACGTCTCCAAAGACCGTGAGAATCGGGACGACTATCATGCAGGCTATCATTCGCGGAACGATTAAATAATTCACGGGGCTGACGGCCATGACTTTGAGCGCGTCGATTTGCTCCGTTACTTTCATTGTGCTTATCTCCGCAGTGATGGCCGCGCCCACTCGACCCGCACACACCACGCCGACCAAGACCGGCCCCAGCTCTCTGCCGATAGCGATTGCAATTACTCCGCCGACCGTGGACTGTGCGCCGAAACGAATAAATTCATGCGCTGTCTGCAAAGTGAAAACCACGCCCGTAAATAAAAGCGTCAATGAAACTATCATCAACGAATCAACGCCCAAATGAGACATCTGCGCGAGGATAAGTTTTATTCGCGGCTTGTGCGGAACTTGTTTCATCGTGTCGACGTAGAGCAAAACTATCGTGCCGAATTCTTCAAAGCGTTTTATCATGAATCTGCCGATTGTCTCAAAAAATTTCGTCAGCAATGCGCCGCCTCCCTTCGGGCAGTCATTATATCATAAAATCCATTTGAGTATGGTTAGTGCATGAAAAAATTTTTTCATATTTTTTTGCGAAGGTCTTGCGCGAAAAATTTCTTGAAAAAATTTTTCAAAAGGCACTTGATAATTGTTATCACGCATGATATACTTCGCTCAAGCTTTCGTTAAAGCTCTCCTAAAATATAATACACATACGCTTGAAAAAAGCTCCGTGCTGCTCACACGGGGCTTTTTTGACGGCGCGAAAATTTTCGGCAGGAATTTTAAAAGCGATTAGGAATTAGGAACTGAAAAATTTTTTTGGGAGGTTGAAAATTTGGTTCATGTGGTGATTGACTTGGAAATGAATCCGGTCAGCAAAAATTTTAAAGACGTGCGCCGCTTCACGACCGACGAGGTTATAGAAATCGGTGCGGTCAAGCTCGACGAAAATTACGACCTTGTCGACGAGTTCCAATGCTACGTCAAGCCCGAATACGGCGAGATAACAAAGCACATAACAAAATTGACGGGCATAACTCAAGAGACGGTGGCCGACAATCCGACGTTCCCCGAAGCGTTTCAAAACTTCATCGATTGGATTGGCACGTGGGACATGACGCTTTATTCGTGGAGCAACTCGGATATTAATCAGCTCAAAGACGAATGCCGATTTAAAATGCCGGGCTACGACATAAGCAAATTGGAGAAGCGTTGGCAAGATTTGCAGAAGGCGTTCGACGACCGAATCGGTTTGCATTCGAGCCTGGCACTCAAGCACGCAATCGGCGCGATGAATCGTGACTTCGAGGGAACACAACACACGGCCTTGGCCGACGCGGCAAACACTGCGGCAATCCTCGCGCTGTTGCAGGACGACGAAGAATTTTTCCGCGTGATGCAACCCGTGATTGATTTGCTCAAGCCGAAAGAACTTTCACAATCAATCGGCGACCTCTTCCCCGAACTTGGGAAATTGAAATTTGGTGAGTGACATGAAAAAGTTTGGAATACTCGGCCCGCGCGGCACGCACTCGGAGGAGGCGGCTCTTTGGCTGAAAAAATTTTTGCGGGAAGATTTTAAGTTGGAAATTTGCTCGGACATCTTCGACGTGTTGGCGGCGGTTAAGGAGCGCAGATTGGACGCGGGACTCGTGCCCGTGGAAAATTCTTTGGAAGGCTCGATAAACGTCACGCTCGACACGCTGGCAAGGAGCGACACGTTGACTGTTGCCCGCGAACTCGTTTGGCCGGTGAAAAATTTTTTGATGACGAAACCGCTCGTCGACGTTGGCCAAGTCAAAAAAATTTTTTCGCACACGCAGCCGCTCGCGCAGTGCAGAAAATTTTTACACAAAAATTTTCCCGACGCAGAAATTGTCGCGACGAACTCGACCGCCCGCGCCGCAGAAATTGTTTCCGCCGCCGAAGAAAATTTTGCAGCCATCTGCACCGAACGCGCAGGAAAACTCAACGGCCTGACAATCGCCGCGAAAAATATTCAAGACAACCCGAACAACTCCACGAGATTTTTTGAGATTCACTACCGCCCGCGCGACGCAGCTCCGATTGAAATTTTCGACGGCGACAAAGTTTTAATCATCTGCCAAATCGACGGCTCGCGTGCCGGTTCTCTTTGCGGCGTGCTCGAAGAATTTGCCAAGCGCGGCGTGAACATGACCCGAATCGAATCGCGACCCGCACGCACGATTTTGGGCGCGTACATTTTTTTCTTCGACCTGGAGACCGACGCCGGCGACGACGCTCTGCGCGAATCAATCCGCGCCGTTTACGACAGAAGCATTTGGTTAAAAAATCTCGGCGTCTTCCCCGTCATACAAGCTTGAAAAAAATCCCTCCCGACTTCGAGAGGGATTCTTTTTTTGTGAAAAATTTTTGAAGACACGGAAATAAATTCGTGATAAAATGATTCAAACGATAGCGGAGGTGAAAATTTTTTTGGAAAATAAAACGAAGGCGACGGCGACTTTGGCGGCAAGTGCTCTGCTGGCGGTTTCGACGTTGCCGGAAATTTCGCCGCTGAAATTTATTTTGACGGGCGCGACGGGCGGCTTCGTGCTCGGCCTGTTCAATCACGGATTTTTGGCGGCGACAATCGGCGGCATGGCCGACTGGTTCGGCGTGACGGCTCTTTTCCGCAAGCCGCTGGGCATCGGCTTCCACACAGAAATTTTGCGGCGCAACCGCGGACGAATCATGGACGCCATCGTCGAATTCGTCGGCACCGATTTGCTCAACACGAAAAATATTATGGAGACCGTTCACGACGAAAACACTGCGCAACTTTTAATCGACTACTTCGAACAGAACAAGGGACGCGACAAGACAAAAGCTCTCGTGCGCGAAATTTTGACGGAACTTTTCAACGGGCTCGACACGCAAAAAATTTCAAAGGACATCGCGCCGATTCTTGAGCGGGAAATAAAAAATCTCGACGCGCAAAAACTTTTCGACGCGGTGATTAAAGTCGTCACGAACGACAAGCACAGCCGAAAAATTTTAATCGCGCTGTTCGACACCGGCCACAAAATTTTGCGCAGCCCGCACATGCAGGAAGAAATTTCAAAGAAGATAACCGAACTGCGCGAGGCTTACGAAGGCGACTCGGCGGGACGTGCGCTCGTGCTCAGCTCCATGGATTTGACCGACGAAAAAATTTTGAACATCTTAAATGAAACGGTTGAGAAAAAAATTTCCGACGCCGAAAAAGTTTTGAACACGACGGGCGCGCTCGTCGACAGCGAAACTGCTCAAGCGGCCGACGAGATGATTAAAATGTTCGGCGGCTTCGTTCAGTCGGCGGCGGGCAACCTCAACACGAAAAAATTTTTCGACGACCTGCTGAAACTTTTCCTGCAAAAATTCGACACGGCGAACTTTATAAAGACGTGGCTCGACGTGAACGTCAAAGGCGAGACCGACCCGAAAATTTTGGAAAAGCTCCGTCGACAACAGGCCGCCAACCCGAACACGCCGCGCGTCGTCGAAGTCGAACGCAAGCCCGTCATTTGGAAAGAGGCCGTCGATTATCTCGTCGACGCGAATATTGACGAATTCATCAAGGACGATAAGCTTCAAAAAAGTTTCGACAAGCTGATAAAAAATTTTATCGAAAATTTGTTGGAAGAGTACCGCGGACAAATTCCCACGATGATTCGCGAACGCCTCGACAAGTTCAGCGACGACGAGCTGACAGAGTTTGTCGAAAGCCACGTGGCGGACGATTTGCAGATGATTCGTATCAACGGTTCGATTTGCGGCGGGCTTGTCGGAATGTTTTTGTTCGTCGTCTCTCAACTTATCGAACACATGACGCATTAAATTTTTTTTGGGAGTGAA
The DNA here is from genome assembly GCA_946408105.1 of uncultured Selenomonadales bacterium. Lineage (GTDB taxonomy): Bacteria > Bacillota > Negativicutes > Selenomonadales > Selenomonadaceae > Quinella. Next base: position 14,301 of record CAMJQS010000003.1, on the reverse strand, counting down.
TTACTTTGGCTCAAAAATTTTCCATTCCGATTTCGCGCAGAGATTTATTGAAACTTGCGGGCGTGACGGCGGCGGGCGTCGTCTTGAGCGGCTCGGCCGAATTAAATCGCGCGGAGGCTGCGGAAAATATTTCGGGCGACTCGATTAAATACGGCAACAAAAAAATTCCCGTGCTCTGTTCGGTCGACGTTTGCATTTGCGGCGGAGGACCTGCGGGCACGGCGGCGGCCGTCAACGCTGCCAAAAACGGCGCGGAAACTCTTTTAATCGAACGCGGCATTGCGCTCGGCGGCCTCGGCGTTCTCGGTTGCGTCTATCCCTTCATGGACACGCACGCGCCGAATTCTGACACGCCCTATCTTGTCGAACTCAAGCAAAGACTTCGCGCGAAGGGCATTGAACCTTTCGACGGCGTAACTCAACAGACGTGGCACAATCCCGAAGTTTTGGCGGAAATTCATGACGAGATGTGCGAAGCGGCGGGCGTCTACATTTTGTATCAAGCGGTCGTCGTCGATTCGATTGTAAGCGGCGGAAAAATTTCTGCGGTGATTGTTCAGACGATTGCGGGGCTTACGGCGGTTAAGGCAAAAATTTTTATCGACGGGACGGGCGACGCTTACCTTGCACGGAATGCGGGCGTCGATTACGAGCGCGGCTACGAGAAGACAGGAAACAATCAGCCGTTGAGTTTTCGTTTCGAGATGGGCGGCATCGACACGCAAAAACTTTATCAATACGTCGCGATTGATTTGCAGGAGGATTGGTGCAAGTCGAAGCTCCCGTATTTTGAAATCGCCGAGGCCATGCACCGCAAGCAACGCTACAAGTTGGAAGCGTTTATGGCGCGCGGCGTCGAGAGCGGCGAACTCACTCAAGACGAAGCCGAATACATGCAGGGCTACACGATTATCGGCAAGAACGGCGTGATGAGCATGAACTGCCCCGAAATTCCCGTGAAATTCAAAGCGACCGACCCCGTAAGCTACAGCAAAGCCGTTTCCTTCGGGCGAAAGATGATGCGAAACATTGCCCGCTACTTGATTAAACATTTGCCCGGCTTCGAGAACGCTTTTATCAGCCGCGAAGCCGTCATGCTCGGCGCGCGCGAATCGTGGCGCATTAAAGGAAAATATTATCTCGTGGAGGACGACTACCACAATCAAAGCCGCTTCCCCGACGCTGTTTGTCGCACGGCCTGGTTTATCGACGCGCACGGCGAAAAAGTTTCAGAAAAACTTCCCGCAGGCGGCTTCTACGAAATTCCTTATCGTTCGCTCGTCTCGGAAAAAATTTCAAATTTAATCGTCGTCGGCAGATGTATCAGCGCGAGTTTCATTTTGCAGGCGTCAATGAGAATTCAGCCGACTTGCGCGAGTATCGGAGAGGCGGCGGGCATTGCGGCGGCTTACGGCTTGGAAAACGGTATCGCAGTCAACGCGATTGATTGGGCGAAAATTCCCGCGCACATTCGCAGTTACGTTAGCAAAGGATGATTTGTAATGGAGAAAAGTTTTTTTATTCCGATTTCGCGAAGAGATTTATTAAAGCTTGCGGGCGTGACGGCGGTCGGAGCTGCTCTCGGCTCAAACAAAACCGTCGAGGCGGCCGAACCTGCTCCTGCTCAAAATTTTAATTTCAACGGCGCGAATATTCCCACTTTGTTCCGCGCTGATGTCTGTGTCGTCGGCGGCGGCCCTGCAGGAACGGCGGCGGCTGTCACTGCGGCCAGGAACGGAGCAAGCGTCGTTTTGCTTGAGCAGGGAACTGTTTTGGGCGGCCTGCAAACTCAAGGGCTGGTCTATCCCGCCATGCCCACGAGAGTTTTGAACACCGACACGCCCTACATCACAGACTTGAACAAAAGATTCGCCATGCACGGAATGTACGTTGATTTTGTTGACGACGAAAAATATAAAAACGGCGGCGACGCTCGGCAATACACGCCCGAACTTTTGGCTTTCATTTACGACGAACTCTGCGCCGATTACAAAGTCGAAGTTCTTTACAACGCGACGCTCGTCGGCACGAACACTGCGGGCGGGAAAATTTCTGCGGCGATTGTTCACACTGTCGAGGGCTTGAGAAAAATTGAAGCGAACATTTTTATCGACGCGACGGGCGACGCGACCCTTTCCAGATTTTCGGGCGTCAAAGTCGAACGCGGCAGCGAACACACGGGACGCAATCAGAAAATGAGTTTCCGCTTTGAAATGGGCGGCGTCGAGGAAATGAAAGTCTACAAATTTTTCGTCAAGAAACTCAAAGACGGCTGGTGCGAATCAAAGCCGCCCGAATTTGAATTCGCAAAGACGACACACACGGAAAAATTTTATTTCGAGGGAATTCAGCGCGGCGAAGTGACCAAAGACGACGTGGCTTACATTCAGGCGTTCACAATCCTCGGCAAGCCCGGAACCATGTCGATGAACTGCCCCGAAGTTTCTCCGTATCTTTACAGCTCGACGAACGCCGTGGACAGGAGCAAAGCCATTCGCGAGTGTCGAATCATGATTCGGCGGCTGGCGCATTTCTTCAGGAAAAATATTCCCGGCTTTAAAAATTCTTACATCAGCCGCGAAGCCTGCATGTTGGGCGTCCGTGAGTCGTGGCGCATTCACGGAAAATATTACATGACCAAAGACGATTACTTCAACGCGCAAAAATTCCCCGACGCCGTTTGCCGCAGTGCTTATCCGATTGACATTCACGACGAAGTTTTGGACGTTCACAGGACGCTTGCCAAAAATGAGTTTTATGAAATTCCTTATCGCGCGCTCGTCACGAACGAAATTTCAAATTTAATCGTCGTCGGCAGGTGTATCAGCACGGATTTTCCCGCTCAAGCGGCAGTTAGAATTCAGCCGACGTGCATGAGCATGGGCGAGGCGGCCGGCATTGCCGCGGCTTACGGCTTGAAAAATAATATCGCCGTCAACGCGATTGATTGGGCGAGCATTCCGAATCGCAGCTACGTCAGCGCAGGTTGAATCTTAGAGGGGTGAAAATTTTTGAACAGGTGGAACACGGCGGATACAACTTTGCTTTGCGCCGCGTTGTTTTTCTTAATGGCGGTCGGCTTTAAAATCGTCTTCCCCGAAAATATTTTTGCGGAAGGATTTTTATTCGTGACGGAGGCGGCTCTCGTCGGCGGCATTGCGGACTGGTTCGCGGTGACGGCTCTCTTCAAAAAGCCGCTGGGATTTTCTTTCCATACGGCAATTCTCCCGCGCCGCAGAAAAGATTTCGTCAAAGCCTCGGTCGTCATGGTTCAGCAAGAATTTTTTTCGCGGCGAACTGTTTTTAAAAAGCTCGGCGACTTCAAACTTATGCCGCGAATCGTCGAATACCTTGCCCGCGACGAAACCCGCCAGACCGTTGCCGAAGAACTTTTTAAAGTCGTGAAAAAATTTGTCGCCGCGCAAAACAAAGAGACGCGCTCCAAATCAATCGCCAACGAGTTGCGCCGAATCCTCCGCGACATTCCCGCGCAAGGTTTGATTAACGATTTCGGCGCGCACATTAAACGCAACGACAAAGACCGCGAAATTTTTATCGGCATCGTCAAAGCAATGAGACGCACCGCCGCCAAGCCCGAAACTTGCGACAAACTTCAGGCGATTTTGGAAGAGTACGCCAACGAGAAAACCAAAAACATGGGCGGCTTTTCGATTTTGATGGCGGGGCTTGCGCAGATGTTGGACTTGGTGAACTTTGAAGAGGCCGCGCGAATCATGCAAGTTCAACTGCTTAAGCTCCTCGACGAACTGGCGGGCAACACTCAACTGCACAAACGCACGCTCAACGAGTGCCGCTTAAAAATTTCGGAGCTCAGTGACACGCCCGAATTTAAAGACTTGGTTGAACGAATTCAAATCGACGCGGCGACGGCTCTGCCGCTGGAAGAAGCAATCGAACTCGCGCTGATTCATTTGGAAAATCAACTTCGCGCGCCCGACGCAAAAAATCTCGGCGGACTGCTGATGAAACTTTTCAACGACGAGTACGAAAGATTTTTAAAACTTTTGCGCGAAGACACCGCCGCCAAGGTCGCCTTTGAAAAATTTGTCGACGAACTGACGGCGCGGGCGGCTCTCCACGCTCAACCGCTCGTGGGCGTCGTCGCAAAATCCGCGCTCGACAAACTGACGGAAGAACAGCTCAACAATTTGGTTTACGACAAGGCGGAGCAAGATTTCATTTGGATTCGGCTCAACGGCTCAATCGTCGGCTCGGTCGTCGGTCTCGCGATTTTTATTTTAATCAAAGCGGCGGGGTTGAGCGTATGAAAATTGCTTTCTTCGATTCGGGAATGGGCGGGCTCAGCGTTTTGCACCACGCGACGAAAATTTTGCCGCAGGAAGAATTTATTTTTTTCGCGGACGAAGACAACGTTCCCTACGGCACGAAGACGCCCGAAGAAGTTTTGGGCTTCGTCGACGCGGCGTTCAAATTTTTAATCGCGCAAGAAGTCGGAGCAATCGTCGTGGCGTGCAACACGGCAACTTCGGTGGCGGTCAAAGCCATGCGCGAAAAATATTCCCTGCCGATAATCGGAATGGAGCCCGCGCTCAAAGTCGCGCTGGACACTTTCCCGAACAAAAAAGTTTTGGTCGCGGCCACGGCGATAACAATCACGGGCGAAAAAATTCATCGGCTGATAAAAAATCTTCACGCGGAAAATTTTGCGGAGCTGAAAGCTTTGCCGCGGCTGGTCGAATTCGCGGAGCGATTGGAATTCAATTCGGCGGCCGTGGAAAAATATTTGCGCGACGAGTTGGCGGCTTGCGATTGGAAAAATTTTTCGTCGCTGGTCTTGGGCTGCACGCATTTTAATTACTTCAAAGACACGCTGAAAAAAATTTTGCCGCCGCACATGAAAATTTTGGACGGCAACGCGGGCACCGTCAACGAATTGATTCGCCGAACAAATTTAAAACCAGAGCACGCAGAAAAAATTTCTTCCGTTAAATTTTTTTATTCGGGTCGACGAGTGACGGACGCGGCAGAACTTTTGCGGCTGAAAAAATTTTTGCGACGGCTCGACGAGATGTACACTTTATGAAGCACAAAAAAATTAAACTCTCCCCAAAAATTTTTGAGGAGAGTTTTTTGATTGAAAATTTATTCGAATAAGTCCTTGAGCTTGTCGAAGAAAGATTTTTTTTCGGGGTTGTTGGTCGAATCGGAGCCGCCGTCCTCGAATTCGCGCAAAAGTTTTTTCTGGCGGCTCGTCAGATTTTTCGGCGTGAGAACTTTTATTTTAACGTACTCGTCGCCGCGTTCGTTGCCGCGCAAGCTGGGAATGCCTTTGTCGCGAATTCTCATCACCGCGCCCGATTGCGTGCCTTCGGGAATCGTCAGCTCAACTTTTCCGTCAATGGTCGGAGCGTCAATCTTCGCGCCGAGTGCTGCCTGAACAAAACTGATTGGAATTTCGCAGTAGACGTTCATTCCTTCCCGCGTGAAAATTTTGTGCGGCTTGATGTGGATGTAAACGTAAAGGTCGCCGGGAGAACCGCCGCGTTCGCCGGCCTGCCCGCCGTTTTGAATGCGGAGGCGTTGGCCGTCGTCGATGCCTTTCGGGATATTAAGTTCGATGTCGCGGGTGACTCTGATTTTTCCTTCGCCGTGGCAGTGCTCGCAAGGATTTTTTACAATCTGTCCCGTGCCGCGGCAGCGTTCGCAAGGTCTGGCGTTCGATATTATTCCTATGGGTGTACGCGTCGTCGTCTGCCTCATGCCGGTGCCGTGGCAGTCGGGGCATTCGTCGGGCTTCGTACCTTTTTTTGCGCCCGTGCCGCCGCATTCGTCGCAGCTCTCCATGCGCGGGACTTTAATCGTCATCTTCTTGCCGAAGGCCGCGTCCTCGAAGGCGATATCCAAATCGTAACGCAAATCCGCTCCGCGTTGAGGGCCGCGCTTTTGTCGAGCACGAGCACCGCCGCCGAAAAAGTCTCCGAAGATGTCGCCCATGTCGAAGCCGAAACCGCCGCCGCCTCCTCTCATGTGGTTGAAGATGTCTTCCATGTTTATGCCGCCGCCGCTGAAGCCGCCTTGACCGTAGGCACCGCCGTTTACGCCCGCGTGCCCGAATTGGTCGTACTGCGCGCGCTTTTCTTTGTCGCTCAAAACGCCGTAAGCCTCGTTGATTTCTTTCATCTTCTCTTCGGCAGCTTTGGGGTTGTCGCGGTTGAGGTCGGGGTGATATTTTTTCGCCAAGCCGCGATAAGCTTTTTTAATTTCGTCGTCGGTAGAATTTTTGTTGACGCCGAGGACTTCATAATAATCTTTTTTCTTGTCGGCCAATGAAGTTCACCTCTTAATATTTAAATCGCCGAACCAAACTTTATAAAGTTCGTCCAAGTCGGGAGCCTGCGGATTTTTGTAAGTTTGTTCGCGCTGTTTCTTTTTCGCCTTTGCCACGTCTTTTCCAAACCACGTTTCAAAGATGTCGTCCATGTCGGGCGCGGGTGCCTGCAAAGTTTTGTCGTATTGCGCGCGCTTTTCCTTATCGCTCAAAATTCCGTAGGCCTCGTTGATTTCGCTCATCTTGGCTTCGGCGGCTTTGAGGTCGTCGCGGTTGAGGTCGGGGTGATATTTTTTCGCGAGCTTGCGATAAGCTTTTTTAATTTCGTCGTCGGTGGCATTTCTGTTCACGTCAAGGACTTCGTAAAAATTTTTTTTGCTTGCCATGAAATCATCTCCTTAAAACGAACAACGGGGAGAGAGAATTTGTCTCCCTCCCCTGCGAGTGATTTGTTACGGATTATTTTTTCTCGGTGAACTCTGCGTCAATCGTGCCGTCGTCGTTTTGCTTGTTCGAGCTTTGCTGTTGCTGTTGGGTGAAGTCGGCATTGGGTTCGCCCTGCTGATTGGCCGCGCCCGCCTTGTACGCTGCCTCGGAGAGTTTGTAAAGAGCCTGGCGAACTTCCTCGGTCAACTTTTTAAGCGTGTCGGTGTCCGCGCTTTCGAGTTTGTCTTTGAGAGCCTGCGCAGCGGTGCGAACGTTTTTAATCAATTCCTCGTCGACTTTGCCCTCGAAGTCTTTGCAAGTTTTTTCCGCCTGATAAACGGTGTGCTCTGCGTCGTTTTTGGCGTCGGCTGCCTCGCGCTGTTTTTTGTCTTCGGCTTCGTGCGCGGCGGCTTCCTTAACCATGCGGTCGATGTCTTCCTTGCTCATGCCGCTGGACGATTGAATTGTAATTTTCTGTTCCTTGCCGGTGGATTTGTCCTTCGCGCTGACGTTGACGATGCCGTTGCTGTCGATGTCGAAGGTAACTTCGATTTGCGGAACGCCGCGCGGCGCGGGCGGAATGTCGCTGAGCACGAAACGCCCCAAAGTTTTGTTGCCGGCTGCCATTTCGCGTTCGCCCTGCAAGACGTGAATTTCAACGCTGGTTTGGCCGTCCGCCGCCGTCGAGAAGATTTGAGATTTTTGCGTCGGGATTGTCGTGTTGCGTTCGATAATTTTTGTGCAGACGCCGCCGAGCGTTTCAATGCCCAAAGACAACGGAGTCACGTCGAGCAGAAGGGGCACTTTGTCTTTGCCGAATTCGCCGCTTAAAACGCCGCCCTGAATCGCCGCGCCGATTGAAACGCATTCGTCGGGATTGATTCCTTTGGAAGGTTCTTTGCCGAGGATTTCGCGAATTGCATTTTGCACGGCGGGAATTCTTGTCGAACCGCCGACGAGAATAATTTTATCGATTTTGTCGCCCGTCAAGTCTGCGTCTGCCATAGCGGTTTTGGTCGGTCCCATTGTGCGTTCGACGAGGTCGCGGGTGAGGTCGTCGAACTTCGCGCGCGTCAACGTCAAGTCCAAATGTTTCGGGCCGCTGGCGTCGGCTGTGATGAACGGCAGATTTATATTCGTGGAAGTCATGGAGCTTAACTCGATTTTAGCTTTTTCCGCCGCCTCGATAAGACGTTGCGCGCTCATCTTGTCTTTGGAAAGGTCGATGCCGTTGTCGCGTTTGAATTCGCTGACCATCCAATCCATAACTTTTTTGTCGAAGTCGTCGCCGCCGAGGTGCGTGTCGCCGCTGGTCGCTTTGACTTCAAAGGTGCCTTCGCTCAATTCCAAAATCGAAACGTCGAAGGTGCCGCCGCCCAAGTCGAAAACCAAAATCGTTTCGTCCTCGTCTTTGTCCAAACCGTAAGCAAGCGCGGCCGCCGTCGGCTCGTTGATGATTCTCAAAACTTCGAGTCCCGCGATTGTGCCGGCGTCTTTGGTTGCCTGGCGTTGGCTGTCGTTGAAGTAAGCGGGAACGGTGATGACTGCCTGCTTGACGGTCTCGCCCAAGTAAGCTTCCGCGTCGGCTTTGAGCTTTTGAAGAACCATTGCGGAAATTTCGGGCGGCGTGTAATTTTTGTCGTCGATTGAAACTTTGTAGCTGTCGCCCATGTGGCGTTTGATTGAACTGATCGTCCTGTCGGGATTGCTGACGGCTTGACGTTTTGCAAGCTGACCGACGAGGCGTTGACCGTCCTTTGTGAAGCCGACGACCGAAGGCGTGATCCTGCTGCCTTCGGGGTTCGTGATAACCGTGGGCTCGCCGCCTTCAATGACGCTGACGACGCTGTTTGTTGTTCCCAAATCTATACCAATGACTTTACTCATAATTTATCAGTTCCTTTCTAAACAGAGTGTTTTCAAAATATCAATGATAAACTGATGTTCTTGAAGGTAAGGATTTTCGTTGACAGCTTCTTTTATCATGGCGTAAGCAATCGGTTTTTCCAATTCGTAAAGATAGCCTTGACAGACGCCGCCATTTTTGTTGAAGGCACTGTGTCCGCCCTTGCCACGTTTGTATTCAAGGATAATATTTTTGAAAATCTTAATCGGCATTTTGTTACGCAGGGAAACGTAAGCACAATCAACGCGGCGGCCTTTATGAGGCCAATCTGCAACGCCGGGAATTCCTGCCTCTGAAACCTTTTTCAATTCAGTTGTTATAGGCGAATCATAGTAATCTGTCGTTGCTCGGCTTATCGCGCTGATGTCGCCCTTATCTTTTCCTGCGTAGTGAATTATGACGTCGCCGGATTTTACCTGTTCGACATTCCACCAAAAAATTCTGTCTGAATGGTAAGGAATTGCTCCTTCGGGATTGGGGGCCCAAATGTAACCGTCGCGTTCTTCAAACCAATAAGCTTGGCCCTGGGTTACAAAAAACACGTTAGGCATCAAAAATCGTCCTTTCTCCAAAAAACACCTCTTCAAAAAATCTTCACGAATTGTTTACCACTTGTACCATGCTCGGACGAATGACCGCGCCGCGTGCCGTGTAGCCGCGTTGAAATTCTGCGGCGATTGTTCCGTCCTCTTTAGTTTCGTCTTTGACCGTGCCGACCGCCTGATGAAAATTCGGGTCGAACGCTTTGTTCAAAGTTTCAATCGCTTCAAGCCCGTGCTTGCCCATGACGGCTACGGTTTCCTGCTTAATCATCTCGATTCCTTTGCGGAGAGTCTCAACGTCGTTTTGCCCGGCCTTTTCCGCCGCGTCCGACGCTCTGCTTAAATTGTCGAGCAAGGGGAGCAAGTCTTTCAAGAACGCCTGCTCAATCACTGCCGCGACTTCGGATTTTTCGCGGGCGGTGCGTTTTCTGAAGTTGTCGAAGTCCGCCTGCAGTCTCAAAATCCTTTCGTCCTTCGCTTTGAGTTCCGCTTTTAAATTTTCAAGCTCGGCCGTCGCGTCCTCGGAAATATTTTCGTCGACTTCGGGCGCGTCTTGTTTTTTCTGCAAAGTTATTTCTGCGCTGTCGCCGTCCTCGTTATTGACGACGACTTTTTTTTCTTCTGCCAAGTCGTTCACCTCTCTTTTGCGTGCAAACCTTAACACCAATTAGACAAAAAGTCAAGTATTTTTTTCTTACAAATTTCTTAGCCGCAGAAAAATTTTTTGTGATAGAATCTCGGCGGAGGTGTTTTGATTGGAAAGTTCGACGTTCTTATATTTTTTAACGGCGTCAATTTTGCTGACGCTCGCGCCGGGCCCCGACATTTTGTATTTGCTGACGAAAAGTTTATCGGACGGCGCGAAGGCCGGAATAATTTTGGCGTGCGGTTTGGTCAGCGGCATCGTCTTCCACACGACGCTGGTCATGGTGGGCGTGGCGGCTCTGATAAAATCTTCGGCGACGGCCATGCTCCTTTTGAAAATTTTCGGCGCGGCGTATCTTTTGTTTCTGGCGTTCGGCGCGTTCAAGTCGGCGCGGGCAGGCAAAAAAATTTCTTTGGCGCGGGCGGACAAAAATTTTTCTTCGGCGGCACTTTATAAGCGCGGCGTCTTGATGAACGTTTTAAATCCGAAAGTGCTTTTATTTTTTCTGGCATTCCTTCCGCAGTTTGTAAATTTGTCGGCCGACGGCGCGAGCCTGACGATTTTATTTTTGGGCGTGGTCTTCGCCGTGCAAGCTCTGATAATTTTTTCGGGCGTGGCGTTTTTCGCGGGGCGCGTGAGGAATTTGCTTTTGCGCAAAAGAAACGTCGGGCAACTTTTGAATTTCGTTGAGGCGGCCGTCTTGGCGATAATCGCTTTGACTTTGATTTTGCTTTAGGACAGCGAACGAAAAAAAATCCCGTCAGTCGACGGGAAAAAAATTCTCGGAAAAATTTATTTAGCGTTGCGTTTCTCTCTCAAGTATTCGTCCATGGCTCTTGCAACGATTTTGGAATATTTGACGGCAAGCACGACATTTTTTGCGCCGATGACGACGTCGCCCGAAGAGAAGACGCCTTCGCGGGTGGTGCGGCCGTCCTCGTCGACGACGATTAATCCGTTGTCGCTAACTTTCAAGTCGTGGGTCGTGTTTACGATTTTATCTTTGGGTCCTTGGCTTATGGCAATGATTGTAGAATCGGCGGGCATGAGCACGGGTTCTTCCTCGCGAATCAAATTGCCTTCGTCGTCATAAATGCGTGGCGTGAGGAGCGGACCTTGTTCGGTGAATTCTTTAATGGCCATGCCCTGCTGAATGTCAATGCCGTCGACGGCCGCATAATCGAGTTCGCGTTGGCTGGCGGCAATTCTCTGACGGCGTGCGTAAAGTGTAACGTGCCGTGAGCCCTGGCGGACGACGGTGCGTGCCACGTCGATTGCGCTGTTGCCCGCGCCGATAATCGCAACGGTGTCGCCCAAGTCGTAAGCGTCGGGGTTCTGCAAGTAATCAATGGCGTAGTGGACGTTGCCGAGTGATTCGCCTTTGACGTGAGGTCTTCGCGGCCGCCAAACGCCCGTGCCGATAAAAATTGCGTCGTAGCCGTCGTTGAAGAGGTCGTCGAGGTGAAGCGCGCCGCCGATTGCAGTGTTCGGGCGGAAATGAATTCCCATTTCGCGGAGCTTAACTTGATAGCGGTCGAGAATTTTTTTCGACAGACGGAAAGCGGGAATACCGTAGCGCATCATGCCGCCGACTTTATCCATGCGCTCAAACATTGTGATTCGATAGCCGAGCGCGGCAAGTTTAATGGCGATTGTAATTCCCGCGGGCCCCGAACCGATTATCGCGACGCGTTGGCCGGTGTCGGGCGCGCGTTCGAGTTTTATTTTGTCGAAGTAAAAATCCGAAATGTAATTTTCGATGGCGGGAATTTGGACGGCGGCGGCGTCTTTGCGTTTGCCTTGAATGCAATGACCTTCGCACTGGTTTTCGTGGTCGCACACGAGCGAACAGACGACGCTTAACGGATTGTTTTCAAAGAGCATTCGTCCTGCTTCCACGGTTTGTCCCGCGAGGAACAGGCGAATCATTTCGGGAATATTCGTTTCAATCGGACAACCTTTAAGTCGGCACATCGGCTTCTTGCATTGCAGACAGCGGCGCGCCTCTTCGATGACGTGTGCAGCCATAATAAAATCTCCCTTCGGTCGATTTTTAGGTTCCAGGTTACAGGTTTCAGGTTTCAGGTTTTTCCCTGCCCCCTGATACCTGACACCTGACCCCTAAATTATCCTCTGAAAAGTTGAACCCAATAATGATGATAAGTCGAGTAGTCCTCGTAAGCGTAGCCGACGCCCAGTTCGCGGAAGGCGGGATTCAAAATATTTGCGCGGTGGCCGTCAGAGCTCATCCACTGTTCGACGGTCGCGGCCGCCGTAGAATTGCCCGCCGCAATATTTTCCCCGCAAGTCCGTCCGCGATTTCTCATGACGCTGAAACACTCCGAGCCGTCGGGGCGCACGTGCGAAAAACTTTGCAGAAGTTCGCGGGCACGAATCGCCGCCGCTGATTGCAAATCGTTCGCCAAAGTCAACGGCGCGGCTCCGACCTTCGCGCGTTCGGCGTTGACCAAATTCAAAACTTCGACGGCAAAATTTTCTGCGGCGTAAGCGTTGCTCATTCCGAACAAAATAAAAATCGCCGCGACGCTCAAGAAAAATTTTTTCACGTTCAATCCTCCTCAAAAAAATTTTTTACGGCGTCGAAAAGATTTCCTCCCTTAAAAAAAATTCCCGCGCGAAGATTTGCAGCTTGAGCCGCCTCGATGTCGCGCTTGCTGTCGCCGAATAAAATCGCTTCAGCAGGATTGATTTTAAAATCGTCACACGCGCGCAGAATCAAACCGGGCTTGGGCTTGCGGCAGCCGCATTCGCCGCTGAAGTCGGGGTGGTGCGGACAATAATAAAAGCCGTCGATGTGCGCGCCGACCTCCGCCAAATTTTTTTGCATGAAGTCGTGGAGCGCGTCGACGTTTTGCGCCGTGTAAAAGCCGCGGGCAATGCCGCTTTGATTGGTGACGATGACAGCCAAAATTCCGCGCTCGTTGCAAAATTTAATCGCCTCGCGTGCGCCGTCAATCCATTTAAATTTTTCAATTTCGTAAAGGTAGCCGACTTCCTCGTTGAGGACGCCGTCTCTGTCAAAAAAAATCGCGCGAATCATTTCATCAACTCCCGAAAGATTTTTTCTGCCCGCGCCGAAATTTTCCTGCAAAAAAAAAGTACTTGCCTATTTGATTTTTGGAAAGTATAATGTCAAAATATCAAGAGGTGATAAATCATGCTGAACAACAAAGCGGACACGATTGAAGAATATATTTTGAAGAGGCTGGCGCAAAACGCCGACAGGCAAATCGAATTGAAACGCACGGCACTGGCCGACGAGATAAGTTGCGCGCCGTCGCAGATAAGTTACGTTTTGAGCACGCGCTTCACGACGGACAAAGGTTTTGTCGTGGAATCGCGGCGCGGCCTGGGCGGTTACATTCGCATTGCGCTGATAGCCGAGGAAGTCGACCGCAAGCAACTTTTGTATCAAAACATGGTCGAACAAATCGGAGAGGCAACGCCGTTCGCCGAAGTGAAATCGATGATTGATTTTCTTTTGGAGAACAAATTAATCACGCGGCGCGAGGCTGAACTCGTCGCGCAAATGACGCTCAACCTTTACAAGTCGGAGGCGGCAGGCGAATTGTCTTCGGCCGAGCGAACAAAATTAATCCGCTCAAATTTCGTGACGCTGGCGAAATTTTAGGAGTTAGGAGCTAGGAGTTAGGAGCTAGGGTTTTGTCCCTAAATCCCAAATCCTAAATCCTAACTCCTATTTTTTTTTGCGAACGTTCGGAGAGCGCGGAAAAAATCGGTTCGCCGCCGCACAAATCCGAGACCATGAACGCCGCGCCCGAAACGACAATCAGCCCGACGAGATGTTCAAACTGCCCCGTCAATTCCAAAATCAAAATGCTGCCCGTCACGGGAGCTTTGACGACCGCCGCGAAGAACGCCGCCATTCCGAAAATTATAAACAGCGTTATCCAGTCCGCCGTGAAAAAATGCAGCGCGTTGCCCGCCCGCGCGAAAATATTTCCAATCAACGCGCCGATAACCAAGACCGGCAAAAATAATCCGCCGGGAGCGTTCGTGCCGAAGCAAAGCAGCGTATAAAAAATTTTTCCCGCGAGCAAAATTATCAGCAAAGCAAACGCCGTGTGCGTGATTAAAATTTCGTCGACCAAAACATTTCCGCAGCCGAGGACTTGCGGCAAATATATTCCGAGCGGTATGGCAAGGAGCAACGGAATCGCGAATCGTTTCACGCCGAAAATTTTTAATCGGTCGTAAGCGTCGAGCGAAAAGATTAACGCCTTGGAAAAAAACGCGCCCGCCGCGCCGCAAAAAATTCCGAGCAAAATAAAAAGCGCGGCGAACTTCAACGGGGTCGCGCTCATGGCCGCCAGCATTTCAAAATCGAGCCCCGTCATCACCGACGGAACGTTGAGCGGCGTCGCCGTGATTGTCTCGAAGACGGGACGCACGCCGAAGACGATTTTCACGACGAACGACGCGCTGATTG
>CAMJQS010000002.1 GCA_946408105.1 uncultured Selenomonadales bacterium | reverse complement strand
CCTCGGTGCCGTCCGCGTTAAAAATTCTCATGCGCGTGGCCGCCTTGTTGGAGCTGAGGACGTAAATCACACCGTCCGCCCCGATTCCAAAATGCCTGTCGCAGAGCTGCTTAATTTTTTCCGGCTCGTCAATCGCGTCGCCCGGTCGGTCAATCAAAATGAAATCGTTTCCGCAACCTTGCCACTTTTCAAATTTCTGCAAAGCAATCAGCCTCCTTTGATTCGCGAAGTATACAACTTTTCTTTGCTTCGTGCAACAAATTAATCTTTAATCATGTTTTCCAGCGTCTCGAACAAAACATCGGGCTCGACGGGTTTGCTCAAGTGCGCGTTCAATCCCGCCTGCAAAGACCGTTGAACGTCCTCATCAAAGGCGTTGGCAGTGAGCGCGATTATCGGAATTTTTTTCGCGTCGGGACGATTGAGCGCGCGGATTTTTTGCGTCGCCTCCAGGCCGTCCATTTCGGGCATACGCATATCCATTAAAATTGCGTCGTAATAATTTTCGGGCGAAGCTTGGAATTTTTCCACGGCGATTTTTCCGTTCTCGGCAAGGTCGGCTTCTATCTCGCGCATTTGCAAAACCATCATCATAATTTCCGCGTTGACGGGCATGTCTTCCGCCAAAAGAATTCTTTTGCCTTTGAGCTCGGCTTTCGTCTTGGTTTCGGCGACGGTAAGATTTTTTCTTCGGAGCGCGTTTTTAAATTCTTCAATCAATGCGCCGGAGAAAAGCGGTTTGGCGATGAAACTGTCCACGCCGGCCGCCAAAGCCTCTTCTATCACGTCGTCCCAGTTGTACGCCGTCAAAATTATAATCGCCGTCTCGTTGCCGATAATTTCTCGAATTTTCCGCGTGACTTCCAGGCCGTCCATTTCGGGCATTTGCCAATCGACGATGATTAAATTGTACGGCTCGCGGCGCGCGTGACGGAGTTTAACGCGCTCGACGGCTTCCTTGCCGCTCATCACGGTTTCAGCGGCGATGCCCGACTTTTCCAAAACCAACTTTGCGTGGTCGCAAGCAATCGGGTCGTCATCGATAATCAGCACGTTCATTTCATGCGGCTTAATTTCCACGTCGCCACTCTCGGAAATATTTTTGTCGGAGTTCATCAAAGTTACGGTCACGGTAAAGGTCGTGCCCTTGCCCTTCTCGCTTTCCACTTCGATTTTGCCGTTCATCATCTCGACAATACTTTTTGTTATCGCCATGCCCAAACCGGAGCTGCCGTATTTGTTCGTGGCGGTCGAATCTTCTTGGCTGAACGTGTCAAAAATTTTCGGCAGATAATCTTTGCTCATGCCGATGCCCGTGTCTTTTATCGTGAATTTAATCGCGGATTTTTTGTCAAAGTCGGCGGTCTTCTCGACGATTAAATCGACCTTGCCGCCTTCGGGCGTGAACTTGACGGCGTTGCCCAAAATGTTAATCAGCACTTGCCGCAACTTTACGCTGTCGCCGATATAATATTCGCCGAGGTGCCCGTTTATGTGGCAGTTGTATTCCAAATTTTTTTCTTTGCTCTGCCCGCTGAAGATTGTATTAATCTGCTCAATCAATTTCGGGAAAGAAAATTCTTCGTTGCGTACGGTCATGCGCCCGCTTTCGATTCGGCTCATGTCCAAGATGTCGTTAATCAAACTCAAAAGATGTTGAGCGGAGGTTCCGATTTTTTCAAGGTAACTTCTGGTCGTGGCAGAAATGCCCGGCTCGTGCAGCGCAAGATTGTCCAAACCGATAATCGCGTTCATGGGCGTGCGAATCTCGTGGCTCATGCTGGAAAGGAACGCGGTCTTGGCCTTGCTTGCCTCTTCGGCCGCCTTGAGCGCGTCGCTTAAAGCCTGGCTCTTTGTCATGGCGTCGCGCATTTCCGAATCAATATCCGTGAAGCCGACGCCCACGACGTGATTGGAAATTCTGGTGCCGTCGTCAGCAATGCCGACGCTTGCAATGCGAATCATCTCGTAAGATTCGTGCCCGTTTCTGTTGGCAAGGTAGCGATAATTTATGACGGAATTTTTTTCCAAGGCGTCGCGAATTTTTTCGGGCTTGATGAATTCCAAAAAGTCTTTGCGATATTCTGCCGTGACGTAAAGATTTGCGTACTCGGTAAATCTTCTGCTGAACTTGAAGCCTTCGCCCTCGGCAAGCGCGTTTTCCAATTTCGTGTCGCCTCTGTAGCAAATGCCCGAATCGTCGGCAAGGTTTACGTAGTACACGCTGCGATAATCGCTCGACAAGGCGCGTATCATGTTGTCCTGTTGAGCCTTCTCCTGTTCCTGCGCAAGAAGTTCTTCCTGCAGGGCGAGCTGTTCTTCCAGTTCCTGCTGCTTAACGCGGGCTTCGGCGTCGGCGGTTTCTTTTTCCAGTTGAGCCTTCGCGGTCTTGCGCAACTGAAAAATTACGAGGACGAACATCGCAACCAAGACGAGAGCCGTCGCGATTGAATGAATCAAACTGCGGGTTATAATTCCGTCGGTAATGGAACTGATTTGTTCGCTGATGATGCTTTCGCGAATCAGATAAGTCAAAATCCAGTCGGTGCCTTTGACGGGAACGTAATACATTGTCTCCTGCACGCCGTTGTAGTTGAAGGCTGCGAAACCTTTTATCCCGTTCGCAAAGTCGCGTTTCATTTTGTCAATCGAATAACCTTGTTCAAACTTCGCACGCTCCATTGCCGAAAATAAATTTTTTTCGCCCGAACGTCCGCCCAAAACAATTCCCGTCAAAGCCGAGCCGTCGTTCGTGTAAAGATTGCAAAAGGTCGTGTTGTTGCCGGTCGTCTGCAAGGATATGGCCTCCAACATTCGGTTAATGTCAATCTCCACGAAACACGCCACGAGCGTTTTTCCCATGAACGGAAGATTGTCGGCGGGCATGGCAATGACAATTTTTCTTATGTTGCCTTGAACGTTCTTAATTGAAATTTCCGTCTCGACAAGATTTTTGTAATCGAAATTATAAACGCCGATGTCGTTGCGTGTGCCGCGCGAAGTGTAAATCAATCCGTCCGCGTCGACGAAGGCAAATTTTTCCAGGCCGTAAAGTTGTTTCATTCGCGCTTGATAGGCTTGCAACTTTTCCACGCTGCTCAAGTCGTCTTTCGTCATGAGCCCCATGGCAATATCCATGTCGTTTATGTAATCGCTCAACTTGCCGGCGACAACCTGTTCGCGGCGGCCGGCCAGCTCGTCCAAATACAAAAGGCTCACCGTGCGTACGGCGTCCTCATTGTCTTTGCTCACGCTTCTGCCCATCCAAAAAGTTCCGACGATAAGAATCACCGCGACGACCAGCGCGCCGATGATGATTTCCTTCATGATATTTTTTTGTTCCGTTTCCATTTTGGTCACCTCTGCGCCCCGAAGTCATTTAAAGTCGGCGCGAATCGCGAAAACAATTTCTCCGTCGTCGCGCTCCGAAGAATTTTCAAGTCGCGCAGATTGTACAACAGAACTTTTCACGCGGGCAAGATAATTTTTCACGGCGTCGGGTTTTTCCGCCAAGCCTTCCAGCTCCAAAAAATTTTTTTCGGCGCGGATTTTCGTCAGGCGAACGTCGTCGCCCGCAATTTGTCCGAGATTGATAAGCAGATTAAAATTTATTTCCGAGTCGATTTGCGCGGCGAGTGCGTTAAGCTTGTGCAGCTCGTCGATGTCGGCGTCGAGATTTTTTTTCAAGGCAAGCTCCGCGCTCAACTCTTCGACAGAAATTTTCGCCGCGTTCAGTTCGTTTTGAGCCGCGCGGTAGTCGAAAAAAATTTTTGCCGAAAAAATAATTTGCCCGATTAAAAAAATTGCCGCCGCCGCCAACGAAATTTTTTTCCAATTCCACACGCCGCCGCCCGATAAAAAGTTCGGCGATTTTTTTTCGCGGACGACCTCCGTGATGAATTTTGTTTTGTCGAACGGCGTGCCCTTCGTCAGCAAGGCGGGCGGCATGACCGACAGCGCGCGCAAATTCAAATTAAATTTTTTGAATGCCGCGCAAAATTCTTCGAGCCGCGTGCGCGGCAAAGTTTCCATCCAAAGTTCTTCTCCGACCCGCGCAAAAGAAAACGCCGCGTCCTTTCCCGTTTGAGCAATCGCCCAACTTTTCACGAACGCGGGAATTTCTTTTTCGGGCAAGTTCGAGATTTCGGATTGATAAGTTACGGCGTCGTCCTCGCGAAGACAAAAGCCGACCGCCGAAGCTTTCCAGTTTTTTTGAGTGCACACGAGCGAAATTTTTTCCGCGAACTTTTCGGGCTCCGCGCCGTCCGCAAAAACTTCAGCCGCCTCAAAATTTTCCGTCAGGCGCACGACGAAAATTTTTTCTCCGTCGAAATACGCGCCGATAATTTCGTCCGAGTCTTCGCGGAAAAATTTTTTCAGCCGCGCCGCCAAAATTTTTAAATCCAACGAATCACCTGCTCAAAGCAAATTCAATTAAGTTTCAAAGCCCGCTTACAAGCCGCCAATGCCTCGTCCGTTCCTGCCGAAAATTTTATTCGCCTCCGCTTCCAACCGATAAAATTTTTCGTCGGGCGGCACGCCGAGTCCTTTAAACAAATTTATAAACTCAAAATATACGTTCGCCAGTTTTGACTTAAGACATTGTTCGGCCATTATCAAAAGAAAATTCGCGAAGTAAATTTTAAAGTCGGCGTCGACGGTTCGTCCGTTTTGTTCGGCACGTTTCAAGATTGAGTAAATTGCGAGCAAGTCTGTATTTGAAAGAACATGAACAGATTTTAAAGCATCTTGAACAGCCATCTCCAAAAGTTCAAGCGTTTGGGAAAGCGGCTTCCTTGAAGAAATATCCCAAAGTTTTATAAGAATTCTGCCGTAGCCGCTGAAGTCCGTTTTGCCCAAAAAATTTTTAATGAAAAGACGAGTGGCCGCATCCGTTTTGTTCGCTCGCAAAAGAGGAAGCGTTTGTTCAATCGCGCTGCGTTCGTCAATAAACCGTTCATCAACTTGAAAATCTTTGGCGCGATAAATTCCGTCGACAATTTTAACCAATTCCTGATGTCGGTCGTATTGATGAACAACGGCAGGAATGCCGCCGTCGCCGCGCAAAATTTTTCCGCCTCGAATATTTATCGGATACAAAAAGACGAAGGTTGCCATCGAAAAAATTTCGCCGCTCTCTATGTCATTTTCTATAAGATTTTCAATCGGCAAAAGATTATTCCACACAAGATAATTGAACGCGGCTTGGTCAAAAGCAAATTTTTCACTCGAAAAATTTTTCGACAAAAATATTTCCAGGAAGATTTTTACTTCGCGCGGCGTTCCAATGACAGCTCCGCCGGCGCAAACGATTTTTTTGTCCAGAAGGTTATCTGCTTCTTCTTTGCCGAAACTGTCCGCAATCCAGTTGTAATTTAATCGATTACCCGTTTTGCTCCCGCGAATGTCGTCTGCTTCCGTCGAATATCCGAGAAAATTTTTGCAGTCTTTGAAAGATTCGAAGATGTCCTTTTGAAAAATTACGTCGCGGGTGTCGGTTATGAAAATTTGTTCGTAATCGTCGCCGTGCAAGTCGACGTATCTTTTGAAATTTTTAAAACGGTCAATACCAATATTTTTAATTTCCCTGTACTCAAACGGCTCGATTTTTAATGCACCTTTCCCGCAACGTTTCAAGCGGTCAAGCGTAAAATCCGAAATGTCTTTAAGGAAAAGCACAAGCTCGGCACTTTTGACATTCATTACGAACGAGGTAACGAACGGCTCCAAAGTATCCCAATCGAAGCCGCCTGCCGTACCCATTACCAAATTTTTTTTCACGCTCTCACCTCATCATTAAAATTATTGTACGAGTTCGGCAACCGTCGCGTTCACGGCCGTTACCAAATCTTTCGGCGACAAAATAATTTGCATTCCTCGTTGCCCCGCGCTTATCGAAATTTTTTCCAACGTCAAGGCGCGCGCGTCCAAATACACGGGATAATTTTTCTTCGCGCCAAGTGGCGAGCAACCTCCGCGCACGTAGCCCGTCAACGGCAAAAGTTCTTTCAACGCAATCATCTCGACGGATTTATTTCCGCTTGCCTTTGCCAACGCTTTCAAGTCCAGTTCGTCGCCGCCGCCGATGACCGCCATAATCACGCCCGACTTGTCGCCGCGCGCCACCAGCGTTTTGAAAATCGTTTTGATGTCGAGTCCGCTCATTTGCGCCACGTGCACGGCGGACAAATCGTTTTCGTCGACCGCGTAAGTTTTTATCTCGTAAGAAATGTTCAGCCCGTCGAGGATTCGGGCGGCGTTTGTCTTTTTAATTTTCTTGCTCAAAAAGTTTCCTCCGATTCAAAATTCTGTTTGCCTCTGCTTCCAACCGATAAAATTTTTCGTCGAGCGGCACGCCGAGTCCTTTAAACAAATTTATAAATTCAAAATATCTGTCCGGCTGATTTGACTTGAGACATTGTTCGGCGATTATCAAAAGAAAATTCGCAAAATAAATTTTAAAATCGGCGTCGATAGGGCGTCCGTTTTGTTCGGCGCGTTTCAAGATTGAGTAAATTGCAGACAAATCTATATTTGAAAGAACATGAACAGATTTTAAAGCATCTTGAACAGCCAGCTCCAAAAGTTCGAGCGTTTGAGAAAGCGGCTTCTTTGAAGAAATATCCCAAAGTTTTATAAGAATTCCTTTGTAGCTGTTGAAGTCCGTTTTGCCCAAAAAATTTCTCAGGAAAAGACGAGTGGCCGCGCCCGTTTTATTCACTCGCAAAAGGGATATCACCTGTTCAATCGCACTTTGCGTGTCGGTAAAGTGTTCCTCAACTTGAAAATCTTTGGCGCGATAAATTCCGTCGACAATTTTAACCAATTCCTGATGTCGGTCGTATTGATGAACAACGGCAGGAATGCCGCCGTCGCCGCGCAAAATTTTTCCGCCTCGAATATTTATCGGATACAAAAAGACGAAGGTTGCCATCGAAAAAATTTCGCCGCTCTCTATGTCATTTTCTATAAGATTTTCAATCGGCAAAAGATTATTCCACACAAGATAATTGAACGCGGCTTGGTCAAAAGCAAATTTTTCACTCGAAAAATTTTTCGACAAAAATATTTCCAGGAAGATTTTTACTTCGCGCGGCGTTCCAATGACAGCTCCGCCGGCGCAAACGATTTTTTTGTCCAGAAGGTTATCTGCTTCTTCTTTGCCGAAACTGTCCGCAATCCAGTTGTAATTTAATCGATTACCCGTTTTGCTCCCGCGAATGTCGTCTGCTTCCGTCGAATATCCGAGAAAATTTTTGCAGTCTTTAAAACACTCGAAGATGTCCTTTTGAAAAATCACGTCGCGGGTGTCGGTGATAAAAATTTGTTCGTACTCGTCGCCGTGCAAGTCGATATATCTTTTGAAATTTTTGAAACGGTCAATGCCAATATTTTTAAGTTCTCTGTGCTCAAACGGCTCGATTTTCAATGCATCTTTCCCGCAACGTTTCAAGCGGTCGATAGTAAAATCCGAAACGTCTTTAAGGAAAAGCACAAGCTCGGCATTTTTAACATTCATGACGAACGAAGTAATGAACGGCTCCAAAGTATCCCAATCGTAGCCGCTTGCCGAACCCATTACCAAATTTTTTTTCACGCTCTCACCTCAAAAGTTTTTCGATGATGTTGCCGGAATTGAAAAGCAGGACGCCGATTAAAATTATTTGCACGAACAAAAGAAACGGGACGCCGAATTTAAATTTCAAGTGCAAAGTTTTGTGATGACAAATTTCCATGGCCGCGCCCGCGCCGAGTGCTCCGCCGATTGCCGCCCAAAACAAAAGCGTGCTCTCTCTAACGCGCCATTTGTCGTGCGTCGCGCAATATTTGTCCCAGGCGAACAGCGCGAACGTCACGACGTTGACGACGAGAAGATACGCGCCCGCGAAAAAAATTTTTTCCTGCATAAAAAATCCTCCGCGAAAAATAGTGATTAGTGATTAAAAATTTTCTAACCACTAATCACTAACCGTTAATCAAGCGCGTTCGATGTAGTTGCCCGTGCGCGTGTCGACTCTCAAGACGTCGCCTTCGTTTATGAACAGCGGCACACGAACGACGTAGCCCGTCTCAAGCGTGGCGTTTTTGGTCGCGCCGGTGGCGGTGTTGCCTTTGACGGCGGGCTCGCATTCGGTGACTTTGAGCTCGACGCTGTTGGGAAGATTGACGCCGATAATGCGCCCTTTGAAAGTCTGCAGGTTGACTTCCATGTTTTCCATGAGGAAGTTGAGCGCGTTGCCGAGTTGCTCTTTGTTGAGTTCGATTTGCTCGTAAGTCTCAACGTCCATGAAAGTGTATTGGCCGTCGGATTCGTAGAGGAACTGCATGCGGCTGGTGTCGAGGCGGGCGGGCGGCATTTTTTCGTTGGGGTTGAAGGTGCGTTCGACGACCGCGCCCGTCTCCACGTTTTTAATTTTCGTGCGGACGAACGCCGCGCCTTTGCCGGGTTTGACGTGCTGGAATTCGACGACCTGCCACGCCATGCCGTCAATCTCAATCGTTAAGCCTGTCCGAAAATCTGTACTTGAAATCATTTTGTAACCTCCAAAAATTTTTATAGTTCAATCAAATTTTTTGGCGAGAGCGTCAAAGGTTGAGCCTTGCCGCCCGTGACCAAAACCGTGTCTTCAATCCTAACGCCGCCGAAATTTCCGAGATAAAGTCCGGGCTCGTCGGTGACAATCATATTGGGCAAAAGTTTTTCGCACTTGCTTAGTTTGCTCAAGCGCGGCTCCTCGTGAATTTCCAGGCCGACGCCGTGACCCAAGCCGTGGACGAAAAATCTTCCGTAGCCCGCCGCCGTCAATCTGTCGCGAACGGCCGAATCGATTTCCTTGCCGCTCTTGCCCGCCGTGATAATTTCCAGGCCGTAAAGTTGCGCGTCGAGGACAAGATTGTAAATTTTTTTTTGGTCGTCCGAAGCTTTGCCGACACAAACCGTCCGCGTGATGTCCGAGCAGTAGCCGTTGTAAATCGCGCCGAAGTCCAGCGTCACGAGTTCGCCCGCAGAAATTTTTTTGTCGGACGCCGTACCGTGAGGAAGACTGCCGCGCCAACCCGAAGCAACAATCGTCGTGAAGGCCGCCGCCTCCGAGCCGAGCCGCCGCATAAAATATTCCAGCTCCGCCGCAACTTCAAACTCGCGGACGCCGGGCTTGATGACGGACAAAATTTTTTTAAAAGCGTCGTCGGCAATCTTGCACGCCCTGCGAACGTTTTCAATCTCCGCCGCGTCTTTGACTTGCCGCAAATCATCAAGCACGACGGATTTAAATTCGACATCGGCAAGTTCCTTCTTCAGGTAGCTGTGTTCGGCAACCGTCATGACGAGACCTTCGACGCCGATTTTTTTGCAGCCCGAAATTTTTATTTCCTCGACGATTTTTTTATAAAGTCCTTCGGTTTGTTCGACGAGCGTAAAATTTTTTGCTTCCGTTACGGCCTGCTCAAGGTATCGTCCGTCGGTGATGAGCTTGCGAAAATTTTTCCCGATGAACAGCGCGGAACTGTCGCCGCGAAAACCGCTGAAGTAAGTGACGTTCGGAATTTTTGTGATTAAAATTGCGTCGACTTCCTCGGCGGAAATTTTTTCCAAAAGATTAATCAGTCGCCTGTTCATTTGGTGTCCTTCCGAATTTTGCGGATGGCAACGTCGAGCGCGGCAATGTAGCTGTCGACGCCGAAGCCGCAGATTTGCCCCATGACGACCGGCGCGATAACCGACGTGCGGCGGAACTCTTCGCGGCGGTGAACGTTCGACAGATGAACTTCAATGACGGGCACGGGCACGGCGGAAATTGCGTCGCGCAGAGCAATGCTGTAGTGAGTGAACGCGCCCGCGTTGAGCAAAATAAAATCGTAACGCCCGCGCGCTTTTTGAATCGCCTCGACGAGTTCGCCCTCAAAGTTCGACTGCAAAAAATCTATCGTATCGACGCCCGCTTCCTTCGCCCGCGCCCGCAAAAGTTCGTTTATGTCGTTTAGCGTCGTCCACCCGTAAATTTCGGGCTCGCGTGTGCCGAGCAAATTTAAGTTCGGGCCGTGCAAAACCAAAATTCGCTTGACGTTCACGCCGTTAGTATCTGATTGCAAATTTATCTTCTCCTTTCACGACGGGCAAATCGGAAATTTCAAAGTTGGTGACTTTAATCCAATCGTTGCCGCGTTTAATTTTTGCGATAAGGCGTTCGACAGTCGGAGCCTCGCCTTGCAGTTCCATTGTAACGGAGCCGTCGCTCATGTTCTTGACCCAGCCGGTTATGCCCATCGTCTTTGCGTTGCTTTGAACAAAAAATCTGAAGCCGACGCCTTGCACGCGACCTTCTGCGCGGCCGGCTTTGCGCACGGCGTTTTCAAGATTGACGGGCGCGACGGGTTCGGCGTCCTCGGAAGAGCCGCCAAAAATATTTTTCCAGAAACTCATTTTATCAACTCCTCATCAGTGACCAAATTTCTAAAGGCTCGTCGACGGGAATTTTTACGAGCTGTTGAGCGTGCGGCGCGGAAAAAATTTTTTCGTCGTTTTCGTCGCGCATTGAAGTTATCGTCTGTGAAAAAGTTTTTCCCGTCGGCTGAAAAAATTCCACGCGCTGCCCGACTTCAAACTTTCCGCGCTGTTCAATCGTCGCAAGTTTCGTCGCGGCGTCGAAGGCGCGAACGATTCCCAAAAATTCTGACGAACGCTTCGGCTTCGACGTGGAATAAATTTCTGTCGGCTTGCCGTCACTCAAAAAAAATCCCGTCGTGTACGGTCGGTGAGCAACCTTGTCGAGTTCGTCGAGCCACTCATCGCGAATTTTAAAATCGTTCGGGTTGTCGAAGTATGAATCAATCGCCGCGCGATAAACTTTGACGACGCCCGCCACGTAGTTTACGCTCTTCATGCGCCCTTCGATTTTCAGAGAGGCCACGCCGCTTTGAATCACCTTATCGAGATACGGGAGCAAGCACAAATCTTTCGAGTTCATGACGTAGGAGCCGCGCACGTCTTCGCCGACGGGGAAAAATTCATTCGGTCGAGTTTCCTCAACCAAATTATATTTCCAGCGGCAAGAGTGAGTGCACGCGCCCGAATTCGCGTCGCGCCCCGTCAAAAATTTTGACAGCCAACATCTTCCCGAATATGAAATGCACATCGCGCCGTGGACAAAAATTTCCAGCTCCGCCGCGCAAAAATTTTTTATCGTCAAAATTTCTTCGCGGGAAAGTTCGCGGGCAAGGACGATTCGACTTGCGCCGAGTTCAGAAAAAAATTTCGCCGCTTGAAAGTTCGTGACGTTCGCTTGGGTGCTGACGTGAATTTTTAAATTCGTTTCCTTCGCCAAAGACAAAACGCCCAAATCGGAAATTAAAACCGCGTCGACTTTTGCCGCGTCCAAAAATTTTAAGTAATCGTTGAGCGCGTCGAGGTCTGCGTTGTGCGCGAAGACGTTCACCGCCGCGTAAATTTTTTTGCCGCGCGCGTGAGTGAAGTCGACGGCCGATAAAATTTCTTCGCGGGTGAAGTTGTCGCCGAACGCCCGCAAGCTGAAATTTTTTCCGCCGAAATAAACTGCGTCGGCTCCGTAAATCAGCGCGGCCTGCAACTTCTCAAAATTTCCCGCAGGCGCAAGCAACTCCGGCTTAACGATATTGATTGACAAGATTTAAATGCTCCTCGTAAGTGTAGGCGTAATGGTTGTGGCCTTGGCGGTCGGCGACGAAGTAAAGATAATCGGTCTCTGCGGGATGGAGGACGGCCGTAATCGACGCCATGCCGGGGTTGGCAATCGGGCCGGGCGGCAGTCCCGTGTGCTGATAAGTGTTGAACGGCGAATCAATTTGCGTGTCCTCGATTGAAACGTCTTCCTTTGGTGTGTCCATTAAATATTGAAGCGTCGCGTCGGTTTGCAGCGGCATGTTCAACTTGAGCCGCTTCAACAAAACCTGCGCGACAATCGGGCGGTCTTCGGGGTAGCGGACTTCGCGTTCGACCAAAGACGCCAGCGTTATCAAATCGTAAACCGACAAGCCCATTTTCTCGGCCTGCGTGCGCATGGTCGGCGTTACTCGGTCGTCGAAGTTGGCCGCCATGAGTCCCAAAATTTCTTCAATGTCAATGTCGCTTTCGACGTTGTAGGTGTCGGGGAAAAGAAAACCTTCCGCCGCGAAGAAAACATTTTTTCTTTTGCGCATGTAATCGTAGGGCGCGAAGTCTTCGGCCGCCTTCAAGAATTCGTCTTTGTCTGCCAAGTCAAGATTGTAAAGCCGCTCGGCAATTTCTTTGACGCCGAAACCTTCGGGCACGGTGAAGCGCACAAATTTTTTTTCGCCCGTCAAAAGTTTTTGGAAAACTTCCTCGTCGCTCATGTTCGCGTTGAACGTGTAAGCACCCGGACGAAATTTATCGTCGTAGCCGTAGAAGCGCGCAAGAAGTCTGAACCTGAAGCTGCTGTCGATGATTCCTTTTTCCGCCAAGCGTTCCGCAATCTCGGCTGTCGAAAGTCCTTCGCGAATTTTTACGTTGATTCGTTTTTCTTCTTCCTCACCGGCGGCGTCGGTCGTCTGCTCGGTTTTCGCGGGCTTTTCCGTTTGCGCGACGGTCGGGTCGACGAAAACCAAAAGCGCGCCGACAACCACGACGCAAGCGAATACCACGCCCGCCACGGTCGCCACGTACTTGAAAGAAATTTCCGCGCGCAGGTCGTCGATTGAGCCGCTGATTTTTTCGCGGAAAGTTTTTTTGCCTTCGCGACGAGAAGGAATTTGAGTTTTAACGGTGTCGGCGTCGCTCGAAATTTTTTTGTCGTCGGCGTTGCTCATTCTTCCTCATCCAAAAGTTTTTCGTAAGCCGCTTGAACTTTTTCAAACTCCTCATCGGTCGGCTCGATAAATTCTTCTTCGCCGTCCGCGTTGATAACAATTTTTGCAATGATAACGTCGTCTTCGCAATCGCAATCGCATTCGCCGCCGCAGCCGCATTCGTGGTCGTGACCGCAGTCGCAGTCGTCGCCTTTGTATTCGACCAACAGCGCAAAATTTTCGCCGTCGACGGGGATAATCATTTCCTCGACGTAATAGAAAACGTTTCCGTCCTCGTCGGTCATTTCAATCAAAACATCGTCGTCAAAAAGTTCTTCACGTTTGCTCATCTTTAACTCCTAACTGAATCAAGCCAGCCTTGCAGGATATAAACTGCGGCCATCTTGTCGATAACTTTTTTGCGTTTCTTGCGGCTCACGTCGGCCGCGATTAAATTTTTTTCGGCGGCCACGGTGCTCAAGCGTTCGTCCCAAAAAATTTGATTGACCGTCGGGAACGCCGCAGAAATTTTTTCCGCGAATTTTTTTACAAGCTCGCAACGCGTGCCTTCGGTGCCGTCCATATTTTTTGGCAAGCCGATTATAAAAGTCGTCGCCTCAAAATTTTTTACGAGTTCGCCGAGCCGTTTCAAGTCGTCTTTGTTCGACGTGCGGCGAATCGTCTCGACGCCTTGCGCGGTAATGCCGAGCAAATCGGAGGCCGCCACGCCGATTGTCTTGTCGCCGATATCAAGAGCCAAAGCCCTCACGTCTTGCCCCCCAGTCGCTCAAGATAGAAACGCACGAGTTCTTCCAAAAGTTCGTCGCGCTCAACTTTGCGAATCATGCTGCGCGCCTCAAGGTGGCTCGTCACGTAAGCGGGGTCGCCGCTCAAAAGATAGCCGACAAGCTGGTGCACAGGGTTGTAGCCTTTTTCGGTCATTGCCTTGTAGGCGTTCTTTATGACTTTTTGCGCACGATTTTCCTCGACGCCGAAGCTGAACATTCTGGTCTCGTCGCCGACGGTTTTAGTCTCGTCGCCGCTCATGAAATCACTCCCTTACAAACTGCCGATTTACTCCGCGCATTTTACACCAAAAAAGCGGCAAGTGACAAGAAAAATATTTCTGTCGCCCGCCGCCGAAAGGAATCAAAAATTTTAAACGCTGAAGCCCAGAGCCTTTGCTTTGTCGAAGTCAGCCTTAGCCTTGGCCGTGTCGCCGAGCTTTTCGTAGCACTTGCCGCGCCTGTAATACCAAATCGCCATGTCGGGTGAATCTTTTATAATTTGGTTGTAGTCTTCTATCGCCAAATCGTATCGTCCAAGTTTCTCGTGAGCCTTCACCATGCCGAGCCGGACAACATAAAATTCGGGGTCAAGCTCAAAGCATTTGTTGAAGTCTTCAAGCGCGCGATTGTAATTTTCAAACTCCAGATAAAGATTACCTCTTGAATAATAGGAAAAGGCGTTGTTCGGTTCCAACTCAACGGCTTTGTTTATGTCGGCGAGAGCCAACTGATATTGCTTAGTGTTCTTGTAACATAAACTGCGCATGGAATAGCCGCCCGCCTTGTCGGGATTTAGCTCAATCGCTTCGTTCAAATCTGCCAGAGCCGCTTTGTTATCCTTCAAGACAAAGCTGTAGTACATGCTGCGATAAATATAAACTTGCAAGCACGCCGAATCAATTTTCAAAGCCTCGTCCCAATCTTTTAAAGCCTGCGGATATTTTCCAAAGGTGTAATGGGCGTTGCCGCGATAAGCATAATTCATTGCGTCGTTCGGGTTAAGTTCAATCGCCTTGCCGAAATCTTCCAGTGCCAGCCTGTAATAAGTTTCCGCGCTGTTGCCGTGTGATTTAACTCTTTTAAAACGCGGAGTGTCTTCGATTTTGTGCTTTAACACTGAAACGGTGCCGGTGTAAGTGCTGCCGCGAGCGACGTAAGCTTTCGGGTTGTTCGGATTGAGCTCGATGGCCTCGGTGTAAAATTTTGCCGCCTCGTCAAGGTCGCCTCTGTAGCTTGCGCGGGTGCCTTCCTCGATTTTTTGATTGTAAAGGAATTCGTTGTCGGCCTGCTCGAAATCTTTTTTGAGTTGGGCGCGGCCGGCGTCGTCGGTTACGTTTTGAGCACGCTTGCGCAGGTCTTCAACTTTGCGTTCGTTATCGGCGGCGGCTTCGTTCGATTCGCGCGTCTGATTTATAATCTTTGAGCGTTCGTCGAAGTCGCGCTTGTACCAATTTTTAATTTCGCTGTCGTCGACTTTAACATCAACGGTCGCCTCCCACATGACGAGGATAACTTGGTCGGTCACTTGCTTTGCAACGCGATTGTATTTGACTTCGCCGACGAGTTCATAAGTGTTGCCGGTTATCGCGGTTATCTCGTCGTCGGTCAGTTCGGAATTAACGGAGCGCGAATAACTTTTAAGATAAACGCCCGCTTGCTTGACGGCATTTTTAATCGCCTTGTCGCGCGCGCGAAGTTTAACAATTTCCTGCGATTCAAATTCGTTGCCGTAGTCGACGCCCATCGCCGTGTAAGTTTTAATTTCCGCGTCGACAATCGGCAAGCAAAATAAATTTCCCGCGACCAGAGCCGCCGCCAAAATTTTTCGCCAATGTTTTTTTATCATGCTCATCACCTTTCTTGCCGCAGATTTTACATTAAAAGCGCGGGCGTCGACAAGAAAAACTTTTGCCGATTGACTTTGAAAAATTACCTGCTAAACTTACGAATGATTTTCAAACAAAGGAGCTAAAAAAATGAACAGCATCAAATTAACTCTTCCCGTCACGGTGAAAGCAAAACTCACGGAGAAACTTCGGGCGCGGCTCGTCGACGAGGCAACAAAGGTCGCCGAACAAATGGAACTTGAGCTCAAGCAAATTAATATCGACATGCAACGCGAACTTGAGAGAAGCCCCGAACACGAACCGCAAATCAGAAACTTTTT
Source organism: uncultured Selenomonadales bacterium (assembly GCA_946408105.1). Lineage (GTDB taxonomy): Bacteria > Bacillota > Negativicutes > Selenomonadales > Selenomonadaceae > Quinella. The sequence goes on along the minus strand of CAMJQS010000002.1, from coordinate 43,480 downwards.
CGGCAACGAAATCGCCCCGCGCCAAGGCAGATTGGACGAGGCTCGTCGCCGCAAAGAAACGTTCGAGAAGTTGGCGGACGGCGCGGAAATTATTCAGGGGACGACGCAGCGGCAAGTCGAGCTGAAAGTCGGCGACAACCTGCGCGAAGCCATGAACGTGGAAATTTTGGTGGAAGATGACAAAATCATTGCAATCCGCAGCTGAAATAATCGTCGGGAAAATCGGCGCGGCTCGCGGGCTGGACGGCACGCTGAAAATAATTCCGCTGACAGATTTTGAAGGACGCTTCGACGCTCTGGAAAAAATTTCTGTCGGCGGAAAAATTTTTCGCGTCGAGGAAGTCAAACACATCGGCGGACAAATCTTTATGAAGTTCGCGGGCGTGGACAGTCGAGAGGCCGCCAAGGCTCTGACGAATAAATTTTTGACGGTCGACAGAGCTGACGCCGCGCCCCTGGCCGACGGAGAGTTTTACACGTTCGACATCATCGGTTGCGAAGTTTTCGACGGCGAAAAAAAAATCGGAGCCGTCACAAACGTCCTCAAGACCGGCAGCAACGATGTTTTCGAGGTCGACGGAAAAATTTTAATTCCCGCGCTTAAGTCCGTCGTCCGTTCGATTGACATTGCCGCGAAAAAAATTTTGGTCGACTCAAATGCTTATTAACATCATCACGTTGTTTCCCGAAATGTTTGCGGGCGTCTTCGGCGAAAGTATCATCAAGCGCGCCGTCGAGAAAAATATTTTGGAAATTCGTTTCACACAGTTGCGAGACTTTGCCTTCGACAAGCACAGGCAAGTGGACGATTCGCCCTTCGGAGGCGGCGCGGGCATGGTGCTTAAGCCCGAACCCGTTTATCGTGCCGTGCGCGACGTGCTGAACAAATCCGACGAAAATTTTTCCCGCAAGATAATCATCACCGACCCCGGCGGAAAAGTTTTCACTCAAGCAAAAGCAAAGGAGCTGGCCGCGCTCGACCAAATTATTTTCGTCTGCGGACATTACGAAGGCTTCGACGCGCGCATTTACGACTTGGCCGACGAATTGATTTCAATCGGCGATTATGTTTTGACGGGCGGCGAACTTCCCGCGATGGTTATCGTCGACGCGGTGGCAAGAATGCTCCCGAACGTTTTGGGCTCGGCGGAGTCTGCGGCGACGGATTCTTTCTTCGACGGGCTGCTCGGTTTCCCGCAATACACGCGCCCGCGAGAATTTGAAGGAAAAATCGTTCCCGAAGTTTTGCTTTCGGGCAACCACGCGCAAATAAAAAAGTGGCGTGAAGAGCAAGCATTAAACTTAACTCAGACACGCCGACCGGATTTAATTAAATAAGAATTGGAAATGAATTCAAGCGCGGCGAGTTGTCGAAAATTTTTTTACGTTGCAACGCGTCAGCTGTTCCGCCGCTTTTAAAGCGACCGCGAAGAGCAAGCTTTAAATCTGACACGCACAAGAAGACCGGACTTGATTAAATGAACACGAAAAAAATTTTGGCGGCGGTTGCCGTCCTTTTGATTCTGGCGGTTGCCGTCGGCGTCGCGGCGTTTCAAAATTGGCAGGAGCTCAAAAAACGCAGCGGCAATCCCGCAGTCGTCGCACGCCACGCCGTCGAAGCTCACGACCTTGAAACTTTTAGAAAAGCTGTCGACCTCGACGCGCTGATCGAGCAGGCGGCCGAAGAAATTTTGACCGAACAAATTAATTCGACGCTCGCCCCGACCGCTTACTCGATGGACGAACTGAATTTGCGCTACGAAAAACTTAAGCCCGACTTCGTGAACGCGGCACGCGCGGCGGCCGAAGAATACATCACGGTGGGCAAAGTTACCTTCCCGAAAAATTTAACCGACGCGCAAAAATTTTTAAAAGAATCGGGCGCGGCCTCCTGCGAAATAAAAAGCATAACCAAGCCGCAAAAAGACGGCAACGACCGAGTCGCGACGATTGCCTTTTATAATTCGCAAATGAAATTCAGTTTTGAGCTGGAGCTTGCGCTCGAACCCGCCGAAGAAAATTCTTGGCGCATAACGGGCGCGAAAGGTTTTGAAAAATTTTACGTCGGCTATCGTCGTGCGCTGAAGAAAAAATTAAATTCGCTGAACTTGCCGATTGGCCAAAAGATGGACGAAATTTTTAAAGTAAAAGGTTTCACTATCAAGAACGAGGGCGGCGACGAGTACGGCTTTTCGCAGACGCTGGAAATTTCGATAAAGGCCGACGTGAAGTCCGACAAGCCGCTTGCAAAAATTATCGGCAACGTCGCCTTGAGAGGGAAGGACGACCGCGAAAGCCTCGCGCCGTTTGCAATCGATATGACAGAGGCCGAACAAGGCGTGCAGATTTTTAACGTGACGAAAACTTTAAATCCGTTCGTGCGCGCCGACGCCGACGCAATGAAGCACGGTTTCAAGAAAAACGACATACACATCGAAGTCACGGAAATAATTTTTGCGGACGGCACGAATTTAAAATTGCTCGATCGTCTGCCCGATTGACTTTTTTTTTTATCGCTGTGATAAAATCTGCTAAAATTTTTCGGGAGATTGTATCACGAATTAAAAAAAATCTCTCGCGGCGTTCGTCGAAGCAAAAAATTTTATGCCGGGCGTCGGCCGCTTTGAAAGCGGCTCAACAGCTGACGCGTTGCAACTTTAAAAAATTTTCGGCTCCTCGCCGCGCTTGAGCGTCAGAAAAATTTTGGGAGGTTGTATCATGAACTTAAAAAAATCTTTGGCGGCGTTCGTCGAAGCAAAAAAATTTATGCCGGGCGGAGTGAACAGCCCCGTGCGTTCCTACTCAAGCGTCGACTCGAATCCGCCGTTCATTTCTCACGGCGCAGGCTCAAAAATTTTTGACATCGACGGCAACGAATACATTGACTTCGTGGGCTCGTGGGGGCCGCTGATTTTGGGTCACGCTCATCCGAAAGTTGTCGACGCTTTGAAAAGAGCCGTCGAACGCGGCACGAGTTACGGCGCGCCGACCGAACTTGAAACGAAACTTGCAAAGCTCGTGAACAAAATTTTTCCGTCAATGGAAGTCATGCGCATGGTCAATTCCGGCACCGAAGCGACGATGAGTGCGTTGCGAGTTGCCAGAGGTTTCACGGGGCGCGAAAAAATTTTAAAGTTCGTCGGCTGCTATCACGGCCACAGCGATTCGCTCTTGGTTAAGGCGGGCAGCGGCGCGGCGACCTTCGGCGAACCGTCAAGCCCCGGCGTCACGCGCGGCACGGCTCAAGACACGATTACTTTGCCTTACAACGACCTTGCCGCCGTCGAAAAAATTTTTGCTCAATGCGGCGAAGAAATTGCGGCGGTTATCGTCGAACCTGTCGCGGGCAACATGGGGCTCGTCTTGCCGAAAGAAAATTTTTTGCGCGGACTTCGTGACGTTACAAAAAAATTCGGCGCGCTTTTGATTTTCGATGAAGTCATGTGCGGCTTTCGAGTTTCGCTCGGCGGCGCGCAAGAAAAATTTCACGTCACGCCCGATTTAACTTGCCTGGGAAAAATTATCGGCGGCGGGCTCCCGTGTGCGGCTTACGGCGGAGCGGAAAAAATTATGCGCAACGTTTCGCCCGACGGCAGAATTTATCAGGCGGGAACTTTGAGCGGCAATCCTTTGGCGATGACGGCGGGCATAGAGACGTTGACGATTTTGCTTGAAGAAAATTTGACGGAAAAAATTTCCGCGAAGACTTCAAAGCTCGTCGAAGGACTTCAGGCCGCGGCAAAAAATTTCGGCGTAAAAATTCAAACGCCGCAAGCCGGCTCCATGTTCGGAATATTTTTCAGCGCGCGCGAAGTCACAAACTACGACGAGGCGGCCGCCGCGAATCAAACGCAGTTCAAAAAATTTTTCGCGGCGATGTTGGAGCAAAAAATTTATCTTGCGCCGTCACAATTTGAAACTCTGTTCATGTCGGCGGCTCACACGGACGAAGATTTGGAAAAAACTTTGGCGGCGGCGAAAATTTCTTTTGGAGGACTCAAATGATTGACGAACTGAAAAATTTTGTTGCGGACGGTTTGAGCGCGTGTAAAATTCTTGTCGTCGGCGACGTGATGTTGGACAAATATTATTTCGGGGAAGTCACGCGCATTTCGCCCGAAGCCCCCGTGCCGATTGCCCGCGTCACGGAAGTCAAAGAAACTTTGGGCGGCGCGGCCAACGTCGTGCACAATTTGGCTTTGCTCGGCTGTCGCACGTCGATAATCGGGCAGGTCGGGCGCGATGTTCACGGCGAAATTTTTTTGAGCAAGTTAAAAAATCTCGGCGTCGATTATTCGGGCGTGATTGAAACTTCAAAGCCGACGACGACGAAAACGCGCGTGATAAGCGGTCATCAACAAATGATTCGTTTGGACTTTGAAGACGCGAGCGAACTCGACGCCTTGAGCACCGAAGAGCTTTTGAAAAATTTTTCCGCGAAAATTTCTGACGTCGACGGCGTGATTATTTCCGATTACGGCAAGGGCGTCTGCACGAAAAAAATTTGCCGCGAAATTATCGGCGCGTGTCGTGCGCAAAAAAAATTTGTCGTCGTCGACCCGAAAGGCGACAACTGGCAAAAATATTTTGACGCGAGCTTCATCACGCCGAACTTGAAAGAACTTAACGCCGTCTTGCCGAAAAAAATTTCAAACGTCGACGCGCAGATTGAAGAGGCCTCGCATAAAATTATTGACGAATTTAATTTGCGCGGGCTGGTCGTCACGCGTTCGGCCGAAGGTTTGAGCTTGATTACCGGAGAAAAAATTTCTCACATCAAGGCGCGGGCGCAGGAGGTCTTCGACGTGTCCGGCGCGGGCGATACGGTCATTGCGGTTTTTTCGGCGGCGTTGGCCGGCGGAATTGATTCGGCGGCGGCGGCATATCTTGCGAACGTGGCGGCGGGCGTCGTCGTGGCCAAGGTCGGAACTTACGCCGTGAACCGCGAGGAACTTTTGAATGCGTTATAATCTTACTTTCTTTTGCAGTGCCCAAAAGAAAGTAAGCAAAGAAAAGGGCGGGACACTAACAATGGCTCAAACGTTACGACCACCCGCGACCGACTGTTGCCCGCTGAGAAGACATCACGTCTTCTACGCGGGCAGGCCGTCATCCATGACGGCCTCAAGTTCGCGGCGTTAAAAAATTTTTTCAGGAGGATTTATGGTTCTGCCGCAAAAAATTTTCAGCAAAATAATTCGGGCGGTCGTCGAGTTTGATTTGATTGACGACGGCGATAAAATTTTAATCGGCGTGTCGGGCGGCAAGGACAGTTTGCTTTTGACTTACGCCCTGGCAACTTTGCGAGAACGCATGAAGAAAAATTTTTCCCTTACCGCTTTGACGATTGATTCTAAGTTCAGCGACGACTTGAGCGAAAAAATTTCCGCCGTAAAAAATTTTTGCAACGAGCTGGAAATTTCTCACGACGTTTGCGAAGTCGACATCGCCGCGCTCATTCGCGAGCAAAAAAATAAAAGCCCGTGCTACACCTGCGCTTACTTCCGCCGCGCCGTGATGAATCGCAAGGCTCAAGAGTTGGGCGCGAACAAAATTGCTTACGCTCATCATCTGGACGACGCCGTTGAAACTTTTTTTATGAGTTTGCTTTCGAGCGGGCAGCTTACGACCTTTCAGCCGAAAACTTTTTTGGACAGAACAAATTTAACGGTGATTCGCCCGCTGATTTATTTGCGCGAGGCCGAGATAAAAAATTTCACGCGCGGCTTTGAAGTTTTAAAATCGCCGTGCCCGTTCGACGGCGCGACGAATCGTCAGCGGACAAAAAATTTAATCGCGGAGCTGGAAAAATCTTTCCCCGACCTGTTCAGTCATTTGGCGGCGGCGTTGCGAAAAAATTCAATCGGCGAGCTGTGGGACGCGCCCAAAACTCGTGAGCAAATGCAAGAAAAATATTTCGCGCTGAAGTTTGGAGGATAAATCATGTTCAAAGATTTGTGGAAGCGGAGAGCGGCGTTGGTCGAGGCGGACTTGTTGAAAGAATTGCGGCGGACGAAATCGCTTGACGAAAATTTATCGCGGGCAATGGAATACAGTTTGATGGCGGGCGGAAAAAGATTGCGCCCGATACTTTTAATGGCGGCGGCGGACACGATTAACGGCGACGGAGAAAAATTTATCACGGCGGCCGACGCGCTGGAAATGATTCACACGTATTCGCTGATTCATGACGACTTGCCGGCAATGGACAACGACGACCTTCGACGCGGCAAGCCGACCAATCACAAAGTCTTCGGAGAGGCGACGGCGATTCTTGCGGGCGACGCGCTTTTGACTTTGGCGTTTGAAGTTGTGCTCAGGCAAAAAGACGTTGCGCCCGAAATTTTGTTGCGCGTTTTAAAAGAGATAAGCACGGCTGCGGGCGCGTCGGGCATGGTCGGCGGCCAAGCGATTGACTTGCGCTCGGAGGGAATTCAAATCGATTTTGAAACGCTCAAGCTCATGCACAGCGGCAAGACGGGCGCGCTCTTCAAAGCGGCGATTCGTTCGGGCGCGATACTCGCTCAAGCTTCCGAAAAAAATTTGGAAGACCTCACGCGCTACGCAGAAAATTTCGGCTTGGCTTTTCAAATCACCGACGACATTTTGGACGTGACCGGCGACGAAAAAATTTTGGGCAAACCGACGGGCTCCGACGAAAAAAATTTAAAGTCGACTTACGTAAGCTTGACTTCACTCGACGCGGCAAAAAATTTTGCGCAGGCGGCCGTCGACAAAGCTTTGGACGCGCTGAAAAATTTCGGCGACGAAGCAAACTTTTTGCGCGAACTCGTTAAATATTTAATCGCCCGCAAAAAATAATTTTCTGTGAAGGATTTTTCTTTTACTGCGCCGAATAGCAAATAAAATCTTTTTAAGGAGTTGTTTATAATGAGGAAAATTTTTTTGGCGACCTTGCTTGTTTTCATGATGAGCGCGGCGACTGCGTTGGCGGCCAACTGGCAACAGATTTACACCGACAACGACGACAACGTGCTTTACTTCGACGCGAACTCCGTTCAAATCAATTCGATTACGGAAACAAGAGACGTCGTCACGTTTAGCGCGAAGTTCCGCATGGACTACAGCGACAAAGGCCGCAACGCTCTGATTAAATGGTACCGCGATTATTCAATCGTTCCGGCCGGCATCGAAAGCCTTTCCTATGACATCTCGACGATTCAATTTAAAAAGGAAGGCGACAAGAGATATTATCACATTTCCGACCGCGACTCTTACAACGCAAACGGCGCAGAGATTCCGAACATGCACTACCAAAATGCAGAACCCACTTGGCAGGAAATTCCTGTTGCTTCCAATGTCGACGTTGAATACTATAACGCGTACTTGATTGTCGACGGCAAAAAATACGAGCCGTATACCTGATACAAAAAATTTTAAATTTAAGGAGAGATTGTCACGGGGCTGTTGAAAAGATTAACGTCGCCCGCAGAACTTCACACGATGAGCTTGGCTGAACTTGAGCAAATGGCGGGCGAAATTCGCGAGCTAATCTTGACGACGGTCGCGAAAAACGGCGGACATCTTGCACCGAGCTTGGGCACGGTCGAGTTGACGCTGGCACTTTATTCCGTGTTCGACTTCAGCCGCGACAGACTTGTTTGGGATGTCGGACACCAGGCTTACACGCACAAAATTTTAACAGGGCGACGCGACACATTCCACACGCTTAGGACTTTGGGAGGCATTACCGGCTTCCCGAAGCGTGCCGAGTCGCCTTTTGATTCGTTCGGCGTCGGTCATGCGTCCACGTCAATCAGTGCCGCGCTGGGATTTTTAATCGCCGCAGAAATTGAACGCGTCGAGCGAAAAGTTATCGCGGTCATCGGCGACGGAGCTTTGACTGGCGGCATGGCCTTCGAGGCTCTCAATCACGCGGGGCAACTCAAAAAAAATTTGCTCGTCGTCCTCAACGATAACGAAATGTCGATTGATAAAAACGTCGGCGCGTTGAGCGAATACCTTTCCAAAATTCGTCTCAAGCCGCAATATCATCGCGCGAAAAAAGAATTTGAAGACTTCGTAAAAAATATTCCCTTCCGCGACGTCGGTGAAAAAATTTTGCTCGCGGCAAATTCTGTTAAAGCGGGCGTGTCGGCGGCTGTCTTCCCCGGCGCAATGTTCGAGGCTCTGGGTTTCACTTATCTCGGCCCGATTGACGGCCACGACATTGGCGGCATGAAGGACGTTTTCACCCGCGTCGGAGTGATTAACTCGCCCGTGCTGATTCACGTCAACACAAAGAAGGGCAAAGGCTACGCGCCCGCCGAAAATTCGCCCGAAAAATTTCACGGCGTCGGCAAGTTCGACAAGACGACAGGGCAAGTGCTCAAGAAAAAATCGCCGCCAAGTTACACGGAAATTTTTTCGCAAGCAGTGATTGATTGCGCGGCGCGTGACGAAAAAATTGTCGCGATAACTGCCGCAATGCCGACGGGCACCGGCTTAAAAAAATTCGCGGAAAAATTCCCGCAAAGATTTTTTGACGTGGGCATTGCCGAAGAACACGCCGTGACTTTGGCGGCGGGCATGGCGGCCGGCGGACTGAAACCCGTCGTCGCGATTTACTCCACGTTCCTGCAGCGCGCCTACGACCAAATTCTTCACGACGTCTGCTTGCAAAATTTGCCCGTGCTCTTTTGCTTGGACAGAGCCGGGCTCGTCGGCGAAGACGGCGCAACTCATCACGGCGCGTTCGATTTGTCTTATCTGCGCACGATTCCGAACATGAACATTCTTGCGCCAAAAGACGAAAACGAATTGCGGCAAATGATTTTCGCGGCGTTTGAAAAAAATTTTCCCGTGGCGATTCGTTATCCGCGCGGCGCGGGCTTGGGCGTCGAACTTAAAGCGGAGCCCGAAAAAATTTCTTGGGGCAAGGCTGAAGTCGTCGAAAAAAATTCTTCGGCGGACGTGACAATCTTCGCGGTCGGGACGATGGTAAAAAATTCGGCGGACGCGGCGAAACTTTTGCGCGAGAAAAAATTTTTCGTCGACGTGATAAATGTTCGCTTCGTCAAACCGTTCGACGCGGAGCTGATAAGAAAATCTGCGCGCTCGTCGAAACTTTTGGTCACGTGCGAAGAGGGAACTTTGAACGGCGGCTTCGGGTCGGCGGTCGCAGAGTTTTTGGCGGACGAAAAAATTTCTACGCCGCTTTTAAGGCTCGGTATAAAAGACAAATTCATTGAGCAGGGAAGTCGCGCTCAGCTTTTGGACATTTGCGGCTTGACGGCGGAAAAAATTTCGCGGCAGATAATCGAACGGCTCAACGAAATAATTTTCGGATTCTTGACGGTGACGACATGAAGCAACGACTTGATATTTTTTTGACGGAGAAAAAATTTTTCGACAGCCGCGCGCGCGCCCAAGCGATGATTATGGCGGGAAAAATTTTGGTCAACGGACAAAAAATCGACAAGGCGGGCACGCTCATTCCGCCCGACGCGCAAATTAAAATCCTCGGCGAAGAAATGCCTTTCGTCAGTCGCGGCGGCTTGAAACTCCAAAAAGCTCTCGACGTGTTCAAAATAATTTTGAGCGGGAAAATCGCGGCGGACGTCGGAGCGTCGACGGGCGGCTTCACCGATTGCATGTTGCAGCGCGGCGCGAAAATGGTTTATGCCATCGACGTGGGCTACGGTCAGCTTGCGTGGAAACTTCGCAGCGACGTTCGCGTCGTCAACATGGAGCGCACGAACATTCGCAACGTGACGCGCGAAGATTTTTTTTACGGCTTGCCGGAATTTGTTTCAATCGACGTGGCGTTCATCTCGCTGGAAAAAGTTTTGCCGATTGTCTTCGACGTGCTGAAAGATTCGGGCGAAGTCGTCGCGTTGATTAAGCCGCAATTCGAAGCCGGGCGCGAACACGTCGGCAAGAAAGGCGTCGTCCGCGATAAAAAAATTCACGCGGCTGTTATCGAAAAAATTTTGAACTTCGCGGCTTGTCTCGGCTTCGGCGTGAAGGGTTTGGACTTTTCGCCCGTCAAAGGCCCCGAAGGCAACATCGAATACCTTGCGCATTTGGCGAAAAATTTTTCGGCGGCGGACGTCGAAATTTTATCTGTAGTTAATTCGGCTCACGATGAATTGAATTGCTGACGAAACCGGAGGCCGTCCCGGATGGACGGCCTCGCCCGCGCAATGAGCGTGACGCGAATTCAGCGGGCAACTCAACGCTGCGGGCAGGCTCAACGCTGAAGTCACGAACGAGCAACGCCCCCGCGAGGTGCCTTTTCTTTTTGCTACTTTTTCTTTGGGCGTGCAAAGAAAAAGTAGATCCTTCAACTCAACATTAAAAAGTTTTAAACGACGACGGAGAGCACAAAAATGGCAAGACAAAATATTTTCGGGACGACGTTCGGCGTCGACGCGGGCATGATGCAGTTGGCGGTTTTCCCGAACATGAGCAAACGGCGGGCGGGCGAAATCGTCGACCGCATTTTCAATTTCTACAACAACAAAAACGTGCGGCTCGTCATGCCCGCGACAGAGGCGCGTCAATTTCGCAAAGACGAATACGGTTTGCCGTGCGTCGAACGCGTTCACGTGGACATGGCGTTGAGTATCGGCGGCGACGGAACTTTGCTTGGCGTGTGCAGAAGATTCAGCGGGCAGAGCGTTCCCGTCTGCGGAATCAATTTGGGCACGCTCGGTTTTTTGGCGGACATCGAGCCGCGCGAACTTGAAAGCCGTCTTGCAAAAATTTTGGCGGGAGAATATCGCGTCGAACGTCGGCTGCTTTTGAGCGGCTACCTTCGCAACGATCGGGGCGAAAAATTTTTGGGCAACGCAATTAACGACGTTGTGATAACCAAAGGCGGCGTCGCCCGCATGTTGCGCCTCGGCCTGCACATAAACGAAACGCACCTCATGGATTACAAAGCCGACGGAATTATCATTTCGAGCCCGACGGGTTCCACGGCGTATTCTCTCAGCGCGGGCGGTCCCATTCTCAACCCGACGATTCGCGCTCTGCTCTTAACGCCGATTTGCGCGCACACTTTCCAAATGCGTCCGCTCATCGTCAACGAGGACGACGAAGTTTTGATAAAAGTTTCGGCAACCCAAGATGTCATGGTCACGTTGGACGGACAAGTCAGCCACAAGATTCAGCCCGGCGATGAAGTTATCGTCCGTAAAGCAAAAGACGCCGCGCAAATTGTAAAGTTCGACGACAAAAATTATTACGACGTTCTCAAAACAAAAATGTGGAGTTAAAATCTCGTTCGTGACAAAAAATTTTCAAATGATATAATGGCCGCGAAAAATTTTGCGGCTTAATTTTTTTGGAGGAATTTTTTTTGCTGAAAGAAATTTTAATCGTCGAAGGCAAAGCGGACGTTGCAGCCGTCAAGCGTGCTGTCGAGGCCGAATGCATAACGACGGGCGGCTTTCATCTCACGCGGCGCACGCTGGAAAATATTTCGGCGGCGTACAAAAAGCGCGGGATAATTATTTTGACCGACCCCGACTCGGCGGGCGAGAACATCAGAAAATTTTTGTCGAAAAAATTTCCCGCCGCCAAACACGCTTACATTCCCCGCGACGAGGCGACCGCAAATGATGACGTCGGAGTTGAGCAGGCCGCGCCCGAATCAATCCGCAAAGCTTTGAGCAAAGTCCGCACGCTTGAAATTAATCCGCGCGAAGAATTCACCGCGGCCGAAATGATTCAATTCAATCTGGCGGGCGGCGCAGGCAGTTCAAAACTTCGCGACAAGGTCGGGGCAATTCTCGGTATCGGCTTTGGCAACGTAAAAACTTTCGTGCGGCGGCTCAACAGTTACGGCGTCACCCGCGAAGAATTTTTGGAGGCGTTGAAAAATGTTGCACCCGCTGATTGCTAACCCTCACGCCACGCGCCACATACTCAAAAAATTTAAATTGCGGGCAGTCAAAGGTCTCGGACAAAATTTTTTAATCGACGCTCACGTTGTGAAAAAAATCGTCGAGGCCGCTCAAATTTCTGCGGGCGAAGACGTTTTGGAAATCGGAGCGGGAATCGGAACTTTGACGCAAGGACTGCTGGAGGCGGGCGCACATGTCACGGCCGTCGAACTCGATAAAAAATTGCCCGCCGTCCTCAAGGAAACACTCGCGGGCTACGAAAATTTTCGGCTCGTCGAAGGCGACATTTTAAAAATAAATTTGTCGGAGCTCATGCCGCAAAGTTTCAAAGTCGCGGCGAACTTGCCCTACTACATCACGACACAAATTTTGCTGACGCTGCTGGAAAAAAATTTGCCCGTGACAAAAATCGTCGCCATGGTTCAAAAGGAAGTCGCGCAGAGGATGACCGCCGCGCCCGGCTCAAAAATTTACGGGGCGTTGTCGGTGGCCGTTCAGTTCCGCTCGGTGCCGTCAATCGCCTTTGAAGTGTCGCCCGAAAGTTTTTTGCCGCCGCCCGAAGTCACGAGCGCGGTCGTCGTCTGTGACGTGCGCAAGCCGCCGTTCGAGGTCGACGAAGAATTTTTTTTCAAGGTCGTGCGAACTGCTTTTGCTCAACGCAGAAAAACTTTGCTCAACTCTTTGGCTCCCTTCGGCAAGGAAAAACTTTTGGCGTCGGGCATCGACGTTCGCCGCCGCGCCGAAACTTTGAGTTTGGAAGAATTCGCCGCCCTTTGCAATTTTTTGGAAGGTTGATTCAATGATTAAAGATTCGTTCAAGACGCTGGAGTTTGATAAAATTTTGTCGCGGCTTCGGGATTGCGCGACTTCAAATTTTGGCAAGGAGCTGGCGATAAAACTTGAGCCGGCCGACGACTTCGACACGGTAAAAGAAAATTTGTCGCTGACAACGGAGGCCGTAAAAATTTTCGCGGTGAGCGCGCCGCCCCTCGGAGGATTCCGCGACGTTCGCGAGACGTTCAAGAAAATAAAAATCGGGAGTGCGGCCGACGCCGAAGAACTTTTGGACGTGCTGTCGACGATGTACACCATGCGGCAGGTAAAAATTTTTTTCAAGGAAACGGAAGTCGACGCACCGCAATTAAAATCACGCGCGACCGAAATTGAAATTCTCGGCAACCTGGAACGCCAACTCGACAACGCAATCGACGAGCACGGAAACGTTCGGGACACGGCCACTTCGGAGCTGCAAAAAATTCGTCGCGACCTGCGCAGTGCTCAAAGCCGAATCAAGACGGAAATTTTTAACATTCTCCACGACGCGGGCAAGCAAAAATTTTTTCAAGACGCGATTGTCACCATGCGCGGCGACCGTTACGTCCTGCCCGTCAAGCTCGAATACAAATCGCAATTCGCAGGCATCGTTCACGACCAATCCGCCACGGGCGCGACCGTTTTTATTGAGCCGCTGGCCGTCGTCAACCTAAACAACAGCGTCAAGGAACTCGAAGCCGCCGAACGCCACGAAGTCTTGAGGATTTTGCGCGGCTTGAGCGACGCCGTTAGAAAAAATTTGGACGCGCTCACGAACAACATAAAAATTTTGGCGGACGTCGATTTACTTTTCGCCAAGGCAAAATTCGCCCGCGACCTCGATGCCACGGAGCCGCAGCTCGAAAATTTCACGGACTTGAAAGCCGCGCGTCACCCGCTGATTAATCCCGCCGAAGTCGTGCCCGTCGACATTCAACTCGGCGAAAATTTTTCAATGCTGCTCGTGACCGGCCCGAACACCGGCGGCAAAACCGTTTCCATGAAAACTTTGGGGCTGTTGGCTTTGATGACGCAGGCGGGGCTTTACATTCCCGCGGCGGCCGGCTCGAAAATTTCTGTCTTCACGAATATTTTTGCGGACATCGGCGACGAACAATCGATTGAACAGAGCCTCTCGACTTTTTCCGCGCACATGAAAAAAATTGTCGCGATTCTCGACGACGTGACGCCGACCGATTTGGTTTTGCTCGACGAAATCGGAGCGGGCACCGACCCCGACGAGGGCGCGGCTTTGGCAATGTCGATTCTCGAACGGCTTTTGCAAATCGGAGCGGCGACGATTGCCACGACGCATTATTCCGAGCTGAAAACTTTTGCTTACTCGACCGACGGGATTGAAAATGCCAGCGTCGAATTCGATTCGGAAACTTTGCGCCCGACTTATCGACTGCTGATTGGCATTCCAGGCGCGAGCAACGCTTTTGCCGTCAGTCAACGTTTGGGCTTGCCGCAAAGTCTGATTCTTCGCGCGAAACAATTAATCACCGCCGACCACGCGAACTTTGAAAAAATTATTTCCGAGCTTGAAAGTCAACGCATGATTTTTGAGCAACGCAACGCAGAAATTTTTGAGCGTCAACAGCAAGTCCTCAAGCACGAGAAAAAAATTTCCGAAATGCGCGACGAAATCGCAAAGACCAAAGGCGACATTATCCGCAAGGCAAAAGAAAAATCCGCCGCGCTGGTTCGCGAGACCAAACGCGAGGCGGAAGAAATTATCGCCGCGCTGAAAGAGCAGTTCGACGATTTGGGCGTCAAACGTCGACAACAAGTAATTCAGCAGGCGCGTGATAAATTGCGTGAGGCGGAAATCGATTCGGCAACGGGAATCATCGCGGAAAAACACGTCGGCACCCGAATCAACAAAAAAAATCTTCTCGTCGGCGACACGGTTTATATCAAGCCGCTCGACCAAAAGGGAACGATTCTTGCCATCGAAGACGATTCGTTGAGCGTGCAAATCGGAGCAATGCGCACGACCGTAAAAATTTCTTCTTGCCGCTTCGTCAGCCACAATCAACAGGAAAATTTTTCGCCGCCCGTTGCGAATCAAAATCGCGGCTCGTTCGGCTTAATGCAAAAGGCAGCGACCGTTCGACGCAGCATTGACATTCGCGGAATGACTGTCGACGAGGCGGAACTTGTTTGCGGAAAATTTATCGACGACGCGCAACTTTCCGGCCTCAAGCAAATTTTGATTATTCACGGCAAAGGCACGGGCGCACTCCGAAAAGGCGTCCAAGATTTTTTGCGCGTGAACAATTCCGTCGCGGATTTTCAGTTCGCCGACCAAGACGAAGGCGGCACCGGCGCGACGCTCGTCACGATTCGATAAAGGAGAGATTTTTTTGGCGGACAAAAAATTTTTCGGCGCGGCGCAAGAACTTAAAATAAAACTTTCCGAGATGATAAACGCGGGGCAGCCGCCGCTCGAAATAGTTTTGGAGCTGGCAAAAGATGTCGGCGAACTTTCGGGCGAAGACTCTTTCTATTATACGACGCGCGAACAGATTTTGGCGGTGTACGGCTTAGCACTGAAAGAAAAATTTATTTTGGATGACGAAATCGCCGAAGTCAAAGCGCGGCTCGAAAAAATTTCTGCGGCGTATGAAAGCTCCGACTTCGACGAGGACGAACATATCCGAATCGGTTACGCGCTCGACAGCCACAAAAAAGAAATCGAACGCCTCGAACGTTTGAAAGATGATTGACGATATTTTAACTGTCATGTGGCGCGATTGGATTGTCCTTCGGCGGCGGCTGAAAAAATTTATCTTGTCGCGGCTGGTCACGCCCGTCCTTTACATGGTCGCGTTCGGTTGGGGCTTAGGAAGAAATATTAATCTCGCGTCGGGCAGCTACCTCGATTTCCTCGTGCCGGGCATCATCGCGCTGAACACCATGAACGTCAGCTACATGAGCATAACTTCCGTGCACGCCGAGCGCGTCTATCACAAAAGTTTGGAAGAATATTTGAGCGCACCGATTGAGCCGGCCGCGTTCGTTCTTGGGAAAATTTTTTCGGCGGTCGTCCGAGCGTTAATCTCCACCGCGCTGATTTTAATCGTCGCAATAATTTTCGGCGCGAGTTTGAAATTTTTTTCCGAGCCGCTGAATTTTTTTTGCGTCGTCGTGCTCAACTCGATAATCTTTGCGGGCGCGTGCTTCTGCGCGGCGTTGAAGGTTCAAACTTACGAGGAGCTGGCGCAGGTCAACACGTACCTTTTAATGCCGATGAGTTTTTTGTGCGGAACTTTTTTTTCAACGGCAGAGTTGCCGCCCGTCGTCCGATTAGTGATAGAAATTTTGCCGCTCACTCACACGAGCTGCCTTTTGCGCGAAGGTTTCAACTTGCCGTCGATTTTAATTTTGTCGGCTTACGCGATTTTCGCGCTGTGGCTGGCGACGCGTCTTTTCAAAAAGTTATCGACGTAAAAATTTTTTCCAAAAAATCTTCGGCGTCGACGAATTCCGTAAAATTTTTTCCGCGCAAATTTTTCGGAGCAAAGGCAACGTCGGCAAGCTCCAACATCGGCAAATCAATTTCGCTGTCGCCCGCCGCAAAAATTTTTTCGGGCGAAAATTTTTTTGTCAGCAACTTCAAAGCCTCGCCCTTGTTCAGTCGCGGCGGGAAGAGATAAATTTTTTTCCTGAAGTGCTGAACGTTTAAGCTCGTGTCGAAGGAAATTTTTTCCGCGTCGAAGTCTTCGCGGCACTTCAAAAATAAAAAGCTCTCGTCGACGATTCGCGCGATTGAAAAAATTTTTTCGTCCGCCGCCGCAAGCTGAAGTTTCAATTCCTCCTCGTAAGGCGCGACGACTTCCCGCAAAAAATTTTCCCGATTATCGCCGTCCAAAAAAAATGCGCCGTTCGCGACGACTGCAAAGCGCGGACAAAAATTTTCCGTCCAAAAAATTCTCCGATACTGCACGATTGAACGGGTCGTCACGGGCACAAAAAAAATTCGCGCAGAAATTTTTTTTATCAAGTCCAAAGCTTTTGGCGAAATGAAACTTTGCTCGCGTCCGTCGTAAATTTCTACGCAAATGTCGTCGGCGCGGCGGTGCTTGTAAGAATGAATCAGCGTGTTGTCCAAATCGCAGGCGAATAAAATTTTCATGTCAGTTATCGGCGAGCCGTCGAATCAATCCGCACGCCTTGTAATTTTTCAGCGGATAAACTTCGAGCGGCGCGTCCTTCTCCTTTGCAAGCTGATAAAGATGTCCCAAATTTTTTTCGTCGTGCAAGCTGTGCACCAAAATTTTCCACGGCAGACGACGCAACAAAACGCGCGTCGCTTCCCCGATTCCGGGCTTGATTAAATTCACGTCGTCGATTGAAAAATCTTCGGCGATTTTTTTTACCTCGGCAAGCCCGCTGTTTTTTTCCACGGCGGAATTTTTTATTTCGGGCAAGTCGTCAAAATTTTTTTCTATCGCGTTGATGAATTGGTAAGTCAAATCTTTTTCGCGAAGGTCGGAATAAAAAGCCGCGCCGTGAAAATCTTGCGCGCCGATGATATCTTTGCGCAAAAAAGTTCTGCTCAAAAGTCCGCTTACCGTCGAATTCAAACACGAGCTTGCGATTAAAAAATCTTCGTGAGTGCCGCACTTTTCCGCGACGCTCGCCGGGTCACTCAAAACCGCCAAGCCCGAATCAATTTGCGGAAAATTTTTCATGGCGGTAGAAAGTTCGCGCTGAATTGCTCCCTTGCCCGTCCACCCGTCGACGAATTGAATTTCTTCGGGCGCGTGCCGAGCCAAAATAAATTTCACGGCGTTTTCGTCAATACCGACGCCGCGAATAATCGAAATCGTGTAATGTTTTACGTCGCAAGAAAATTTTTTCTCCAAGTAATGTTTAATCAAAATTCCAATCGGCGTGCCGGCTCTGGCGAGAGAAACCAGCGCGATTTTTTTGCCCTTGTCGAGGAAAATTTTTTCGGCGACGTTGGCGACGGCGGCCGCCGTGATTTTTCCGTAACGATTGAGCGCGTCGAAGTATGCTTGCAAATATTTTTCCGACGGCTCGTATTCAAGCGGCAACATTTCCGAGTAGTGCCGACCCGCTTGAATTAATTTTTCTCGTTCGCGCGTCGGGAGCGGCTCGACCAGCCCGCTGATGTCTTTTAATAAAATCGTCACGTCTTGCGGCTTATAAGTCCCGAACATTTTTTACCTCCGCGAAAAAAATTTTGTCGACGCCGTGCACGTTCAGCGCGCCAATCAAATCTTCCAAGCCCGCAGAAAAATTTTCGGCGTCGCTGACGATAACCGCCGCGTCATAAAATTTCAAGTTGTAAATATAAGTCGTGCGCGCCGCGTCGTAAAAACTTTTGAGCTTGAAGCCGGAACGAATCGGATAATTTTTTTCGCCGCAAATGCCAATCGGGCTGCGCGTCGTCGAGTGCGTCACGACAGAAAAATTTTCCTCCAAAATTTTTCCGACGACAAGAACGGGCAACATAAATTCTTCCGTGCCGAGAATCAAAACTTCGCCGCAAATTTTTTCGCGCTTGAGAGTTTCCGAAATAATTTTTCCGAGCTCAACGCATTGTGAAAAGTATTCGCCGATTTTGACGCCGCGCCGCGTGTCGAACGTGAAAATTTTTTTGCAGAAGGAAATATTTTTTTTGAGCGGCAAAACTTTTTCGGCCTCAACGACAGAAAATTTTTCCGCGTCGAAATTTTTTTCGAGCTTGACGAGCCACACGCAAGAAATATTTTCTTCCGCCAAGGCCGCCAAATTTTTTTCCGTGAGCCGATTGATTATCGAGGCCGCGCAGATTTTTTTGTCGTTGAGCGCGGGGAAAATTTTTTTGAGCCGGCGGACGATGTTCAAAAGAGTTTTGCCCGTCGAAAGTTCGTCGTCGACAAAAATAATTTCGTTCGTCGAATCAATCCGCGCGGAAAGATTTTCGGCAAAAAGTTTTTGTTCTGGCGCGTGGCTGTGCTCCTCCAAAAATTCCACGAACGCTCCGTCAAAATTTTCCCGCGTCGTTTGAATGTAAAAACATTCGTCCGATAAATTTTTCGCGACGACCGCGCCGATTGCCGTTGCCGTTTCCGCGAAGCCGACGACCAATCGCGCCGACGAAAATTTTTCCGCAACTTTTTTTCCGAGCGCGTTCATCATGTCGAGGGCGTCCGTCGGTCTCGTCGGCAAATGTTTTCCCTGCAGCGGATTGACCAGCAAATAATTTCGCCGCGCGTTGTTGAATCTTTTGGCGACGCGCAAAATTTTTTCCGCCGTGTAAGTCATTCAATCACCCCGTAAAGTTCGCTCAAAATTTTTATGCGTCGCGCCCAAGTCGTGTGACATTTAACTTCGTTCATGCGCGAGCCGTCGAAACTTTTCAAGACTCCGTGCGTGTCCGACTTCCAATTTAAAATTTGTTCGGCGTCTTCCAAGTCTGTGCGCGAAACTTTCATGCCGTCAAAAATAATCGGCAGTTGAGCGGGATGAATCGCGCTTTTGCCGATGAAGCCGTTCAAGCGGTCGAGTTCTATTTCGCGGCGCAAACCGTCCGCCCAAAAATTTCCGCCGAAAAAATTCCACACCGAGCCGGCCACGACGTAATCTTTCGCGAAGACGTTCAAAATACCGGTCAACACGTCGCGGACAATTCCAATGTCGTAAATCGTTCGGCGAACGTCGCGGCGCAGGCCGTACAGGTTGCAAAAATCGTTCACGCCGACGCGAATGTTGAGCACGATTTTTTTTGAGTCGTCGAGGATTTCTTTCAGCGACAAAAGTTCCGTGCGCCGCGTCAAAAGATTTGCCACGCGGTCGGTTTCGAGCGTCGGCATTATCGGCAAATTTATTTCGCGCGCGAGTTTCAAATATTCGGGCGCGTTGCTCATGTCGAATTTCGGAAGGATGTAGCCCGTCAAAATTTTTGAGCGCGAGCCGATTGCCTCATGAAAAATTTTCAAGTGCCGCGGCGAACGAATCCTCACGAACACAAGCGGCAAATTTTTCACGCCGTCGAGTTCGCGCAAGATGAACTGCAAAGATTTTTCCGCCGCGTCGAGTGATTCGTCGCGTATCGAATCTTCCAAACAAAAAGCCGCTGACGTTAAGCGCGGCAATTTTTTTTGCGAAATTTTCTGAACGATATTTTTTTGGAAAGCCGGCATGTAAAGCAGCCCGCCGACTTTGTACTGTAAAACTTCAAACATTTGAGCCTCCGAAAAATTTTTTATGATTCTACAAAAGGCGATAACCCTTGTCAATCACTCCGAAGGCAACCGAGCTGTATTTTCCTCCGTCCAAAATTTTGAAGCCGAGCCGAGCGAACTCCGCGCTGCCCGAATGCTCTTTCATGACGACGCGAAATTTTGCGACGCGGCACGCCTCACGGATAATTTCTTCGGTCAACGGACGAGCGTCGGCCAGAGGGCGAATCGGATTGAGCCCCGAACTTTTTTTTATCGGGCGACGAAACATCGGGTCGAAGTAAACGACGTCGAAAGAATTTTCCGCGCAAGTCTTCAAAAAATTTTCGCAGTCGACGTTGACGACTTCGACGCGGCGCATGGCCTGCAAAATGTGCGGGCTGTCTTCAGAAAAATTTTTCAGGCCGTTACGAACGACTTCGGCAATGAGCGGATTAACTTCAAGCGCGACGACCTTGCCCGACTCGCCGACGATAAAACTTTCGACAATGGCGTCGGAGCCGAGGCCGAGCGTGCAATCCAAAACTTTCGAGCCGGCGGAAATTTTCAGCGCGTCAGTCAATCGGTCGCCGTCGCCGCCGCGCAAATTTTTTATCCTCAAGTGCGCGGTGTTCGGGTGAAAAAATAATTCGCCCTCCGCCGTCACGACGCCGAGCGAATTTTTCTTGACGAGCAAAATATTTTCCGCGCCGTGAATTTTTTTCAGCGCGTCGAAGGAAAAATCTTCGCGGCGAACAAATTGCCCGCCGAGCTTCAAAGAAATTTTTTCTGCGAAATTTTCCGTCGCGGCGTCGGGCTTGCGGGTTGTCGTCACGATAAAATTTTTCATCAGGGAGCCGCCGCCGTCAAAGCGTTCAAGTTGCCGTCTTCGGAAACGGAAAACTTCACGCCGCCCGCCACGACCGAGCCCGAAGAATTTTTCGCCGTCAAATCGTTCATCAAAGTTTGCGGGTTGACGTCGGGCGCGATGCTTTTCACGAACGCCGTCATCAACCAAATTGTAAAAATCGATTCGTCCTTCTCTTCGGGCGTGGTGTAGTAGAGGCTCAACGTTTTAAAATTTCCGTCCGCCGCCAGGCCGCCGACGATACCGATTCGATAGTCGCCGAAAATATTTGTGAACGTCTCGCCGATAATTTTTTCGTTCTTAATCAAGAAAAGATGCTCCATTGCCGAAACGTCGTCGGTGCCCATCGCCTCTTTCAAAATCGGCGTGATTCGCGCGTTGAAATTTTCTTTGAAGGTTTCGGCGTTGAGGTTGAGCGTCGCGGAAGTTTGAATTTGTCCGACGTCCAAAAACATTTTGTCGAGCTGCGTGCGTGTGAACGGAACGGCTTCGACCTGCGCGCCCAACAGCAGGAAGGCAAGCGTCGCGATTAAAAATTTTTTCATATCAGTTTCCCTTCGCGGCAAGATAATTTTCAAGGATTGTTCGCTTGGAAATTTTTCCCGTCGACGTGCGCGGGATTTCGTCGAGCCTGTGGAATTCGCGCGGAACTTTATACAGCGCAAGATTTTTCTGCAAAAATTTTTTCAGTTCGCGCGTGTCGACCGTCGCGCCGTCTTGAACTTCAAAGAAACACGCGCCGACTTGTCCGCGCAATTTGTCATCGACGCCGACGACCGCCGCGTCCTTTATGCCCGCGAAACGATAGACGACCTCTTCGACTTCGCGCGGATAAATATTTTCGCCCATGCTGATAATCAATTCTTTGATTCGATTGACGATGTAATAGTAGCCGTCCTCGTCGACCTTGCCCACGTCGCCGGTGTGGAGCCAGCCGTCCGCGTCGAGAGCTTCGGCCGTGGCCTTCGGGTTGTTCCAATAGCCGAGCATGACTTGACCGCCGCGCACCAAAACTTCGCCGACTTCGCCTTGGGCAACGTCGTTGCCGTCCTCGTCGATCAATCTGACTTCCGTGCCCGCAAGAAGTTTTCCGCAAGAACCCTGCCGCTCTTCGCCGTGGGTTGTCAAGAAGACAGCGGGCGACGCCTCCGACAGGCCGTAACCTTCGGCAATGGGCGCGCCGAATTTTTTCTTGAACTCGTCGACAATTTTATCGGGCAAAGTCGTGCCGCCGCTCATGAAGAATCGAACGCTTTTAAAATCTTCGGGCTTGGCAAGACCCGTAACCAATTTGAAAATCGACGGCACCGCGATGATGTCTGTTATCTGTTGTTCGCGAACCATGTCGACCATATCTTTTGGTTTGAAGACGCGCATAACGTGAGCCGCCGCCCCGCGATAAAAAGTGTTGAGCACGGCGCACGTCCACTCGAAGCAATGATACATGGGCAGGACGCAAAGCACGCGGCAGCCGCTGTGGCATTTGAAGACTTCGCATTGGCGGGTGTTGCAGACAAGATTTTTATGGGAGAGAATCGCGCCTTTCGGGTTGCCGGTCGTGCCGCTCGTGTAAATTATGACGGCGGGTTTGTTCTCGTCGAAGTCGGCGGGCAAGTCGGGAGCGTCGGGAAAATTTTTGTCGCCGAAAGTCGCAATGTCATATTGAACGACAGAAACTTTTTCCTCGAACGTCAACGGCTCGTAAGTGAGCAAATGTTCGACGCCGGCGTCGCGGAGGATGTAAGCGGTTTCGCGCGGGCTGAGCTGAAAATTTATCGGGACGTTGATTGCGCCCAAGGAAGTCGTCGCGAAGTAAGCGTAAATGAATTCCGCGCTGTTGCGTGAAAAAATTCCGACGCGGTCGCCTTGACGGATTCCGAGTACGTAAAGGCGATTGCGATATTTTTTTATGCCCTGCTTGAGCTGCGCGTAAGTTATCTGCCGCCCTTCGTCGACGACGGCGATTGCGTCTTCGCGCCCGTTGTTTATAACTTCATGAACTAACATTTATCATGCTCCTTTCGGTGCCAAAGATTTTCTGTACTTGACGTACTCGAAAAATTTTTCCGCGCTTGAGTTTATGACGAGTTCGGCAGGAAAATTATTTTCCGCCAAAACTTTTTGACTTAACTCGTGGTTGCCGACGTCCTGTTCAACGTGCGCGTCCGAACCCATGATGACTTCCGCGCCGTATTTTTTGCAGACTGCCAACATTTTTTTTGCGGCTTCGGCCGAGCCGGCACGGTGTCCGCCCGTGTAATACGAGCTGTTGTTTATCTCCAGCAAAACGTGATTGTCTTTGGCGGCACGAACGACCGCATCGAAGTCCACGGGAAAATTCGGGTTGTCGGGGTGGCCGATTATCACGACGTGCGGATTTCTCATCGCGCCGATAAGAGCCGCCGTGTTTTCTTCCAACGAGCCGGGGTCAATGCACGGGTTGTGCAGGCTGGCAATGGCGTAGTCAATCCGCTTGAGAATTTGCGCGGGTAAGTCGGTGCTGCCCGAAAAATCGATTATGTTCAGCTCCGCGCCCATTGCAACTTTTATTCCGTCGAGTTCGCGGCGAATCACTTTGAAGTTTAAATAATAAAAATCGTGCGTGGCACCCGGCATAAGCGGCGCGTGGTCGGCGAACCCGACAAGCTCCAAATTTTTTTTGCGAGCCGCCGCAATGCATTCGCCAATCGTGCTGTAAGCGTGACCGCTGGCCGTCGTGTGGACGTGGACATCGAGAATATCTTTCATAAAAAATTTTCCGCTCCTTTCGCCGCGATTATATCATAAATTCTTGCCCGCGCAAAAATTTTCGCTTAGAATTACGAAACAAAATTTTTCGGGGAGATGATTCAAGTGTTGACGATAGAAGAAATAAAAAAAGCCGTGACTCCGATTTGCGAACGATACGGCGTGGATAAAGTTTGTTTGTTCGGAAGTTACGCGCGCGGCGAGGCGGACGAAAAAAGCGACGTGGATTTGTTAGTCGACGGCGGCAAACTCGTGGGTTTTGAATGGGGCGGCTTTTATGCTGACCTTCACGACGCTCTGGGCGTTGAACTCGACGTGCTCAGCAGACGCGGCACGCGCCAAAAATTTTTAAGTAAAATTGCAAAGGATGAGGTGTTGCTTTATGCGAGGTAGACAAGCGGATTTGCAAAGACTTTTCCATATCGTGAAGTGGTGCAGAAAATTGGAAGTCATCGGCTCCGACGTTCAAACTTACGAGAACTTTATCGCAAGAAAAAATTATCGACCGGTTGACGTGAGCGCGTTTTATATCGGGCAAATTTTTCGACGGGGAGCAGCCGAATGATAATCGCTGAAGTGTGCGTGAACGTCACGGCCAACAGCGTCCGAAAAAATTTTACTTACCGCGTGCCCGAACGTTTAAAATTTTTGTCGGCGGGCTGGCGAGTGATTGTCTCGTTCGGCGCGAAAAAGTTTGACGGCTTCGTAATGAAAATTTATGAAGTCGACGACGCGAGAAAATTTGAGTTCGAGTTGAAAGAAATAATCGACGCAATCGACGAGGAGCCGTGGTTCACGCCGGAGATGATGAGCGCGGCGCGTTGGCTGTCGGAATTTTATTTGTGCCCGCTGTCGGCGGCGATGGCTCTGTTCATGCCGGGGCGGCGCGGCAAAAAAATTTCCGTGCGCTTTAAAAAATTTTACAAGCTCACAAAAACTTTCGACGCAAAAAATTTTTCAAACAAGCCCGCGCAACTGAAGATTTTAAAATTTTTGGAGGAGCACGGAGAAATTCGGGCGGCAGATTTAAAATCAAAAAATTTTTCTTCGGCGACGATTAAAATTTTAATCGAGGCGGGCTTCGTCGAGGTCGAGCAACGAAGAGTTTTGCGCGACAGTTATTCGCTGATAAAATCCGTGCCGAAAACTTTTGAGCTGACAGCAGAACAATCGGCGGCGGTTGCGGCGGTGGAAAAATTTTTGGCGGCGCGAAGGTTCCAAGGATTTTTGCTGCACGGCGTGACGGGTTCGGGCAAGACGCAAGTTTACATCGAGCTGACAAAAATCATTCGGCAACTGGGGCGGCGCGCGATAATTTTGGTTCCCGAAATCGCTTTGACGAGCCAAATCGTCACGAATTTTAAAGCGCACTTCGCGGACGTTGCGGTCATTCACAGCCGCTTGAGCGTTGAGGAGCGCAGCGAAACTTTCCACCGAATCAGAAACGGCGAGGTCGGAATTGTAATCGGAGCGCGGTCGGCTCTGTTCACGCCGATAGAAAACGTCGGGCTGATTGTCGTCGACGAGGAGCAAGACAATTCTTACAAGCAAGACAAAAATTCGCCGCGCTACCACGGACGCATCGTCGCCGAAGAGTTTGCAAAGTTTCACGAAGCGGCAATCGTTTTCGGTTCAGCGACACCGAGCTTGGAAAATTTTTATCGCGCGAAGCAGGGCGAACTCATTCTTTTAAAAATGTCGCGACGAGTTTTGAACAATCCCTTGCCCGAAGTGAAATGCGCGGACATGCGCGGCGAACTTTATGCGGGAAATAATTCGGTCTTGAGTCGCGCGTTGGTCGAGCTGCTGAAAAAAACTTTGGCGGAAAAAAATCAGGCGATACTGCTTTTGAATCGGCGGGGCTGGTCGACGGTCGTTATGTGCAGGTCGTGCGGCGAGGTTGCCAAGTGTCCCGATTGCGGCCTGCCCATGACTTATCACGCGGACGGAAAATTACTTTGTCATCGTTGCGAAATTGTTTCGGAGCCGCCGACGGTCTGTCCCGTTTGCGGCTCACGTCGAATAAAATTTTTGGGAACGGGCACGGAGAAATTGGAAGCGGCGTTGAAAAAATTTTTTCCCGACGCAAAAATTTTGCGCATGGACAGAGACTCGACGGGCGGCAAGTTCGGCCACAAAAAAATTTTGGACGCGTTCGCGGCGCACGAGGCAGATATTTTGTTCGGCACGCAAATGGTCGCCAAAGGCCACGACATCAGCGGCGTGACGGCGGTCGGCGTGTTGAGCGCGGACGCGGCTTTGAGCTTTTCGAACTTTCGGGCGGCGGAAAATTGTTTCACGCTGATAACGCAGGCGGCGGGTCGGGCGGGTCGCGCGGACTTGCCGGGCAAAGTCATCGTGCAGGCCTACGACGTGAACGCCGCGGCGATTCGTTTCGGTTGCGCGCAAGACTACGAAAAATTTTTCGCCAACGAAATTTCCCAGCGCGAAGAAAATTTTTTTCCGCCGTTCTGTCGTCTGGTCAAATTGATTTTCATGAACGCCAACGAGACCAAGGCCAAAGACTTCGCAAAAAAAATTCACACCGCCTTCAGCGAGGAGGTCGTCAAAAATTCTTCGGCGCGTCAAGAAATTTTCGGAGTGATTCCCGCCGCCATTTCAAACTTGCGCGGCATTTATCGTTTCGTTTTGCTGATTGGTTCGGCGGACTTGTCGGCCGTGAGAAATTTTTTGCGAGCGCACGAACTTCACAAGCGCGAAGACGTTTTGATTGACATCGACCCGTTGACGACCGATTGAACTTGACCAAATCAAGGCGATAAATTAAAATAAGCTGAAAAATTTTTTGGGAGTGAAAAGTTTTGTTCAGGAAGATTTTTCTCGGCGTGCTGATTATTTTTTTTGGCGCGTCGATTTTTTCTGCGGCGAATGCAAAAAAAATTGACGGGACGTGGCGGCTCGACGGAGCTGCTTCCGACGGCCTCAAAAATTTTCGGCTGATGACGGACGCTTGGAAAAATCCTGTTCGCGGGAAGGAACCGACGCGGCAAGGCATGGAAAGTCTTCACGCTTCGGCCGGCACTCAACCGTCTTTGGTCGCCCTGCCCGAACTTTACGATAAAATTCACACGCGCGAGCCCGACGCAAAAATTTTTTTGATTGACTTGCGCCAAGAAAGTCACGGCTTCGCGAACTCTTTGCCCGTAAGTTTTTACATCAAACACAACGCCGCCAACGCCGGGAAAAATTCTGCCGAGGTCGAAAAGATTGAACGCGAACAGCTGAAAAATCTTCGCGGCGTCGATACGATTTTCACGCCGCTGGGCAACGCCGACACCAAACGCCTCAAGCCGATTAAAATTATTCCGCGCGTGGTGCAGACCGAACGAGACGCCGCAGAAAAAATCGGCTTCGACTACAGAAGATTCGCGGCGGCCGACATGCAATTCCCCGCGCCCGAAATCGTCGACGACTTTATACTTTTCGTCGCAAACCTTCCCGAAAATTCTTGGCTGCACTTCCACTGCCAGGCCGGCCACGGGCGCACGACGACCTTCCTTGTCATGTACGACATCATGAAAAATCCCGACGTGGCGTTGGAAGAAATTTGCAAGCGGCAATATCTTTTGGGCGGCTCGAATCTTTTGCTTGAGCCCGAAGGCGACGACTGGAACGCAAAAATGGCTCGCGACCGCGCAAAAAAAATTCGGCTGTTTTATGAATTCGTTCAAGGGACGCGCGCCGAACAAATCGGTTTGCCTTGGAGCGAATGGTTGGAGAATAAGCAATGAAAAAATTTTTATTAACCTTCGCGGCGATTTTAATTTTGATGACGGGCTCGGTCAAAGCTGCGGACGCCGAATATATTTTGAACAACGCCGCACTTTATCCGACGTCGACGGGCGCAGATTATTGCGACGAAATTGTTTGGCAGACGCTGAATCAAATCACGACGGAAAACATGACGACTTATCAAAAAGTTCGCGCGTGCTACGATTACCTCGTCGACACCTGCAGCTACGGCGACAACGTTTTGCGATTGGATTTTCCCGAAGACAACGGCACGGCTCGCGCTTACGGAATGTTGGTCGGGCACGTCGGAGCCTGCGACGATTATTCTTGCGCGTTCGCCGCGTTGACGAGGGCAATCGGTTTGAACTGCTACACGGTCTACGGGCAGACGGCGCGCGCCAACGGCGGCTACACCGGCCACATCTGGTGCGTCATTGCCGTTGACGGCGTGGAATACGTTTTCGACCCGCAAATCGACGACAACATCGGCGCGGACGTTTACTATCGCTTCTGCGTGACTTATGACGAAACGCCCGGCTCCTATTACGGTGCCCGCGTGCGTTGGGGATACTTCGAGCCGTTCTATTGATTGGAGACGATTAAAATTAACACTGACGAGCTTGCGAAAAATATTTTGAACACGGTCGGCGGCACGGGCAACGTCCTTTATTCCAACGTGATTCAAGCGACGAACTGCATGACACGTTTGCGCCTGCGACTGATTGAAAAAAACGATTACATGATTGAAGCCTTGAAAAAAATCGACGGCGTGTTTGGCGTCAACGAGGACGGCGATGAAGTTCAAGTTATCCTCGGCGTGGGCAGAGCCACGACCGTAACCAACGCGGTCAACAAAATTTTGGAGGCGACAAACACCGTCAAAGTCGGCGAAGTTAAAATCGGTGACGCAAAAGCTCTCCACGAAAAATTTCGCAAGCAAAATGCCACGCCGATAAAATTGTTCTTCAAAAAAATTTCCGGCATCTTCACGCCGCTGATTCCCGGCTTCATTGCCTGCGGTCTGATAACGGGCATCGTCAGTTGCATGATAAAAATTTCTCCCGCGCTCGCAAACGAAAAAGGAATTCAGCTTGCAATGGTCGCGGGCAACGCGGTCTTTTGGGGAATGAATTTGTTTATCGGTTTGAATGCGTCAAAAATTTTCGGCGGCACTCCGATTATCGGCGGAGTTTTGGCGGCGTTGATGACTCATCCCGCGCTTGCCGATATAAGCATTTTTAACACGCCGTTTGTCCCGGGTCGCGGCGGTGTCATCTCGGTTATAATCGTCGCGGCGTTTGCCTCGTGGCTCGAAGAAAAATTGCATAAACTTATTCCCGAAATGTTCGATTTATTTTTAACGCCGCTCGTGACGGTTTTAATCGCGGGCGCGGCAGCCGTCTTGGTTCTGCAACCGATTGGCGGCGCGTTGTCGGACGCAATCGGCGCGGCGGCCACCACTGCAATTCAATCGGGCGGCGCGTTCGTCGGATTCATTTTGGCGGGCGTATGGTTGCCGCTGGTCATGCTCGGAATTCATCAGGCGATGACACCGATTCACGTCGATTTAATTGCTCAATTCGGCGTTACGATTTTGTTGCCGATTTTGGCGATGGCGGGCGCGGGTCAAGTCGGCGCGTCAATCGCGGTTTACTTCAAAACGAAAAACAAATTTTTAAAGAAGACAATCGCCTCGGCACTTCCCGTCGGCATGATGGGCGTGGGCGAGCCGCTGATTTACGGCGTGACTTTCCCGCTGTTCAAACCGTTTATCGGCGCGTGTATCGGCGGGGCGTTCGGTGGAGCGGTCGTGGCGTCGTTCACGGTCGGCGCGGCGACACTCGGCATTTCGGGTTTGCCGCTGGCCGCCACCACGAATAACATTCCCGTTTACTTTGCGGGGCTCGTCACGTCTTACGTCGTCGGCTTTATCGCCACGTGGTTTATCGGCTTCGACGACCCTGCGGAAATTTAAAATTCTTTTCCTTGACAACGTGCGGCAAATGGTTTAATATATGCCGCGTCACGGGGGCGTAGCTCAGCTGGGAGAGCGCTTGAATGGCATTCAAGAGGTCAGGGGTTCGATCCCCCTCGTCTCCACCAAATTTGAAAAACATTTCCGCGCAAGCGGATTATTTCGTTTCAGGGACAAAGCTAAAAAATTTTTCAAAAACAAAACCGCCCTCAAAAGTTGAGAGCGGTTTATTTGTTTCAAGACGAGTAAAAAATTATTTGAGTTCTTTTGCAAGTTCCATGATGGCGGGTGCACTGCCGTCGGAGCCGAGAACTTCTTTAATCTTGTGCTCGACGAGTTCTTTGATGTACGCGCGGCCGGGTGCGAGGTACTGGCGCGGGTCAAAGTGTTCGGGGTGTTGCACGAAGTGTTCACGGATACCCGCAGTCAACGCGAGGCGCAGGTCGGAGTCGATGTTGATTTTGCAGACAGCCGATTTTGCCGCTTTGCGCAGTTGTGCTTCGGGAATGCCGACAGCGTCTTTGAGGTTGCCGCCGTTGTCGTTGATGATTTTGACGTATTTGGGAATGACGGAGCTTGCGCCGTGGAGAACAATCGGGAAGCCGGGGATTTTCTTTTCGATTTCGGCAAGAATGTCGAAGCGCAGTTCGGGCGGTTCAAGCACGCCGGTTTCGGGGTTGCGGGTGCACTGTTCGGGCGTGAATTTGAATGCGCCGTGGCTGGTGCCGATAGCGATAGCCAAAGAGTCGCAGCCGGTCTTTTCGACGAACTCGAAAACTTCTTCGGGTTTGGTGTAGTGAGCTTTGTCGGCGTCAACGGAAACGTCGTCTTCAACGCCTGCGAGCTGGCCGAGTTCGGCTTCGACAACTACGCCGTGAGCGTGCGCGTATTCGACAACTTCTTTGGTCTTCTCAATGTTTTCCGCGAAGGAATAGTGCGAGCCGTCGAACATAACGGAAGTGAAGCCGCCGTCGATGCAGGATTTGCAGGTTGCGAAGTCGGGGCCGTGGTCGAGGTGCAGAGCAATCGGAATGTCGCTGACTTCGAGAGCCGCGCGGACGAGGTGAACGAGATATTGATGGTTCGCATATTTTCTTGCGCCGGCGGAGCACTGGAGAATGACAGGCGATTGAAGTTCGGCAGCGGCACCGGTGATGCCCTGAACGATTTCCATGTTGTTGACGTTGAACGCGCCGATAGCGAAGCCGCCTTCGTGAGCCTTCTTGAACATTGCTTTTGTTGTGATTAACGGCATTTAAACTACCTCCCCAAAAATTTTACACAGATTCGCGGGCTTGCGCCCCTTTAAAAAACAGTTGCATTTTAACACACTCACGGGCAAAGTTGCAACAATCAATCAAAAATTTTTTGACAATTTAAGTTCGCCGCTCAAAAAAAATCGAGAGCCCGAAAAGCTCCCGACTTTTTTTGGTCAAGAAAAATATTTTTACAAGGCACCGCCGACCGAAGCGACAACATAAGCTGCAGCAGCACCGGCGAACGGACCTGCAATCGGAACCCAAGCATAGCCCCAATCGGAGCCGCCCTTGCCGGCAATGGGCAGAATGGCATGAGCAATGCGCGGGCCGAGGTCACGGGCGGGATTCATCGCGTAACCCGTGGGGCCGCCGAGCGACAAGCCCAAAGCAACAATCAAAATGCCGACCAAGTAAGGCCCGACTCCCGGAGGAAGTGCGCCGACGGGTTTGCCGAAAATCATCCAGATAACGAACATGAGGAAGAACGTCGCGATAGCTTCGGTGAGGAAGTTTGCAATCGGGCTGCGAATGGCGGGACCCGTCGCGAAGACACCGAGCTTGGCGGCGGGGTCTTCAGTCTCTGCCCAGTGCGGAAGATAAGCAAGCCAAACGATAGCCGCGCCGAGAATTGCGCCGACGAGTTGCGCGGCGGACGTCGCCAAAAATTGTGCGGGCGTGTAAATGCCGACCATCGTCTTCGCGAGCGTGACGGCAGGATTTAAATCGCCTTGAGGAGCACCGAGCGTCGTGGCAGTGAAGACGCCGAGCGTGACCGCGAAGCCCCAGCCGAACGCTATGCAAATCCAGCCCGCGCCCTGTCCTTTGGATTTCGTCAGCGTCATGTTCGCGCAGACGCCTGCACCGAAGACGATAAGAACCATTGTGCCCATAAATTCGCCGAACAAATTATCCATGAATAATACCTCCTCAAGGGACGGGAAGCGAAAATTTCCCGTCCCAAAAATTTTTCGGGCAAAAAAATTTTAATCTTCAGCGAGCCAATTCATCGCGTGCTTGACGGCCTTGCGCCAGCCCTTGTAGAGTGCGTCGGCCTCGTAGCGTTTCATTTCGGGTTCAAAGCGCGTTTCGAGTTGCCAAGCAGATTTCAATTCGTCTTTGTTCTTCCACACGCCCACGGCCAAGCCCGCAAGATACGCCGCGCCCAGAGCAGTCGTTTCGACGATTTGCGGACGGTCGACGGGCACGCCGAGCAAGTCAGCTTGGAATTGCATCATCAAATTATTTGCAGAGGCTCCGCCGTCGACTTTGAGCGCGGAAAGTTTTTCGCCGCTGTCGGCTTCCATTGCCTCCAACACGTCGCGGGTTTGATAAGCAAGCGAATCGAGCGTGGCGCGGACGATGTGAGCTTTGGTCGTGCCGCGCGTCAAGCCGATAATCATTCCGCGAGCGTTCATGTCCCAATAAGGTGCGCCGAGGCCGACGAACGCGGGAACAAAATAAACGCCGCCCGTGTCTTTAACTTTCTTTGCAACCCATTCGGAGTCGGGCGCGCTGTCGACCATGCGAACGCCGTCGCGCAACCACTGAATCGCCGAGCCCGCAACGAAGATTGAACCTTCCAGCGCGTACTCAACTTTTCCGTCGAGCCCCCAAGCAATCGTCGTGACCAATCCGTTTTTGGACTTGTGAATTTCCGTGCCCGTGTTCATCAACATGAAGCAGCCCGTGCCGTAAGTGTTCTTCGCGGTGCCGGGTTCAAAACAGTTTTGTCCGAAGAGAGCCGACTGTTGGTCGCCGGCCGCGCCACTTACGGGAATGGCCGCGCCGAGGATAAGCGGAGATGTCTCGCCGTAAACGAAGGACGACGGCTTGACTTCGGGCAGAATCGCTTTGGGAATGTCCAAATACTTCAAAAGTTGGTCGTCCCATTCGAGCGTGTTGATGTTGTAAATCATCGTGCGCGAAGCGTTGGAATAATCCGTGACGTGAACTTTTCCGCCCGTGAGTTTCCAAATCAGCCAGGTATCAATCGTGCCAAAAAGAAGTTCGCCGGCCTCGGCTTTTTCGCGTGCGCCTTCCACGTTGTCGAGGAGCCATTTAATTTTCGTGCCGGAAAAGTACGCGTCGATTTCCAAGCCCGTCTTGTCTTTGAATTCTTCGGCGTGTTGAGCTTTGAGAGCTTCGGCGATTGGAGCCGTTTGACGCGACTGCCAAACGATTGCGTTGTAAATCGGGCGGCCGGTTTTCTTGTCCCAAATGACGGTCGTTTCGCGCTGATTGGTTATGCCGATTGCCGCGATGTCAGCGGAGTTGAGGTCGGCATGTTCCATTGCCTCTTTCATGACGGCGACCATCGTGCTCCAAATTTCGTCCGCGTCGTGTTCGACCCAGCCGGGCTTCGGGAAATGTTGCGTGAATTCTCTTTGAGCCACGCCGATGATTTTAGAATTTTTGTCGAAGATGATTGCGCGATTGCTGGTCGTGCCGGCGTCGAGAGCCATTACAAAATTTTTTTCCATTCAAAAATCCCTCCCAAAAATTTTGAAACGCTTTACCACGAAAAATTTTTCTTCCACATCACCTCCCAATCAATTCAAGTTATCGGGCCCGAAACTCATTGGCAAAAGTTCTTCGAGCGTCTTTTCGATATAATCGTTCGGCGTCTTTGCCATGATAATCAAAAGTTTTTTCGGATTGGAAAATTCGCGCATGACTTGCCGACATGCTCCGCCCGGCGGACAATAATCCTTGTTGACGCCGTTTGCTCCGCCGACGGTCGCTACCGCGCAAATTTGGTGTTCGCCTTCGGATATCGCGTGAAAGATTGCATTGCGTATGGCGCAAATTCCTGCGGTGTAGTCAGCGTTTTCGACATTAACACCCGTGTAAATTTTTCCCGACGAACACAACACCGCCGCCGCCACTTTGAAATTTGAATACGGCGCGTAGGCATTTTTTTGAACGTCGAGCGCACGTTGAATCAATTCGGCGCGATTGATTTCGACTTCGGCGGACGCGACATTTGTCAGAAATAAAAACGTTGCCAAAATCGCCGTGAAAAAAATTTTCATCTCTCATTCCTCATTCCTTTGGCGTATTTAAAAAGTCTTTAGCCCTTTTGGTTTTGTGTTAAGGATTTACTTTCTCTTTGCGGTTTAATCTTACTTTCTTTTGCAGCGCCCAAAAGAAAGTAAGCAAAGAAAAGGGCGTGCCCGCAGAATTCGCGTCACGCTCATTGCGCGGGCAGGCCGTCATCCATGACGGCCTCTTGTCCCTTAACCATATGCTGCCGCCAAAATTTCAATCGGGTGGCAGGGCTTGATTCCCGAACCGTGATGAATTTGCATTCGACACGTGCCGCAGTCGCTGATAACTTTGTCGAAGTCTTTTTTCTTGACGCGCTCGAAAAGTTTCGCGCCAATCTTCATGGAAATTTCGTACTTGTCTTTGCGGAAGCCGTAATTGCCGGAAATGCCGCAGCAGCCCGCGTCGGCCGTCTGAACTTTTGCGCCCGCCTCTTCCAAAATGTTCGCGGCGGGCAGTCCGATTGCTTGCGACTTCAAATGGCAGGGCACGTGATACAAAAATTTTTGATTAATCGGTTTCAAGTTGTCGTTGAACTCGCCGCGCTCCTGAAGAATTTCCAAGAACTCGAAGGCGTCGAAAACATTTTGAGCCGCCTCGTGAAATTTTTCTTCGCCGAAAAGTTCGTGATACTCTTCCTTCAACATCAGCGAACAGCTCGTGCAAGGAGTGACGACGGGAATATTTTTTTTCTTCCATTCCAAAATTCTTGCGGCGTTGTTGTCGGCGTGCTGTTTAGCCTCGTCCAAGTAGCCCGTGACGACCAGCGGCGACCCGCAACAATTAAATTCTTTGTCGATTAAAACTTCATAGCCGTTCGCGTTCATGACTTTGACAAAAGCTTCGCCGACGTGCGGCTCGTTGTCGTTTATGTAGCAGCCCGTGAACAGCACAACTTTTTTGTCGGCGGCCGTCTGTTTGATTCGCGGGAAAAATTCTTTGAACGGGTCGGAGGCGTAAGCGGGCATATTTCGTTCGCCCGCAAGGC
The DNA here is from genome assembly GCA_946408105.1 of uncultured Selenomonadales bacterium. GTDB lineage: Bacteria > Bacillota > Negativicutes > Selenomonadales > Selenomonadaceae > Quinella. Next base: position 8,980 of record CAMJQS010000002.1, on the reverse strand, counting down.
CGAGTTTGTCGAAAATGTTCAAAGCTTTCCCGATACTCATTCCGATATTTGCGAACGTCGCGCCGAACGGAATTTTGCGAACCATTTTGCCTGCGCGCTCGCCGTGAGCAATCATGTCTTCGGCCTGCGTGTGCGGATGAGTTTTATAAAATTCTGCGCGCTTTAGCATGTTGAGCGTGGAGACCGCCACGCCCGACGGACACGCCCTGTCGCAGCTCTTGCAGTTGGAGCAAAATTCCAAAGTCGCTTCGACGTCCTCTTGAGAAAAATGCATTCGCCCGTGCGCAGGCCCGACGAGTTTCGGCCCGCGATAATCTTTAATCGCCGCCATGACCGGGCAGTTGGCCATGCACGACGTGCACGACAGGCAGCGGTCGCCCGTGAAAATCGCTTGCGTCTTGTCGCTCATAAAATCGCCCCCTTGTAAGCCGAAGCAATCGAAATGCCGCCCGCCGAGCGTTCAAAAATTTTATCAACGCCGCCGAGATTCGCGCCGACCACGTGAAGATTTTCAAACAAAACTTTTCCGTCGCCGTCAATCGGATTCAAATTTTCGTCCGTGAAAATTCCCGTCATCGAAAAATTTTGCGGCTTGTCGGAGAAAAGATTTTTGTTGCTCCACTTTTCCGCGCCCGAAGGATAGAACACGGGCAAATCAAAAATCGGCTCGATTGGATTGTCGAACTCACGCATGACGATTCCGCCGCTGTAAAAGCCGCCCGTCGCCAAGATAAATTTTTTCGCGCGGAAAATTTTTTCGCGGACAGAATTTTCTACGACGACGCCCGTAACTTTTTTTCCTTCGACGACGCCGCGAACGACTTTTGAGTTTTCAAAAATCCTGACGCCCGCGCTCTGCAAAAATTTTATGAAGGCGCGTTGAAGTCTGATACCCGGCGGCGAAGGCGGCAAGCAGGTCGTCTCGAAAATTTGAGCGCGAAGTTGCGATTTGACGGCGGCGCGTGAAGAATTTCCTTCCAAACCCAAAATCGGCGGAATGATAATCGCGTCGTCTTCGGTTGCATTTAAAGTTTTCAGACCGTCCGCAAGGATTTGTTCGTTGCCCGTCAAAATTTGCGCGGCGTCCATGCAAGTGATATCGCGCCCGCCGAGAAGATTTAAATCAAGTTTGGCGGTCTCAAAAATTTTTTCGGGAAAATATTTTTTCAAGTTGTCGGCAATCATCGCGGCGTAAAAATCTTTCAAGCCTTTTATCTCGACGACAAAAATTTTTTTCTTGTCGGCAAGATTCGTCGCGTCCATCGATTCGGGGACGAGGCAAGAATATTTGAGCGTGCCGACGGCCGTAACGATTGGAATTTGCGCGCTCAACCTTCCGACATAATGCAAGTCAGATTTATTCGTCACGTCGACGAAAAATTTTGCGGCCGCGTCGATATTTTTCAAGCCGATTTTTTTGTACGGATGATTTTCAAGCACAAGTTTAATCGCTTCGTCGGGAGCCTTCGAGTTTAAAATATCAATCGCGCCGCTCGCCAAAGGCAACGAGCCCGAACCGTAAGTGAGCAGCGAAACTTTTTGTCCGTTGTCGGCCGCCGCGGCCGCCGCCATAAATCCTGCAAGCCCGCCGCCGATAACAATCACGTCAGAAATTTTCATTGCGGCTCGCCTCCCGTCACGTTCATGGAAAGTTCGTAAATCGCGCGCGTCATTTCCGTTTCGCGAAGAGTTCGCCCCAAAAGCACGGGGCGAATTCCTTTCCAGCGTCCCTGCAAAAATTCTTTCAAGCGTTCCAAAGAATTTTTCGCGGAAGGTTCGACGCCCAAATCAGAAAAAATTGCCGCCGCCCTCAACGCGCAGAAATTTCCTTGGCAGGTGCCCATGCCGATTCGCGTACGCCGCCGTACGTCGTTGACGATAAAGCTCGTGTCGTCCTTGCAAATTTCTTCGACTTCGGCGCGCGTGACGTTTTCGCATTCGCAGACAAGTTCGCGGCTTTCGGGTTCGGCCTCCAAACGTTCGACAACTTTTTTAAAACGTTCGACGCCCAAACGAGTCGCCGCAAGATTCACGCCGTAAGACGGAAAAAATTTTTTGGCGCGGTCTTTGTCTGCCTGCGGGACTTCTTCAACGAGCGGTTCTTCAGCCGTTCGACACGGAGTTTTATTTCCGAGCTTCGCGCAAATTTGATTGCACATTTTTTCCGCCATCAATCGATACGTCGTGAACTTCCCGCCGACGATTGTAAAGAAACCTTTCAAGCCGTCGCGTTCGTGGTCAACGATTGCAAAACCTCTGGACGCGCTGCGCCCGACTGCGCCGCCGGGCGGAATGTAAAGCGGTCGACTGCCCGCGAACGTCCGCAAAATTCTGAAGTCGCGTAAGTCCTCAAAAGTTTGCTCGCCGATTTTCAAAAGGCTCTCGACTTCTTCGCGGCTCGTGGAAGTGTCTTCGGGGTCGGGTACGCTCATCGACGACGTGCCCAAAATTGTTATCGAACCGTGCGGAACAAAAATATCGCCGTCGGAAGACTTGTGCAACCGATTGACGACATGATTAACTATTCTTTGATTGAACGCAATGAGCGTTCCTTTGTCGGGCTGAACGCCGATTTCGACGCCCGCGATTTTTCCGACGAAACCTGCCCAGCCGCCCGCCGCGTTTACCGCGATGTCGCAGCCGATTTCGTATTCTTCGCCCGTGAAGTGGTCGCGAACTTTGACGCCGCGCAGTTCGCCGCTCACCGTGTCGAAGCCGATAACTTCCGTATAAGTTTTGACTTGTCCGCCGTAACGTTTCGAAGAGTCGACGAGCTGCCACGACATGCGGAAACCGTCAACGGCCGCGTCGGGCACAAGATACGCGCTCTTAACATGCTTGCGGGAAAGTCGCGGCTCCAATTTAAAAGCTTCGTCCAAAGTTATGGGCGTCGCCTCGATTCCGCTGTCCGCACAACCTTTAACCCAAAGCTCTTCGTAAGATTCGTCGTCGATGTCCAGCCGCGTGAACATTCCGCCGCACGGTTCGACACAACTCTTGCCAATCTTGCGCATGATTTGGTTTTCGATAATGCATTCGCGCGCCGCCTCTTGGTCTTTAACGGCGTAACGCCCGCCGCTGTGGAGCAGTCCGTGGTAGCGGGAACTCGCGCCGTTGACCAAATCGTTTTTCTCGACGAGCAGAGCTTTGACGCCGCGCATGGACAAATCGCGCAAGATGCCCAACCCGGTCGCGCCGCCGCCGATTACAACAACAGTTGCCTTTTCCATTATGCTCACCCTCGTTAAAATTTCTCCTGAAAATTTTGTGTAAAGTGTAGCGCACATTTGAGCTTCGGTCAACCGTTTGTAAAATTTTTTCTGAAAACTTTTCCGCGCAAAAAAATTCCCCGCTCTTCGCGAGGAAAATTTTTTCACTTGAGCTTAAAAATTTTTCGAGAAATAATTTCGCCGACAAGCACGCCCAAGACTGAACCGAGCAAACCTTTCCATCCGTAGAAGTAACAGCACGCCGAGACAATCGGAACCAAAATCACGAGCTTAACAATCGCTTTGACGTGTTGTCGAAAAAATTTTCTCCACGGAAATTTTTTTATGCCGCTCCAATTTTCGTAAAGGAAGCAGCCGAGCCCGCAGCCGACAATCGCCGCCGCGACTCCGAGCCAACCGTTTCGGCAGAAGCCCCACGCGCCGAACAGAATAAAAAGCAAAATTAAAAAGCCCGTCTTGCCGATTCGTCGGAAAAAATTTCGCAAACTGTTTTTCATGTCACATCACCCGCCGAAAATTTTTTCTGCGCGGTCGCTCCTCTTTGAAATCCGGAAACAACTGACGGAGAGACCACGCGATTCCAATCATCCTCCAAAAAATTTTTCGTTCGCGGAAATTATAACAGGAAAAATTTTTCTCGTCGACAAAAATTTTTTGACAAGGCGTTGACGGGCAAATATAATGAAAAAAATTTTGATTGGCAATAAAATTTTTGGCGTGGGAGGTTTTTTGTGCATGAAAAAAATTTTTTTGCCGCTCCTGTTGCTGATTTTTTTTGTGACGGGTTGCGGCGGCGAAGATTCAAAGAACGTCAACAGCAGTAAATTCAGCGGGACGCTCGTCATCGGCATTGACGACGAATACGCGCCGTTCGGTTTCCGCGACAAGGACGGAGAGCTCGTCGGCTTCGACATCGACTTGGCGAAAGAGGCCGCAAAACGCATGGGCGTGAAATTTGAATTCAAGCCGATAAACTGGAACAACAAAGAGAACGAGTTGGACTCCGGGAACATCGACATCATTTGGAACGGACTGGACATCACGCCCGAACGACAGGAGCGAATCCTTTACACCAAACCGTACATGGATAACCGCCAAATTCTTTTGGCAAAGAAGAGCAACGACTTCAACCTTCGCGCGGAACAAGACTTGGCGGGAAAAATCGTCGGCACGCAAGCCGGCTCGAATTCAGAAGACTACATCGCCGCGAACGAAACGCTGATGCACAGCTTCAAAGATTTTAAAACTTACGCGACGTTCAAGCAGGCCTTTTTGGATTTGTCGGACGGAAAAGTTGACGTGCTGATTGTCGACGAACTGGCAGGGCGTTACGAGATGAGCAAAATCCCGCGCAAGTTTGAGATAATCGAAATAACAATCGGCCCCGTCACGGAAATAGGTATCGGCTTCCGCAAGAGCGACGTCGAACTGCGCGACCGAGTTCAAAAAGTTTTCGACGACATGGTAAGAGACGGCACTGCCAAAAAAATTTCCGAACAATGGTTCCAGGCTGATTTAATTAAATACAAGAGGTGATTTTTTTTCGGCGAAAGGAGATGTCGGGCGTGAAGAAAATTTTTTTGCTCCTGCTGACGATTTTTTTTGTTGCGGGTTGCAGCGGAGAAAAAATTTCAAACAACATCAACAGCATAAAGCACAGCCAAATTGTGACGGTCGGCATTGACGATGAGTTTGCGCCCATGAGCTTTCGCGACGATCGGGGAAACATTGTCGGTTTTGATATCGACTTGGCCAAAGAGACCGCAAAACGTATGGGTGTCGAATTTGAATTCAAACCAATCCTTTGGGACGACAAGGAAACGGAAATAACTTCGGGCAATGTCGACATGATTTGGAACGGGCTGGACATAACTCGCGAGCGCAAAGAGTACATGATTTTCAGCAGGCCGTACATGTACAACCGCCAAATTCTTTTGGTCGAAAAAAATAATCCTCAAGGCATTTACTCTTTGGGCGAACTCGCGGATAAAATCGTCGGCACGCAAGCCGGCTCCAGTTCCGAAACTTACATCAACGAAGACAAATACCTTAAAGACAGTCTCGCGGACTTCAAAACTTACGACAACTTCAAAGAAGGGTTCGCGGCTTTGAGCAGAGGAGAATTGGACGCGCTGGTTGTCGACGAAATTGCCGCGCGTTACGAAATGAACAGAACACCCGACACGTTCGAGACGGTCGAGGTTACTGTCGGCTCCGTCACGGGATTTGGAATCGGCTTCAAAAAAAATAATATCGAGTTGCGCGACAAAGTTCAAAAAGCTTTCGACGAAATGATTAAAGACGGCACGGCAAAAAAAATTTCCGAGCAATGGTTCGGAGCAGATTTGATTAAAAGCGGAAGGTAAATTTTTCAGCAGAGGGGTCAGCGAACTTTGACAAAATTTTTTACGGCAGCTTTACTTATCATCGCAGTTTTTTTTACCGGTTGCGGCGTGAAAGAAACTCCCGCCAAAACCGACGAAAGCAGCAGTTTTAACGAGGTCGAAAAAATTGTAATAGGTATCGACGACGACTTCGCTCCGATAAGTTTTCACGACGAGCGCAACAAACTTGTCGGCTTCGACATTGACTTGGCCAAAGAGGCCGCAAAACGCATGGGCGTCGAGATAGAATTTAAAGCTATCGAATGGGACAAAAAGCGCGAAGCAATTACTTCCGGCAACGTCGACATGATTTGGGACGGGCTGGACATAACCGAAGAGCGCAAAGAGTACATGATTTTCAGCAGACCTTACATGGACGACCGCCAAATTCTTCTGGTTAAGGAAGGCAACAATTTGGACATTCACTCCGAGGGCGACCTTGAAGGGAAAATCGTCGGCGCGCAGGCCGGCTCCACTTCGGACGATTACATCAGCGGGAACGAAGAAATTAGAAACGCTCTGAAGGATTTCAAAACTTACAAACATTTCACGGAAGTGGCCGAGGCTTTGAAGAACGGCGAAATTGATGTGCTCGTTTGCGACGAACTCATCGCGCGCTACGAGGCGAACAATCACCCCGGCCAATTTGAATTGCTCAACGTGAAAATCGGTTCCGTCGCGGAAATGGCAATCGGCTTCCGCAAAGACAACACCGAACTGCGCGATAAAGTTCAACAAACTTTCGACGGAATGATTGCGGACGGCACTGCCAAAAAAATTTCCGAGCAATGGTTTCAAGCCGACGTCATCAAGCAACAGTAGGGTTTAAGCCTTTCATTTTGTTTTCAAAAAATTTCTGCCGCGCTTGCAATGAAACTTTTCGTAAAGTATAATGCAACGCGGCTATTAATTTTTTTTAGCGAAAGGAAGTTTGAAGGATGAAAAAAATTTTTGTGGCGGCGTTGCTTCTGGTGACGATGGTCTTTTCCGGCTGCGGCGGAGGCGGCGGCGAGCAAGCCAAGACCGATGACGCCAAAAAACCTGACAAAATCGTTATCGGCCTCGACGACGAATACGCGCCTATGGGCTTCAAAGACGAACAAAACAAAATCGTCGGCTTCGACGTTGACTTGGCAAAAGAGGCCGCCAAACGTCTAGGCACCGAAGTCGAATTCAAAGCCATTGACTGGAACAGCAAAGAGGCCGAACTTAAAAGCGGACGAATCGACATCATCTGGAACGGTTTGGACATCACGCCCGAACGTCAACAAAATATGCTTTTTAGCGACCCGTACATGGACAACCGCCAAATCGTTTTCGTGAAGAAGGGCAACGACCAGGGCATCACCTCGGAGAATGACCTGGCGGGCAAGACCGTCGGCACGCAAGCCGGTTCCACTGCCGAAGCTTACATTGCCGGCAACGCGGCTCTTAAAGATTCTCTTAAAGAGTTCAAAACTTACGGCGACTACGTGAGCGCGTTCATGGATTTGGAGAACGGAAGAATCGACGCGCTTGTCTGCGACGAAATTGTCGGGCGTTACGCGATGAGCAAGCAGGAAGGAAAATTCGACGCGCTCAACGTGACTGTCGGCCCCGTCAGCGAATTCGGCATTGCCTTCCGCAAAGACGACAACGAGCTGCGCGATAAAGTTCAAAAAGTTTTCGACGAGATGGTTAAAGACGGAGCCGCCAAGAAAATTTCCGAGCAATGGTTCCAAGCCGACCTTATCAAAAAGAAAAAATAATCGGCAGTTACTGCTGACTCACAAACAGTGACCGCCGCGAATTCAATTAGGAATGTGGAATTAGAAATTAGGAATTGTGACGCGACTTTTAATTCCTAATTCCTCACTCCTAATTCCTAATTGCGTTTGACGGGAGTTAGGGAATATCTGTTATGGAAAAATTTTTGGATATGACAGTCCTCATCTTGGAGGGCGCACAAGTCACGCTGGAAATTTTCTTCGTGACTTTAATTTTAAGCTTGCCGATTGGAGCACTGGCGGCGTTGGGGAGGATATCGAGTTTCGCGCCGCTGAGATATTTAATGGAGTTCTACGTCTGGATAATGCGCGGGACGCCGCTTATGTTGCAGCTGTTGTTCGTGTACTTCGCGCTTCCCATGGTCGGAATAATGTTGCCGGACGTGGCGGCGGCTCTGCTGGCGTTCACGCTCAATTACGCGGCGTACTTTGCAGAAATTTTCCGCGCGGGCATTCAAGCGATACCCAAAGGACAATACGAGGCGGCGAAGGCTCTTGGGCTCAAGCATTGGCAGATGATGCGCTACATAATTTTCCCGCAAGTGCTGCGCGTCGTGCTCCCGCCGATTTCCAACGAAACGATAAACCTCGTCAAGGACACGTCGCTGATTTACATCTTGGCAATGAACGACCTGCTTAGAGTGGCGCGCACAATCGTCCAGCGCGAATTCGACATGACGCCGTTCGTTATCGCGGGCGCGTTCTACCTGGCAATGACGGCGGTGCTGACGTGGATGTTCAAGAAACTCGAACAACGTTACGGCTCTTACGAAACTTGAAATCAATTAGGAATGCGAAATGCGTAATGCGTAATGGTTTTGCAGTTTCATTGCGCATTACGCATTACGAATTACGCATTGAAGAGGAGGCTTTGGATTGATTAGAAAAATATTGCTGAGTCTCCTCATTTTAATTGCGGCGACTTCAGCGGCTCATGCGGCGGAGGAACAAAAAGCCGAACCGACTTTCAGCGAACGCAAAGCAAACCTTGCCGAGGTCAGCGCGATTCGTGTAGGCTACGGCGCGGGCACGATTCGTATCGTCGTCGACATGACAAAGAAAGTCGACTTCACGGAGGCTTCCGCTGAAAATCCTTCGCGCATAATCATCGACTTAAAAAATTCGTGGCTCAATCCGACCGTCAAGCGCGAAATGGAATTGAAATCTTTGGCGGCAAAAAAAATTCGCGTCGCGCAGTTCGACCCGTCGACCGTCCGAATTGTCATTGAGAGCATGGCGGAGATAAAACCGTTTCACCTCGACGGCGGTCCCAAAGGTCATCGATTCATCATTGACGTTGGCAACGCCGACTTCAAACCAACTGTCGAGCCGACCAAGCCTCAACCCGACGCCGACGCTTTGAAGAGACAACAAGACGCCGAGCTTAAAGCCAAGCAAGACGCCGAACTTAAAGCAAGACAAGATGCCGAACTCAAAGCCAAACAAGACGCCGAACTTAAAGCTCAACAAGACGCTGAACTCAAAGCTCAACAAGACGCCGAACTCAAAGCCAGGCAAGACGCCGAGCTTCAGGCTCAACGCGAACGCGAATTGGAACTTGCGCGGCGTGAACGTGAACTTGAACAACGCGAACGCGAGC
>CAMJQS010000001.1 GCA_946408105.1 uncultured Selenomonadales bacterium | reverse complement strand
TTACCAAAGATTTTGCTTATGTTTTATTTTTCGACTTTACCAACACGCTCTAGTATGACGTTGCAGTTAATCTATCCGAAAATAATTTCCGCACTTGTGACAAAGCCAGCTGTTTTCCCAATTTTTATATTCGCGCGGCCATTTTTTTTTCGTTGTATTCGTTCGCCTCACTGCTGCTTTGAAAAAAATACACCGTCGCCAAAGCCAAAATAATCCCAAGCCAATAAACGCCGTCGAAAAAAGACGTCACGGCAAAAAATCCCGCGATAATCATTTTGCCCCAGCTCGCTTCTTCTTTTGCGGGCGGCGCGACCGACCTTGCAAGCGCGCTGCTCTCAACGCCCGACGTGTCGACCGAATAATCGCCGCTCCTGGACGTGTAAGAATGGCTTATCGTGCCGTTCTGATAAATCACGGAGCACCTTTGAATATTGTCGGAACCGCATTTCGGGCAAACAAATTTTCCGCTCATAATTTTTCCTCCTTAAAACACATTCAAAATTGCAAAAAGAAAAATGCGCTTTGTTGTCTTTAGTTTATCAGCGAAAAAATTTTTGTTGTCGCCCGATAAGCGACATTGCGGCGATTTTTTTTTTGGACATTGGCGGCGCAAGGTGTTAAACTGCCTTTAAAATTTTTCAGAGGTGAGGACTTGAACGAAAAAAATTTGACGCCGATGATGGAACAATATCACGCGCAAAAATCTCAACACCCGAACGAACTTTTATTTTTCCGTCTCGGCGATTTTTTTGAAATGTTTTACGACGACGCGTTGACTGCCTCGCGGGAAATCGGTTTGACTTTGACGCACCGACAAAAAGTTCCGATGTGCGGCGTGCCCGCTCACGCCGTCGAAGGTTATCTGCAAAAACTCGTCGCCAAAGGTTTTCGCGTGGCTGTCGTCGACCAAATCGGCGACCCGAAGGCAAAAGGGTTGACCGAACGCGCGCTGACAAAAATCGTCACGCCCGGCACGATTCTCACGGAGGACACGTTGACGAACAGCGGCAACAATTATCTCGTGCTGATTTTGGAGGACGGCGACGAAATTTCTTTGGCGGGTGCGGACATTTCCACGGGCGAAATTTTTTTCGCGCTCTACGACGGCGGCTCCCGCGAACAAAATCTTTTTGACGAACTTTATCGCTTGAGCCCGCACGAAATTTTAATTCCAAACGCGCTGACTTTTTTTAAGCGGCTGAAAAATTTTGTCGACCTCAAGCTCGACGGCTGCTCCTTCACGACGATTGAACCCGAAAAAAATTTTGCAAAAAATTTTTCCGCCGAACACTTTGCCGAAGACGAATTGCCCGCCGCAGAATTGGCCGCCGCCGCCGTGGAAAATCTTTTGCAATACATTCACGCGACCGTTCGCACGGATTTAAATCATCTGTCGAAACTCACGCGGCTGGACATGAGCAGCCATTTGATTTTGGACGCGACCGCTTTAAAAAATCTTGAAGTCGTAAAAAATTTGCGCGACGGCTCAAAGAAAGATACGCTCTTCGACGTGCTCGACTTCACGAAGACCGCGGCGGGCAATCGGCTTTTGCGGCGTTGGCTGGAAAGTCCGCTCGTCGACGTTGCCGCGATTAATCGCCGCCTCGACGCCGTGGAAGAACTTTTTAAAAAATTTACGACGCGGAGAAATTTGCGGGAAACTTTGCGCGACATTCACGACTTCGAACGGCTGATGACGAAAATCGAAGTCGGCTCTGCCAACGCCCGCGACTTGACCGCGCTGAAAATTTCTTTCCTGGCCGTCCCGAAAATTTTTGAAATCCTCGACGGCATGGAAAGCGATATTCTTGCCGCGTGCCGCGACGGTCTGGAAAATTTTTCCGACGAGGCAAAACTTATCGACGAGGCAATCAGCGAGAACGCTTCGCCCTCCGTGCGCGACGGCGGAATCATCAACGCCGGCTACAGCGAGGAGCTCGACGAACTGCGCAGAATTTCCATGGACAGCCGCGCCTTTCTGCAAGAGTTTGAAGAGCGCGAAAAAACTCGGACGGGCATTCGCGCGTTGAAGGTCGGCTACAATCGCGTCTTCGGCTACTACATTGAAGTTCGACACAGCGGCGCAAGCAAAATTCCCGCCAATTACATTCGCAAGCAAACGCTCGTGAACGCCGAACGATACATCACGCCCGAACTGAAAGATTTTGAAACAAAAATTCTCGGCGCGCAAGAACGAATCGTCAATCTCGAATACAATTTATTTTGCGAAGTCCGCGACCGAATTAAAAATCGTCTTCCGCAAATTCAAGACACGGCAAAAAGAATCGCGCTGATTGATGTTGTCGCGTCGATGGCGGAGGCCGCGCAAATTAATAATTACACGCGCCCCGACTTGAACATTGACGGCAAGATTGACATTCGCGACGGACGACACCCGCTTGTCGAAAAAATTTTGACGGGCGGTTTATTCGTTCCGAACGACACGAGCCTTGCGCCGAATCGTTGCGCGCTGATGATTATCACCGGGCCGAACATGGCGGGCAAGTCGACGTACATGCGGCAGGTTGCGTTGCTGACGTTGATGACGCAGGCGGGCAGTTTCATTCCCGCGACGAGCGCGAACATTTCTCCCGTCGACAGAATTTTTACGAGAATCGGAGCGAGCGACGACCTTGTAAGCGGGCAGTCGACGTTCATGGTGGAGATGAACGAGGTCGCGCAGATTTTAAAATACGCAACGGAGCGCAGCTTGATTGTCCTCGACGAGGTAGGCCGCGGCACTTCGACTTTCGACGGCATGAGCATTGCCCGCGCCGTGATTGAGTACATCGATAAAAAAATTCGCGCGAAAACTCTTTTCGCCACGCACTACCACGAGCTGACAGACTTGGCGGAAAGTTCTTCGCGGATTGAAAATTTTTCCGTGGCGGTTAAGGAGCGCGGCAGCGAAGTAATTTTCCTGCGGCGAATAAAACAGGGCGGCGCGGATAAATCTTACGGCATTCAAGTCGCGAAACTCGCCGGCCTTCCAAAGTCCGTGATGAAACGCGCCGAAGAAATTTTAAAGTCAATGGAAACCGCAAAGCCCGTGCGCCCCGTCGAGAACAAAAAATCTTCCGCGCCCGATTTGTTCGTCGCGCACAGCATGAAAGATTTGCTCGCGTTGGACGTGCCGAGCTTGACGCCGATTGAGGCAATGAGTAAACTTTATGAACTGCAACAACGAGTTAAAAAAGAACTCGGGCAATGAAAGGAAGTTTTACATGAGAAAAAAATTTTTACTGTTCGCGATGATTTTAACGGCAGTGATTTTGAGCGGCTGCGGCTCCTCGACGAACGACAAGCAGGAAATTAAAATCGGCACGCTCACTCAACTGAACACGACGCCCGAAAACGCAACCAAACTTGTCAGCGGCGGCCAACTGAATTTCTTTGACAACTTTAACTCAATGCAAATGGCTCTGTCGTCGGGCAACATCAACGTGATTCAAACTTACGGCAGCGTGGCAAAATATATGGCCGCGCAAAATTCCGAACTCAAAATCAGCGAGAGCCAAACCGTTCACCTCGTCGACGATTTTTGTTGCGCCATGCGCGAAGGCGACTCCGCTTTGAAATATGCGTTCGACGCGGCGATTAACGAAATGAAGGCCGACGGCACGCTCGACGCGCTTGTTTACAAATACGTCACAAAATTTGACGACACTCCGGTTTCCGTCAACATTGCAAAAATCGACGGCGCGGAAACGATTAAAGTCGGCATCACGGGCGATTTGCCCATGCTCGATTACGTTTTGCCCGACGGAAAACCCGCAGGCTTCAACACGGCCGTCCTCTCCGAAATTTCCAAACGTATCGGAAAAAATATCGAACTCGTTCAGATTGAAAGCGCAGCACGCGCCGCCGCTCTGACTTCGGGGCAAGTCGACGTTGTGTTTTGGGTTGTGGTGCCCGCCGACGATTCAAACCGCCCGAAAAATTTTGACGTGCCCGCAGGCGTCGCCGTCACCGAGCCTTACTATCAAGACGTCGTCGTTAATGTAAATCTTTCGACCTTGGATATTGATTTTTGAAAGGAGTTTCTACAATGATTGAGTTTAAAAGTTTTGACTTCGACGACAACGAACGCTACGTGGATTATCTTCACCGCTGCATTCAAATTCCGTCGAACGCTTCGCCGCTTCTTTTGCTTGCCAATCGGGACAAAAATAATATTCAACGCGCCTACGCCGAAAATCTTTGCTGGCAAAAATTTTCTGCCGACGGCATGGAAATTTGGGGCGCGCCTGTCGGCGACTGGGACGAAATCGATTGGAAAAAAGTTTTCAAAGCGCACGTGCCCGCCGGAACAATTTTTAATTTCGTACCCGAATATCTTTTAAAGATTTGGCAGCGCGAACTCGGCGACGCGATTGAAATTGATGAAGACCGCGACATGTGGGATTATATTTTGTACCTCGACCGCATGGAAAAACTTGAGGGCAAAAAGTTCAAGCGCATTCGCAACGCTAAAAATTCCTTTGAAAAAAATTACACCTACACGATTGAAGAAATTACCCCCGAAATTTTTAACGAGCTGTGGCAGTTCCACGTCGGCGCAGAAAAAAATCTTCAAGAGCGCGTCGATAACGTCGATACCGCTCAAGCCGACAGCGACCAATTTCTTTTCGCGCTGAATCATTGGGACGATTTTAAAAATCTTTTCGGCTTCGTCGTTCGCGTTGACGGGCAAATTGTTGCTTACTCCGTCGACGAAATGATTGACGATTCGCACTCAATCGGGCTGTTCGCGAAGGCCGATTACAATTTTAACGGCGTGAATGAATTTGCTTATTGGAATGACGCGAAGATAAATTTGGAGCGCGGCATTTTGACGGAAAACTTGACGGACGACGTGGGCGAAGAAAATTTGCGCTTCTTCAAAGAGCATTTGTATCCGCTCGTCATGCTGAAAAAATATGTCGTGACTTACAATCCCGCCGAAGACGTTCGCGACGTAAAAATTTCTTCAACGCGCGACGGAGAAAATTTGACGATAAAAATTTCGGGCAAGCTCAACACCGACTCTTCCAACGCCGCCAAGAACGAAATTTTGTCCGCGCTCGACGGCGTGAAAAATTTGACGCTCGACTTGAACGGGCTGGAATATATTGCTTCGTCGGGCTTGAGGATTTTGATTGCCGCGATGAAAAAAATCCGCGCGCAAGGCGGAGATATGACGGTTAAAAATGTCGGCGAACAAGTCAGAGAAGTTTTGGAGATGACGGGCTTCGCGCAAATTTTCAATTTGAGTTGGAGGCCTAACATTTAATCATGCACAACGATTTTTTTTCAACCGTCAAAGAGATTATCCACTACGGCGGCTCGACGTTCGCGGCTTTGGTCGCAATGAGCGTTTACATGATGACGGACGGCTTTTTCGTCGGGAACTGGGTCGGCGTCGACGCCCTGGAGGCGATGGCTTTAATTTTTCCCGTCACGATGATTTTTTCCGCGATTGGCGTTTTGTTTGAAACGGGCGGCTCGGCCGTCGTTTCCGAACAAATCGGCGCGGGCAATAAACAGCTTGCCGAAAAAATTATGCGGAGCAATTACCTCGTCGCGGTGATAATCGGAATAATCGTTGCAGTCGTCGGAAATATTTTTATCGAACCGTTGCTCAGCATTCTTTCCGAAGACGCGAACGAACAGCACATCATCGAACTGGCGATTATGTTTTTGCGGATAACTTTGTGCGGCGTTCCGTTCCTGATTACAATTTACATGACGGGCGCGTTTATGCGTTGCGTCGACAATCCGGGGCACGTTTTCTTTTTAGTCGGCACGTCAAATTTGGTGAACATAATTTTGGACGCGCTGTTTATAATCGTGTTCGGCTGGGGCTTGAAGGGCGCGGCGATTGCGACGCTTCTTGCTCAAGTGGCGGGCGCGGCGATTGCTTTTTGGTATTTCAAATTTTCGCGGCAAAAATTTTCAAGCTCGTCGGGCTTCGCGAGCTTTGAATATATTTTTCAAGAAATAAAAATCGGCGCGGGCTTCGCGGTCGCAACGATAATGATGTGCTTTATCGAATTTTTCTTGAATGCGGTCGTTTTGGAGTACAACGCGGCGAATTTGTTGGCGGCGGTGACAATCTCAAATATAATTTTGTCGTTCGTCTTCTTGCCGCTCAACGGATTGGATACGGGCATTCAGCCGCTTGTCAGCCGACTTTACGCCGCGCACGAAGAAAGACATTGCTTGCGCGTCATACGCTACGGATTTTTTTTGACGGTCGTTTTGACGTTCGCGATTTACGCGGTGCTGATGATTTTCACGGAAGAGCTCATGAGAATTTTCGTCACCAACAACGAACCGATAACGCCGGATATGATAACCTTCTTGCGGGCAATGTTTTTGTTGCAGCCGTTCGTCGGGCTTTACACGTGGATGAGCGGAATTATGGCGGCCTTGGAGGACGAGTGGCGCAACCTTGTCATAAGTTTGGTGCCGCTGGTCGTGCAGGTGCCGCTCATTTGGTTCTTGCCGAAAATTTTGCCGATAGAATATATTTCGCTGAACTATTCGATTAACGACGTGGCGGAGGCGGCTCTTGCGTTCATTTTGATTCGTTCGCTGCTGAAGGAAAAAGGAATTTCGTTCAAGAAAATTTTTCACGCGCGATAAGGAACGGGAGCTTCGGAAATGGACAAAAAAAATTTGCTGATATTTATTTTAATGGTCGGCGTCTTCGGGATTTTGAACACGGAGATGGGCTTCATCGGAATTTTGCCGTACATTTCCGAACGATACGACGTGACGATTGTCCACGCGGGACTTTTAATCAGTTTGTTTGCTTTGGGCGTGGCGATTGCCGGGCCGACGATGCCGCTGATTTTTTCCCGCTTCAATCGCAAGCACGTGATGATTTTGGTACTCGGACTCTTCACGGTCTGCAACGTCATTTCCGTTTTCGCGAAAGATTTTGACTTGCTCTTGGCCGTGAGAGTTTTGCCGGCGTTCTTCCACCCGGTTTACTGTTCGATGGCGTTCACGGTCGCGGCGGCGGTCGTCGGCGCAAAGGAAGCTCCGAAGGCCGTCGCGAAAATAAATATCGGAGTGGCGGCGGGCATGGTCGTCGGCGTGCCGATAAGCAATTTTTTGGCGGAAAGAATTTCTTTAACGGCGTCGATGACTTTTTTCGCGCTCGTGACGTTCGCGGCGTTAATGGCGACGATTTTTTACGTGCCGTCCATGCCCGTGAAAAAAGTTTTGACTTACGGCAGCCAATTAAAAATTTTGCGGAAAAAAGTTTTGTGGGCGTCAATCCTCGCGGTGATTTTTTTCGACGGCTCAATCTTCGGCGTGTTCAATTACGCGGCAGAATATTTTGCAAAAGTTTCGTTGGTCGCGCCGTCCTCGGTCAGCGCGTTGCTGTTCGTCTTCGGCGTGTGCAACATCTTCGGCAGCATGCTCGCGGGAAATTTATTGACGGTTCAGCCGCTTGCCACGGTAAAATTTTTCCCGTTCGTTTTGGCGGCCACTTACGTTGCGTTCTTCAACGAGCCGAATTTTTATTTGCTGACGGCGTTGATAATTTTCTGGGGAATTTTGGCGGGCGTCGCGGCCAACATTTATCAGTTCTGGATTTTCCGCGCGGCACCCGAAGCCCCCGACTTCGCGAACGGAATTTTTCTAACGTCGGCCAATCTCGGCTGCATGGCGGGCACGGCGTTCAGCGGGCTGTTCATCGACGGGCTCGGCATTGCTTACGTCGTCTTCGGCGGAATAATTTTTGCAGTCGGTTCGGCTGTCGTCGTTTGGATTCAATCGGCGCGGCGTGAATTAAATCCTTTGAGGTGACGTCATGAAAAAATTTTTTGCTGCCGCTCTTTAATTCGTCGGAGGAAAAATGATTGAGATTGAAACGCTAAGAAGATATTTTCGCGAAGATAAAATTTTTGCAACGGCACATGCTGCTGAAAGATTTCATCAACGCGGAATAAACATTGAAGATATTCGCAACGCGATAAACTTCGGCGAGATTATCGAGCAGTATCCTGACGATTATCCTTATCCGAGTTGTTTGGTTTTGGGAAAAAATTTGTGTGGAGAATATATTCACGCGGTGTTGAGCGATGAGGGCAGCTCAAGCAGAATAATCACGGCATATTTTCCTGATGTCAACAAATGGTGCGAAGATTTTAAAATTCGGAGGTGACCGGTTATGAATTGTTTGGTTTGCAAGACCGGTAAAATGTTCGAGAGTTCTGAAGTGTACTTTGCAAAGTTGAAAAGCAGCTATGTGATTATTGAGAATGTTCCCTGCCGGAAATGTGCTCAGTGTGGAGAAATTTTGTTCTCTGCGTCGGTTATCGGGAAAATTGAAACTTTGCTTGAAATGTATAAAAAAGTCGCGAGCAAAATTTTTATCGTTGACTACAAACAGGCGGCTTGATAAAAAAATTTGGAGGCGGATAAATGGCAAGCGTCAAACTTCTCGACACTAGCACGATAAACAAAATCGCGGCGGGCGAAGTCGTCGAACGCCCCGCTTCGGTCGTCAAAGAGCTCGTGGAAAATTCAATCGACGCGGGCGCAAAACGAATTGAAGTTGAAATTCAAAACGGCGGCAAAGCTCTGATTCGCGTGACGGACGACGGAGCCGGCATGAACCGCGAAGACGCCGCGCTGGCAATTTGTCGACACGCGACGAGCAAACTTTCAAAGGCGGACGATTTGCAAAAAATTTCGACGCTCGGTTTTCGCGGTGAAGCTCTGCCGACGATGGCCGCCGTGTCGAAGTTCACTTTGCAGACGAGACGCGCCGAAGACGAACTCGGCACGAAAATAAAAATCGACGGCGGAAAAAATTTGGACACGCACGAAGTCGGCTGCAAAGTCGGCACGACCGTTTTGGTGGAAGAATTATTTTTCAACACGCCCGCTCGTCTGAAATTTTTAAAGGCGACGCCGACCGAAGCAAACAAAATTCATGACTTCATCGTCAAGCTCGCGTTGAGCCGCCCGCAAATTTCTTTCAGGCTGATAAACGGCAACCGACTCGCGCTGACCACGCCCGGCAACGGAAACCTTCTCGACACGTTGAGCGCGATTTACGGCACGGAGCTGACAGATTCTCTTTTGCCGCTGAAAAACGACGACGATTTAAAATTGCGCGGCTACGTGACAAAGCCGAACATTTTAAGAAGTTATCGCGCGTGGCAGACGTTCATAATCAACGGGCGCGTCGTGGAGAGCCGAACGATTTCAAAAGCGGTCGACGAGGCCTACAAGTCGCTGGTGCCCAAGACGGGCTTTCCGTTCGCCGCCATAATAATCGACGTGCCGCCCGCTTCAATCGACGTGAACGTCCACCCGCAAAAAATTGAATTGAAATTCGAGGACGAGGGAAAAATTTTCAAAGCGGTTTATCGCGCGGTGAGGGAAGCGGTCGAAGGCAAAGACGATTCAACGGAGCACGACTTGACGGAAATTGCCGCCGCACCCGAAAAATTTTTTGAGCCGGAAAAAATTTCTGAGCCCGAAAAAATTTCAGAGCCCGAAAAAAATTTTGAGCCCAAAAAAAATTTTGAGCCCGAAAAAAATTTTGAGCCGAAAAAAATTTCCGAGCGCAAAAAAAATCCCAAAGACGATTTCGACTTGGAAAAAATTTTAACGACAGTCGAGCAGTCAAAAAAATTTTCGCCGCCCGAAAAAAATCTTGAGCCCGAAAAAATTTTTCAGCCCGAAAAAAAATCCGCGCTTGAGCTTGAACCGATTGGGCAAGTGGCGCGTTGTTACATCGTGGCGCAGAGCGGAAACGATTTATATATCGTCGACCAGCACGCCGCGCACGAAAGAATTTTATTCGACAGGCTGAACGGCTACGCGGAAAAAATTCCGGCGCAAGGTCTGCTGATTCATCGCGTCGTGAAATTTGATTCGCGGGAGTCGGAGCTGATAGAAAAAAATTTGTCGGTGTTCAGAGCGTTGGGCTTCACGTTGGAGCCGAGCGGCGAAAACGAATTCCGCGTGACGGAAGTGCCCTTGGACGCGGCCGACACCGACGCCGAAAATCTTTTGCGGGAAATAATCGCGAAAATTTTTGAGGGCTTGAGCGAGGCGGGCGACATTGCAAAAAAAATTCGCCAATCGGTCTTGGCGACGACGGCCTGCAAAGCGGCGATAAAAGCCGGGCAAGAACTCAACCTGCGGCAAATGCAAATCCTCTTGAACGACCTGCAAGCGACGCCGCACCCGCACACTTGCCCGCACGGCCGCCCGACGATTATAAAATTTTCGAGCGGCGACCTTTCCAAAATGTTCAAACGCACTTGAAAAATCTTTCGGCTTGAAGGAATTTTTTTCGCGGCAACAAATATTCAATCTTGATTCGGAAAAGTTTCAAGATTGTTTTTGTTTATGGAGGAATTCAAATGTCACAATTCGATAAAAGAAATCTGTCGATGATGATGGACTTCTACGAGATGACCATGGCCAACGGCTACTTTGTCAACGGCGGAGAAAATACGCGCGTGGCGTTCGATGTTTTTTATCGGCGCAACCCCGACGCGGGCGGCTTCGCGATTTTTGCCGGGCTTGAGCAAGTTATCGAGTACGTGGAGAACATGCAGTTCAGCGCGGCGGACATCGACTATTTGCGCGCGCAAAAAATTTTCAGCGAAGATTTTTTGGAGAGCCTCAAAGATTTTCATTTCCGCGGAGACATTTACGCTTTCCCCGAAGGCACGATTATGTATCCGAACGAGCCGTTCTTAACCGTCGTGGCGAATTTGATTGACGCGCAACTGGTCGAGACCGCCATCCTCGCGCAGATAAATCATCAGTCGTTAATCGCCACGAAGGCGCGCAGAATCGTTCGGGCGGCTGAAGGTCGTTTCGTTTCGGACTTCGGAGCAAGACGCGCACACAACATGGACGCGGCGACTTACGGGGCGCGTGCGGCGTTTATCGGCGGCGTCAACGGCACGGCAACCGTCAGCGCGGGGCAACTCTTTAACATTCCCGTCAACGGCACCATGGCTCACAGCTGGGTTATGTATTTCCGTGACGAGTTCGAGGCCTTCAAACGCTACGCCGAAGTTTATCCCGACTCTACAACTTTGCTCGTCGACACCTACGACGTTGTTCACAGCGGCATACCGAATGCAATTCGTGTCGCCAAAGAAATTCTTGAGCCGCAAGGAAAACGTTTGCGCGGCGTGCGAATTGATTCGGGCGACTTGGCTTATCTGTCGAAAAAAATTCGCAGACAACTTGATGACGCCGGCTTGAACGACTGCAGGATTATCGCGTCGAACAGCCTGGACGAATTCACGATAACTTCGCTGATAAGTCAGGGCGCGGCCATTGATTCGTTCGGCGTCGGCGAAAGATTGATTACCGCAAAGAGCGAGCCCGTCTTCGGCGCGGTTTATAAAATCGTCGCGGTCGAAGAGGACGGAAAATTTGTTCCGCGAATCAAAGTCAGCGAGAACGTCGAAAAAATCACGAACCCCGGCGTCAAAAATATTTTCCGCGTCTACAATTCGGACGGACACGCCGTGGCAGATTTAATCGCGCTGTTCGATGAGCCCGTCGACATGAGCAAACCTTTCCGCTACGTCGACCCTCTCAAGCCGTGGAAGAATCGCCGCTTTGAAAACTGCACGGCAAAAAAATTATCGCGGCTCTACGTTAAGGACGGGCGGCGCGTCGAAGATTTGCCGCAACTCAACGAGATTCGCGATTACGTTCATCATCAACTGGAAAAAGAAATTTGGCAGGAGGAGCAACGCTTTGAAAATCCTCACCGCCACTACCTCGACATGACGCCCGATTATTACGATATGAAAATGTCACTGCTGCACAAGACGCGCCAAGGTCTGGACGGCTGAAAAAATTTTTAAGCGCGCCCGTTGGATGCAACGTCACGTTGCCCGCCGCTTCTAAAGCGGCCGGTTAAGGAGGAAAAATTTTGTCGTCGAAAGTTGCCGTCGTCGTTCCCGTTTACAAAGAGGAGCTTAACGAGTTTGAAAAAATTTCTCTCGCGCAAGCCCGAAAAATTTTGGGAAAATATCCGCTCGTGTTCGTCGCGCCCGAAGGAAAAATTTTTTCTTACTTCGCGCCGAAAGATTTTGTCGCTCACTTCCCGCAAAAATTTTTCCGAAGCGCGAAGACTTACAATCGTCTGCTGTTGTCGCCGCAATTTTACGAAACGTTCGCGCCCTTCGATTACATTTTGATTTATCAGCTCGACGCGTTCGTTTTTTATGACGCGTTGGAAAGTTTCTGTTCGCTCGGCTTCGATTATATCGGCGCGCCCGTCGCTTATCATTCGTGGTACGGCATGAAGACAAAAAAAATTCCGCGCGTCGGCAACGGCGGCTTTTCTTTGCGCAAAGTCAAACCTTGTCACGCGCTGTTGAGTGAAACCGTTCGTCGACCCGATTGGAATTTTGTTTTGGAAAATTTTTACGAGGACGCTTTCTTCGGGTTTTGCGGCGCGAATGAGGCCGTCGACTTCCGCTGCGCGCCCGTCGATGTTGCCGTTCGTTTTGCCGTCGATTATTTCCCCGACAGATTTTTGCGGCGCGTCGGAAATAAAATTCCGTTCGGCTGTCACGGCTGGTCAAAGTGCAGTGCCGATGCTTACGTAAAAATTTTTCGGCAAGCCGGCTACGACTTGAGCCCGCTGCGCTCCAAAATGGGCAACGAAGATTATCTGCTCCGCTTGGAAATTTCTTTGGAAGTCGTCGCGATTAAACGTTTGCTTCGCAGGATTGAACGCGGGCAATCCGTTTTGAAATTTCTTCCGACGAAAAAATTTTCTTCCGTACGCGTCGTTCGCAGTTTTGAAGCCGAAAAAATTTTGGCGGGAATGATTCAAGAGAGCGGCTCGTTCACCGACAAAATTTTTCTTTACGACGTGGAAGATTTTCCGCAGCTCGTCGACGATTTGTCGCGCGAAAATTTTCCGCACCTCGTTTTAAGCTCCGAATACGACGACTCTTTAATCGAACAGATTGAACGGCGCGGCTTGCGTTACGGCGAAAATATTTTTTCTTTCCGACGAGAATATCTCAAGCGTTGCGAAAAAATTTTTCACGGCCTCGGCAAATAAAAAAAAGGCGGGCGGTCAATCGACCGTTCGCCAAAAATTTTTTTATAAACGTTGCTCAATAATTTTCTGCGTTGACTTCAAAGAAACTTTGCGGGTGGTTGCACACGGGGCAAGTGTCTGGCGCGCTCGTGCCCAAGACCAAGTGCCCGCAATTTCTGCACTCCCACAACGTGACGCCCGCCTTCTTGAAGACTTCCTGCGCCTCGACGTTCTTCAAAAGTTTGCGGTAGCGTTCCTCGTGATGTTTTTCAATTGCAGCGACGCCGCGGAATTGTTCGGCCAGTTCGTGGAAGCCTTCCTCGTCGGCCTCGCGTGCCATGCGCGGATACATGTCAGTCCACTCGAAGTTTTCGCCTTCGGCGGCGTGCAAAAGATTTTCTTCCAAGCTGCCGAGTTCGCCCAGAGCTTTAAACCAAAGCTTTGCGTGTTCCTTCTCGTTGTCGGCGGTTTTGAGGAAGAGCGCGGCAATTTGTTCGCAGCCGTTCTTTTTGGCGACGCCCGCGAAGTAAGTGTATTTGTTGCGCGCTTGAGATTCGCCCGCGAAGGCCTCCAAAAGATTTTTCTCGGTCTTTGTGCCGGCGTATTTATTTTTCTTCGGAGCGTCGGCGGGAGCCTCGACGACCTTTTCAAAATCGGTGGAGGGGTGCTTGCACAACGGACAAACGGCGGGCGGCTCGTCGCCTTCGTGAACGTATCCGCAAATCCTGCAAACCCATTTTGTTTTGCCCGAAGCTTTGACGGCGGGTTTCGGCTTGATGTGCGCCTGATAGAAATTGTACGTCGTGGAGGGAACGTCGGAAAGTTTTTCCATGTCGACGACTTCCGCAATGAAAATCGAATGCGTATCGAGCTCGACCTGCTGAATGACATTCGCGCTGATGAAAGAGTTCGTGCCTTCGGTTATGGCGAGCGTGCCGTTTGCCGTGCGACGAACTTTATCGAAGTCCGCGAACTTGTCGACGTTCTTGCCGCTTTGGAAGCCGAAACGTTTAAACAAATCGAAAGAAGCCGCCTCGGAAATTATCGACGCGGTAAATTTTTTTGTCTTGGCGATTATGTCGTGCGTGTAGTTCGACTTGTTCACGGCGATAGAAATTCTGTCCTTGGTAATCGGCGCGGCGGTCACCTGCGTCACGGTGTTGATAATGCAGGCGTTATCCTTCGTGCCGTCGTTCGCGCTCAAGACGAAGAGACCGTATTGAACGTTGAATAAAACTTTGCTGTCCATTAAAGTCACCTCTCCCAAAAATTTTCGTCATGATAGCAAAAAAAATCCTCCGCCGCAAGTTTTTCGACAGAGGATTATTTTTTCAGCTTGCAATGTTTTGTTTTTGTTTGCGGAGCCGCGACTGTCTCATTCTGGCAAGTTCTTCCTCAGTCAACGGCGGAATATCGCTGTAATCGATTTCATCGTCGGATTTTGGTTTGTTTTCTTCCAGCCTGCGGATTTGTTCTTCTGTCAGCGGCGGCATTCCCTTATAAATCCTGATACTGCCCATAATATTCGTCCTCCTCACGTTTGTTTGCAAATCGAGCAGATATTAACCGGTATTTTTCTCCGCGTTCCGTGTAAATCACTACCAAAATATTTCTTACCTTGCCAACAACTTTCCATCTGTCTTCATATTCGCTGTGAAGCTCATCGTAATCTTCAAACCTTTTTTCATCAAGAAAGACATATGCGGCATCCTCAAAATAAATCTTATGCTTTTTCCAATTTAATTCGGCTTTGTCGTCGTCCCATTCAACTGTCAAATCGCCAAGCTCAAGTTCGCCCATAAAATCATCTCCAAAAAAATCTTATCAAAAAAAATCCTCCGCCGCAAGTTTTTACGCAGAGGATTTTTTTTTTAGCCTTTTTTCCTAAGAGATTTTGCTTTTTTGAAGTCTGCTTGTGATTCTTCATGTTTGCCGAGTGTTTGATAACATTTTCCACGATTTTTATATGCCTCTGCATTATTTGGATTAAGGCTTATTGCCTCGTCATAAAGTCTAATTGCTCCTGTATAGTCTTTTTTGCCGTGAAGTTTCCGACCTTCTATCAATTTTTGTTCTGAAAGAACAATTTTATCTTTGCTTACGACTTGCGAAGTATTTTGCTGATTATTGGCGATTTGGCGTCTAAGGTCTTCATTTTCTTTGCGCAGAGATTCATTTTCTTTGCGAAGAGATTCATTTTGCGATTTAAGTTCGGTTCTTTCCTTAAAAAACTGAATGATGTAATTCATGACGTCGTTATCGTCGACTTGCGCGGTGACAACAGCACGAACCAAAACGTTATCGTCAGAATCGAGGACATTATATTTAACGTCGGTGATATTGGAAATTTCATTGGCGATAGATAAAACTTCGTCGTCGGGCAGGGTCAAATATCTGTCTTTCCAAAAGGCGTAAACATAATCGGCGATTTTCCGCTGAACTTTCTGCGTGGCGAGGTCTTTGGCTTTAACTTTGACGCTTTTAAGGGTGTCGGCGTCACTCATCGTGAATTCGGCGACGCCTTCATAAATTTTAACGGTGTTATCGTCGTCGTCGGGCAGAGTCGGCACGAACTTTGAATTGTTACTTTGATTCACAGTCATTCCCCCAAAATTTTTGACAAAATTATATCACGGCGTCTTGAAATTGTCTTGAGGTTTTTGTTTGACTTTGAGCGGGATTTATGATTTATTCTTGCGCACGAGGTGAACAACATGACAGAAAAAATTTTGCTTGAACTTTTGCGCGGATATAAATCGGGAAACGTGACGGAAGAAAAAATTCTTGCCGCGATGAAAAATTTTTCTTTGGCGACGGAAAGTTTCGGCTTCGCCACGATTGACCACGGCCGCGAACTTCGCCAGGGTTTTCCCGAAGTCGTCTATTCGCCCGGCAAAACCAAGGAGCAACTCAAAATTATTTTTAAAAATCTTTACGAGCGGAGCGCGGGAAATTTAATCGCAAGCCGTGCAAGCCGTGAGCAATTTGAATTTTTGCGCGAAGAAATTCCCGCCGCGATTTACGACGAGACCGCCCGAATGATTTACGTTGACCGCGACGAAACTTTGAAGCGCGACGACGACAGAAAAATTTTAATCGTGACGGCCGGGACGAGCGACGTGCCCGTTGCCGAAGAGGCGCGCCTTACCGCTTACCTTTGGGGCAATGCCGTCGGGACTTGCTACGATTGCGGCGTCGCGGGAATTCATCGGCTGTTCGCGCACATGGACGAAATTATTTCCGCGAACGTGATAATCGTCGTGGCGGGCATGGAAGGAGCGTTGGCGAGCGTCGTCGGCGGGCTGACAAATCGGCCCGTTATCGCGGTGCCCACGAGCGTCGGTTATGGCGCGTCGTTCAAAGGGCTTGCGGCTCTCTTGGCCATGCTCAACAGTTGCGCGGCCGGCGTGAGCGTCGTCAACATTGATAACGGTTTCGGCGCGGGCGTCCTTGCCGCGAAGATTAACGCAATAAATTTAAACAAGGCATAAAAAACTGCGTACTTGAAATAATTTGCTTTTAATTGCAATATAAAGCAGGAGTAACTAAAGAAATGAGGTTAATGCTTTGAGGTACAACGGAGTGATTTACAGACCGCCGATAGAGGCGAATACAGTTCTTATCCCGATTACGGAAGGCTGCAGTCATAACAGCTGCACTTTCTGCAATATGTATCGCGGCGTTTCGTTTCGTGCGTGGTCGCTCAGTGAAATTGAAGAATATCTGTAGGAGTTGATTGGTGTTTACGGCAGCTACGCGGAAAAAATAAAACGGGTTTACTTGGTTGGAGCAGACCCGTTTGTCATTTCGGCGAAAAGTCTTTTGAAACGTGTGGAGCTGATAAAAAAATATTTGCCGAACGTTGACGTTGTTTCCATGTATGCTCGGACGGATAACATGGCGCGTAAGAGTGATGAAGAACTTCGTTGCTTGAAAGAGGCCGGCATTAACGATTTGTATATCGGTGTGGAATGCGGCTCAAATGAAGTGCTTAAGAAATTGAACAAAGGCTACTCGGCTGACGAAACAAAGGAACAATGTTTGCGATTGAATGAAGTCGGCATCCGTCATTGCGATTTGCTGATGTTGGGCACGGGCGGCAAGGACAGAGGCTTGGAAGTCGCCGAAGTCACAGCCGCGTTGGAGAATGAAATTAAGCCTGCAAAAATTCTCGTCAATACGATGTCCGCTTTTGTTGGAACTGAACTTGATGAAAAAATTAAGACGGGCGAATTTGTTCCGGCGGGCGAGAAAGAAATTTTGCAAGAAGAATATTTTTTCTTGAAAGGCTTGGAGCTTCCGAATACATATTTCTGGGCGATTCACCCTTTGGATTCGGTGGGCGTCGAAGGGATATTGAAGACGGATAAGGCGAGAATGCTCGTTACTTTGGAAAGAGCGATTGAAACGGTTGACGAGACTTTATACAAGAGAGTTTCAAGAGTCGGCACTTTGTAAAACGGAGGAGTGTACATGCACTTTTCAAGCGGAATAAATCGACCGCCTTACGAAACAGCGGACGGCTATTTGCAAACGACGCAGGGTTGTTCCCATAATCGCTGCCTGTTCTGCACTTATTTTAAAGACAAAAAATTCAGGAAGTCTTCCGTCGAGGAGATTGAGAGCGACATCAAAGAAATGAAAAAATATTTTGGTGCGCCGAAAAGAATTTTCCTTCAAGGTGCGGACGGTTTCGCGGCGGATTATGATGTGCTGATGAAGACGGCGGAGCTTTTGAAAAAATACGTTCCGTCGGTGGAGAGCATCGGCGGTTATGCACGCATTGACAATTTCTACGACAAGACGGAAGAACAACTCAGGAACATGGCAGCGGCAGGATATTCCAATCCTTATATCGGCGTTGAATCGGGCGACGACGTGGTATTAAAGCGGATAAATAAAGGTTACACCGCCGCTCAAGCGCGCGAAGTCTTGGAGAAAATCGACGCTTCGGGATTGCCTTTTATCGTGAACTTTTTAAACGGCGCGGGCGGGCACGAATACGGTTTGACAAATGCTCGGCGTACGGCTGAACTTTATGACGGGCTTCACCCGACCATGATTAATACTTCCATGCTGACGATAGTGCCGGGCATGCCGCTTTATCGGGCGATGCTCAAGGGCGCGTATGCAGAATCTGCAGAGAAGGAAAAACTGGAAGAGATTTACGAATTCATTCGCTGCTTGACCAACGATACAATTTTTATGAACGAACACGCCTCAAATCTTTTCCACGTTCAATGCAGGTTGCCCGAATCCAAAAATGAATTGCTCGCGTATGTCAAAGCGTTCATGGAGAGCAAGGACGAAAAAGAATTGCGCCGCTATCGGGAAATGATAATTCGCGCTTTCTAAAATTTTAATCGCTGATTTTTGTTTGAACGTAAATTGCACACTCCAAACGTTTCTTTTGAATCGCGCAGCCGACCTCGTAAGGTTCGCGAATGTCTCCGTGAAATAAATCGGCGTTCGCGTGACAGCCGCCGCTGCAAAAAAATTTCGCCCAACAGGAGCGGCACTTCGGCTTGTTCAAAACGTGTGATTCGCGAAAATATTTCAGCCAATGCCGCGAAGATTTTTCCACGCCGTCAAAAATATTTCCAAGCTTGTAACGAGCGCGGCCGACGAACTGATGACAAGGATACAAGTCGCCGTTTTCGGCCACGGCAAAATATTCGTGCCCCGCGCCGCACCCCGACAATCTTTTGGCGACGCAAGGGCCGTTCGATAAGTCAACGTTGAAGTGGAAAAAGAAAAAGCCGCGACCTTCACGCCGCCGCGCAAGGTAAGCCTCGGTCAAGCGGTCGTACTCCTCAAAAATTCTCGGCAAGTCGTCTTCCGTCAAAGCAAGCGGCGAATCTTTCAAGACGACGGGCTCAACGGACAAGATGTCGAAGCCCGCGTCGTGAACGCTCAAAACGTCCGCCGTGAAGTCCAAATTTTTTTTCGTGTAGGTGCCGCGAAGATAATAATTTTCTCCGCCGCGGCTCTCGACGAATCGTTTAAAATTTTTCAGCACGCGGTCGTAACTTCCTCGGCCGCCGATGTCGGGTCTCATCGCGTCGTGAATTTTTTTTCGTCCGTCCAAACTCAACACGAGAGAAATATTATTTTCGTTGAGCCACGCGGAAATTTTTTCGTCAAGCAAAATTCCGTTCGTCGTCAGCGTCAGTTTAAAAATTTTTCCCGTGTCGCGCTCGCGTTGCCGAACGTATTCGGTGACGGCTTTGACGGTTCGGAAATTTATCAGAGGTTCGCCGCCGAAAAAATCTATCTCGCAGTGTTTGCGGACGCCTGAATTTTTTATGATGAAGTCGACGGCCGCCCGCCCGACTTCCTCCGACATGACTGCGCGATGGCCGAAAGAGCCGCCGTCGCCGAAACAATATTTGCAGCGCAGGTTGCAATCTTGCGCGACCATGAGGCAAAGACTTTTCACGACGCCGCGCGCCGCAAAAGTCGGAGGCACGTCGATTTCGGGCGCGAAGAGTTCGCCCGCGTCAATCAGCTCGTGAAGCTCGGATAAAATTTCGGCGGTGTCTTCGACGGGATATTTTTTTAAAATTTCCGCGTCGTTCGTCCCGTCGAAGTCGTCCAAAATTTTAAACGTCGGCTCGTCGATAAGATGAACCGCGCCGCTGTTCACGTCCAACAAAATAAAATCGTCGCCCTGCTTAAATTTATGAATCATTTAATCGCTCCTCAATTTTCGTTGTCGGCCAGCCGCAAAAGTTTTAATTCGGGCGGGTCGTCGGGCTTGGGCGGCGCGTGATGTTTCGCGATAATTTTTGCCTCTTTGAACAGCCCGATTTGCTGAAGTTTTCGCGCTCCGATTTCCGCGTGATTGTGATAGACGTAAAGCGCGCGGTTGCCGTTGAGCTCCAGACGTTCGGCGAAGTCGGGCGCAAAGCTCGTGACCAGCACCGCGAAAATTTTTCCGCGAATCGTCAAATCGCCGGCGCGTCGTCCGGTGTCGTGCAGGAGCGCGCAGCGAATCAAAAATTCTCGGTCGATGCCGCGCTTGTCCTCGATAACCAGCCGCTCAATCGTGTAGGCCGTGCGCAAGCTGTGAACTTGGTCGGCCACGCTCATTGCGAAAAAAATTTTCTGCTCCTCGGCGTTCAAGTGCGCAGAAATATATTTTCCGTCGTCGACGCTCACGCGCGCCGTGACCGCCCGAACGAACTGCAAAATTCTTCCAAAAACACTCATGCCAATTTTAGGGTTCAGGATTCAGGATTCGGGATTCGGGGGGAAAAACCCTGACCCCTGACCCCTGATACCTGACCCCTACCCCCTAACCTCATGCCAAATAAATTAACTCCGTGCAACTTTTTTCCGCGCAAGATTTTTCCGCGTCGGATTTTTTTTGCGGCGTCAAAGAAACTTCGACGACTTTTCCTTCCGCGCGAAGGGCAGCCGCTTTTATTATTGCCGCGTCCTCGAAACCGTCCGCGAAGCTCAAGAAAAATTTTTTTGCGCAAGAATTTTTTTCGACGCCCTGAAATTTTCGCGCGTCCAAAATTCTTTCGATA
This sequence comes from uncultured Selenomonadales bacterium, assembly GCA_946408105.1. Lineage (GTDB taxonomy): Bacteria > Bacillota > Negativicutes > Selenomonadales > Selenomonadaceae > Quinella. The sequence goes on along the minus strand of CAMJQS010000001.1, from coordinate 69,080 downwards.
CCCAACGCAAAACCCGTGGCGGGACAGTCGAAGCCGAAATCTTTCAGCATGTTGTCGTAGCGGCCGCCGCCCGCCAAAGAGTAGCCGACGCCGCCGCTGTACGCCTCGAAGACCATGCCCGTATAATATTCAAAGTCGCGAATCAAGCCCAGGTCGAACGAAATTTTTTCCGCGACGCCGTAAACTTCAAGCAAGCGATAAATTTCTTTTAAGTTGTTCAGCGCGCGTCGGGAGCGGTCGTTGTCGGCGATTGATTCGGCTTGAGATAAAATTTCTCGTCCGCCTTGGAGCGTAGGAATTTTTTTCAGCGCGTCGTCCACGTCCAAATTTTTCAGCGCAACGATGTCGTGTCGTTCGATTGCCGATTTAATTTGCGCTTGAACGTCCGCCGACAAATTTTCCATGAGCCCGCCGACGAACTCGACTTGCCCCAAACAAATTTTAAAATCTTTCAAGCCCGCGACGAGTAAAGCTTGAGCGGCCAGCGCGACGATTTCCGCGTCGGCCAAAGCGTTGCTCGTGCCCAAAAGTTCGACGCCCGCTTGATAGAATTCGCATTGGCGGCCGGGCTGATTCGTGCGGAAGCGGAAGACGTTTGTATTGTAGGAGAGCTTGAGCGGCAACGGCTTTTCTTTCAGCCGAGAGACTGCCAGCCGCGCTATCGGCGTGGTCATCTCGTGGCGCAATGCCAGCGTCCGATTTTTCCCGTCGAACATTTTAAAAAGGTGCGGCTCGATTATTCTTCCGCCCGAAGTCGTCAGCGTCTCCAAAAATTCCATCGTCGGCGTCACGACTTCTTCATAACCGAAGCTTGCGAACAGCCCGAAAATTTTTTGTTCGACTTCGCGCTTGGCGGCCGCCTCGTTCGGCAAAAAATCTCGCGTGCCGTACGGCGTCTCTAAAAGTCCCGTCATAAAAAATCTCCCTTCGGTCGATTTTTAGGATTCAGGATTCAGGATTCGGGAATAAGGGAGAAAACCCTGACACCTGACCCCTTACTCCTGACCCTGACAATTCTACAAGAGATTTTTATTTTGGGCAAGACGCACGAATTGACGCAAAAATTTTTTCACGGTAAAATATTTTTCAAAACGACGGAGGAGAATTTTTTATGAGCAAGATTAAAGAGGCGTTCGCCCGCGGCAAAGCGTTCATTCCGTTCATCACTTGCGGAGACCCGAACTTGGCGACGACCGCCGCCGTTGTCCGAGCCGCCGTCGCGAACGGCGCAGACCTCGTCGAATTGGGCATTCCCTTTTCCGACCCGACCGCCGAGGGCGTCGTCATTCAAGAAGCAAACATTCGCGCGCTCAAGGCCGGCGTCACGACCGATAAAATTTTTGATTTGGTTCGCGACCTGCGCCGCGATGTCAAAGTTCCGTTCGTCTTCATGACTTATGCCAACGTCGTATTTTCTTACGGCGCGGAAAAATTTATTTCGACGTGCGCGGCAGTCGGCGTCGACGGATTGATTTTGCCCGACGTGCCCTTCGAGGAGAAGGAAGAATTTTTGTCGACGTGCAAAAAGTTCGGCGTCGATTTAATTTCAATGATTGCTCCGACTTCCGAAGACCGAATCGCCATGATTGCCCGCGAGGCCGAAGGTTTCGTTTACATCGTGTCGAGCTTGGGCGTGACGGGCGTGCGCAGCGAAATTAAAACCGATTTGGCTTCAATCGTCGCGGCCGTCAGAGCCAACACAAAAATTCCGTGCGCGATTGGTTTTGGAATTTCCACGCCCGCGCAAGCAAAGCAAATGGCAAAAATTTCCGACGGCGCGATTGTCGGTTCCGCGATTATAAAAATTCTTGCGGCGCGCGGCGAGGCGGCTCCGTCCTTTGTCGGCCAATACGTCCGCGAAATGAAAGACGCGATTAAAAATTTGTAGAGGAGATGATTTTCATGGCAGACATTTACAACGGAAAGAACAACACTTTGGTCAGCGGCACGAGCGGCGCAGATTCAATTCAAAACGGCGGCTGGCACTACAGCGGCGATAATGTGACAATTAACGCGGGCGCGGGCAACGATTTCATTCTCAACAACGGCTCGAACGTTTCAATCAACGCGGGAAAAGGCAACGATACGATTTTCAACGACGGCTACCAACCTACAATCTATGGCGGTGCGGGCAACGATTCAATCAAAAACTGGGGCGGTAATGTTTCAATAAACGGCGGTGACGGTAACGATTACATTGAAAGTAGCGGCAAAAATGCAACAATTTACGGCGGCGCGGGCAACGATTCAATTGACATCATTGACCAGTACGTGAAAATTGACGCGGGCGTGGGTGATGATTCTATTTACAGCTACAGCAATTCAGCAACAATTGACGCAGGCGCGGGTAACGATTCTATTTACAGCTTCGCTGATTACGTTACAATTAATGCAGGTGCGGGCAACGATTACATTAACATTCGTAACTGGCACGCGAAAATCGACGCGGGCGCGGGTAACGATTTAATCAGTTTACATTCCAGTAACAAGTACAATTTAATTCAATATAAATCAGGCGACGGCAACGATTCAGTAATCGGCTTCAATGAAACTTCGACGCTGAACGTTTCGGGTGCGACATTCTCGACGACGACAAGCGGAAACGATGTAATCGTTACGGTCGGCGACGGCAAGATAACTTTGGCGGGCGCGGCGAGTTTGTCGGCTGTCAACATCGACGGTGAAGAAACTTCTTGGACGCTCTCCGGCACGACCGCCACTTACGGTTCGCTCGTCGTCAAAGGCGTTAAAAGTCTCGACGGCATTTCGTTGGACGGCACGACCGTCACCATTGCCAAAGCGTCACTCGGCACGAGCAAAGTCACAATCAGCGACGGTTATACTCTTGCGCTTGCCGATGATGTCACGGCACCGAAGACGACAAAAGCTTGGAGCTTGAGCGGGACGACGGCCGCTTACAAGCAAACGAAAAGCGCGGGCTACACTCTCGCCGACAACGCTATAACTTACTCGAAAAAATCTACAACGACGCTTGTGACGGTCAGCGGCGTGAAAAGTTTGGACGGCTTGAGCTTGAGCAAAAAAGTTGTGACGGTCTCGAAGGCCTCACTCGGCACCGGCAAAGTCACAATCAGCGACGGTTATACTTTAAAGCTCGGCTCAAACGTAACCAAATCGAAGACGACGGCGGCGGGCTGGACACTCGACGGGACGACTGCAACTTATAAGAGCGCGGCGACGACGGCCGGCTACAAACTTTCAAACAACGAGATAACTTATTCGAAGTCAACGGCCGCAAAAACTTTGGCGACGATGAAGGGCGTGACTTCTCTCGACGGTCTTAAGCTCAAAAGCAAAACGATTACGGCGGCGGCAAGTGCGCTGTCAAAAAAAGTTACGGTCAGCGGAAGTTATATTTACGACTTCGCGGCGGACTATTCTAAGGCGACGATAACCGGCAGCAGTTCCAACGATACGATTGTTGCGCGCGGAAAAAATATTTTGGTCAAAGCAGGCAAAGGTGACGACACGATTAAAATTTTGGGCGCGGGAAGCGTGACGGGCGGCGCAGGTTCCGACACGTTTTATTACAAATCGAGCGGCGCGAACGTCATCACCGACTACGCAGAGGAAGATAAAATTTCTATCGCTTCGGGAACGGCGGTAACTTCGACCAGCGGCGACGATTTGATTTTGACTGTCGGCAAAGGAAAAATTTCCGTGGCGGGCGGAGCCGATAAAGTTGTCACTTACGTTGACGCGGGCGGCGAACACGTTTATAAAAAATCTGCGGACGGCGTGAAATACAATTCGGCGGGCACGGGCGCGACACTCACGACGAACTACACGGCGGACGAATTCACGCCGAGCGAGTACGCCGATTACGTCGACACACTCAAGACGATTAACGCGGCGGCTGTCGATTATTCTTTAAAAATCGTCGGCAACAAAAAAGCCAACAAAATCATCGGCACGGAAGACGACGACCTGATTGACGGCGCGGCCGGCAAAGACACAATCCTTGGCGGCGACGGAAAAGACACGCTCACGGGCGGCGCAGGCAACGACAGCTTGAACGGCGGCGCGGGCAATGATTCACTTTGGGGCGGCGCGGGCGACGATACACTCTTCGGCGGCGACGGCAAAGATATTTTCGTTTACAAGGACGGCGACGGCTGCGACGTTATCGAAGATTTTAATTCCGACGACAAAATCAGAGTGCTGTCGGGCGAAGTGGGAATGCCGATTTCTGCGGCGGGCGATGTCACTTTCACTGTCGGCGACGGAGAAATTGTCGTCAAAGGCGGCGCGGATAAATTCATTCCGATTTACGATTCGGGAAAAAATATTTTGATGAAGTACACGCCCAAAGGTTGAGCGTTAAATAAAATTTAAAACGTTTTTTACGGAGGGTTGTTTATGTTCAAAAAAATTTTTATGGCGGCGTTGCTTTTGGCAACGTTGCTCGTGACGGGTTGCGGCGGCGACAAAGCTCCCGACAAAAAAGCGGACGATAAAAATTCCGCAAACAAGCTCGTCATTTACACTTCGATGAAGGAGTCGCTTATCGGCGGAATCGTCGAAGGCTTCAAGGCCAAGCACCCCGAAATTGATGTTGACTGGCAATCGGCGGGCGCGGGAAAAATCATGGCCAAACTCGAAGCCGAACGCCAAAGCGGCCACCTCATGGCGGACATAATTTGGACGAGCGAAGTCCCCGACTTTTATCAAATGAAGAACGACGGCTTGCTGGAAAAATATCAGCCCGCAGGTTTTGAGGAGCTGTTGAATCCCTTCGACGACTACGACGGCTCGTTCACCGCCGCGCGACTCGGCACGCTCGGCATAGTCATCAACACCAACAAAGTCACGACGGAGCCCGCAGGTTGGGAGACGATTGCCACCGACCCGCTTTATAAAAATTCTTTCGGCATTGCAGACCCCGCACTCAGCGGCACGGCGTTCATGAGCATTGCCCTTCTCGAAAAACAATTCGGCTGGGATTATATCATTCGCCTGCACGACAACGGCGCGACCAAAAGCAAAGGCTCCGGCCGCGTTATTGACGACACAGCCGACGGCGCACTTAACGCTTGCTTGGGCGTCGACTACATAACCGCCGGGAAAATCGACAAGGGCGCGCCGCTCAAAATGGTTTATCCTCACGAACTGTTGATGGTGCCCAGCCCCGTTGCCATTTTCAAAGACGCCGACCACAAAGACAACGCCAAAAAATTTCTCGATTATCTCATGACGCAAGAAGCGCAACAAAAAGTCGCCGAGGCGGGAACCGTTCCCGTTCGCCGCGATATTAAAATGCCCGAACGCTACAACTTGCCCGCGCCCGAAGACGCGCTCAACAACGGAATCAAAATCAACTATTCCGAAGTCCTCGAACAAAAGGACGACATTGTAAAAAAATTTTCCAACCTGTTCAAATAATTTTGCGCGAAAAAATTTTAAAGCCTCTCCGAAAATTGGAGAGGCTGATTTTTTTTATTCCGTTTTGTCATGTTCCTCAAGAAATTTTATGCACGCTTCTTTGTCGCCGTATTTTACGAGCTTGGCGAAACGTTGAATCAATTCCCACTCGTCGGGGTAAGCGCGCATTTGATGTTGCTCGCGTGTTCCTTCGGGTTTGCGCCAACCTTTTTGCATTCCGCCGTGCCGGGGTTCGCCTTTCTTGTTCATGACTTAAATATTTTCTTTGGCGACGGCGACGAGTTTTGCAAAGGCCGCCGCGTCGTTGACGGCAAGTTCGGCCATCATTTTTCTGTCGACGGCGACGCCCGCTTTTGTCAGGCCGCAAATCAATTTGCTGTAAGAAATTCCGTTAATGCGAGCGGCCGCGTTGATTCTGGCAATCCACAGGCGGCGGAATTCGCGCTTTTTAACTCGGCGGTCGCGGTGCGCGTATTGGCCGGCCTTCATGATTGATTCGTTTGCTTTTTTAAATTGTTTGCTCCTCGCGCCGCGATAACCTTTGGCGAGCTTGAGGATTTTTTTATGGCGTCTGTGCGCCGTGACGCCCGTCTTTATTCTCAAGATAATCTCCTCCGTTCAAAAAATTTTCAAGCGTAGGGAAGCATTTTCCTCACGCGCGCTTTGTCCGCTGCCGAAGCAAGCGTCGCCTTGCGGAGATTTCTCTTGCGTTTGCGGGTCTTCTTTTCCAAGATATGGCTCTTGTATGCTTTATTGCGTTTGAATTCGCCGCTGCCGGTCACGTGAAAACGCTTAGCTGCTGCGCGGTGTGTCTTGATTTTGGGCAACTTTGTCCCCTCCTTTTGTCTGAGTAGTCTTCTTTGTCTTTTGCGCCTTTTGTGCCTTAGGAGAGAGAATCATCGTCATGTTTTTGCCCTCAAGTTTGGCGGCACGCTCGACGTTCACGACTTCCTCCAGAGCCTTTGCAAGCTTGTTGAGGACTTCCCCGCCCAATTCGGGATGCGACAGCTCCCGCCCGCGAAACATAATCGTCACTTTGACTTTGTTGCCTTCTTCGATAAAGCGTTGCGCGTTTTTGAGTTTGACTTCAAAGTCGTGCTGTTCGATGTTCGGGCGGAGTTTGACTTCCTTGACCGTGATGATTTTTTGCTTCTTGCGAACTTCCTTTTCGCGTTTCTGTTGCTCATAACGATATTTGCCGAAGTCCATAATGCGGCAGACGGGCGGCCTGGCTTTGGGCGCGACTTCCACCAAATCAAGATGTTTTTCTTCGGCCAAGCGCAGCGCGTCGCGCGTGAGCATAACGCCGAGCTGTTCGCCGTTCGCGTCGGTCACTCTGACCTCGCGGATACGAATCTCCTCATTGATTCTCAAAGTGTCCCTACTAATTGAAATACACCTCCTGCGGCGCGTAGAAAAAAATTAAAGGCGGCTTGTAAGCCACCCGCGATTCCCACAGAAAAATTTTCTTGCAACCGCGCCAACACATTCAAGGTCGGCGGGTGAGAAGCGCAGGCTCCTGCTTAACGCGCCAAAGTTTATCACAGCGGCTTAACTCTGTCAATCGCCCGCGCCGAAGAAAATTTTTTTGCTTGACGGTTTTTTTTGCGCGGTTTAAACTCAAAAAGAATCGAATCAAAAATTTTCGGAGATGATTTTTTTGGAAACCTTTTGCATAGCGTTGGCTATCGGCGGGCTGATGATGTTCGCTTATCGCGGCTGGTCGATAATTTTAATCGCGCCGTTCTTCGCAATCGTGGCGGCACTTTTAAGCGAATTCGGAATCATGCCGACTTACAGCGAACTTTACATGACGCGGCTGGCGGAGTACACGAAAACATATTACCCCGTGTTTTTGTTCGGGGCGGTCTTCGCTCGGCTCATGGAAAAGGGCGGACTTGCCTCGGCCATTGCGGGAAAAATAATTTCTTTGCTCGGCGAACAGCGGGCGATTTTGGCAGTGATTTTGGGTTGCGCGGCTTTGACATACGGCGGGCTAAGCGTGTTCGTCGTGGCGTTCGTCATGTATCCTTTCGGCGCGGAAATTTTTCGCAAGGCGGACATCCCGAAAAAACTTTTGCCGGCCACGCTGTGGATGGGAATTTTTTCTTTCGCGATGGTGGCCATGCCCGGCACGCCGCAAATCCAAAATATTATTCCGTCGTCGTATTTCGGAACGTCGACATGGGCGGGCGTCGGCCTCGGACTTTTCGCGTCGATAATTTTTTTGGCGATAAGCATGGGCTGGTTGGCTTTCCGCGCGAAAAAACTTCAGGCGGCGGGCGAAGGTTACGGCGAAGAAGTCGAGAAGAAACAGCGCAGAGACAGACGCTTGCCCGATTGGAAATTTGCGCTCGTGCCGCTTTTAATGGTCATCGTCCTCAACGTGATTTTGAGCAACCCGTTTCATTGGGCGTGGGGCTTTCATTGGGACGAGGCAAGCTTGGAAAAATTTTTGCCGCTTAATTTGAGTTTGCTGGCGGCGTCCGTCGGAAAAGTTCAAGCCATTTGGTCAATCAGCGTCGCGTTGATTTTGAGTTCAATCGCGGCGGCTTACATCGGGCGCAGAAAATTTATGCGCGGCGGAGAAAATTTTTTGTCGACAATAAATTACGGGGCAGTGTCTTCGTGCGCGGCGGTCTTGAACGTGGCGTCGGGTTTTGCGTTCGGCTCGGTCATGGTAAGCATGCCGGGCTTCTTGCCGATAAAAGAAATTCTCGTCGGCCTCGGAGAAAGTGCGGGGCCTTTGGTTTCGGCGGTCGTCACGACGAACATCATGGGCGGGATAACGGGCTCGGCGTCGGGCGGTTTGACAATCGCGCTTTCCATGCTCGGCGACACGTGGGCGCAAATGGCAGCCGCGCAAAACATTCCGCTTGAAGCACTCCACAGAATCGTTGCGATAGCTTCCGTCGGCATCGACCCCGTGCCACACTGCGGCGCGCTCGTCACGTTGCTTGCCATTTGCGGACTCACTCACAAGGAGGCGTATTATGACATCGTAATTTTAATGGGGCTGAAATTTTTCGTGCCGTTCCTTTGCATTTTGTTTTACATGCTCACGGGCATTGCTTGAGAGGAGAATTTTTTATGGTGAACAAAAAATTATTTGAGCGTCTGCAGAGATTCGACCGCGAACTTTGCGACCTGCTGAAAATTTCCCTCGACCGACAACTTTACACGCTCTCTTTAATTCCGACGGACAGTGCCGCCTCGCCCTTGTCGCAATACATAAAAGGCAGCGCAATCGGCAACGACTTCATCGGGCAATATTCCGCACAACACTACAGCCAAATCGAACAGCTCGCCGTCAAACGGTGCCGCGAACTTTTCGGCGCGGAGCATGCCATTGTTCGCACGGGGAACGCGGCGGCGGCCTCGCGTGTCGTGCTGATGACTTTCGCGAAGGCGGGCGATAAAATTTTGTCGTTCAATCTGCGCAAGAAGGAACACTGCACCGGCGAACAAATGAAATACGACTTCATAAAGTTTGCGGTGGAGCCGAAAAATTTTCGCATGAACTACGAGACCGTCCGTTATCTGGCGTTTCGTCACAAGCCCGTGATGATAATTTATTCGCCCGTCAATTATCCGCACAACATCGATTATCAAAAAATGCGCGCGATTGCCGACGCAGTCGGCGCAAAGCTTTGGGTCGACCTCGGACAGAACGCCGGCTTGATTGCCGCAAAAAAAATTCCGTCGCCCGTGCCTTACGCGGACGTTGCAACTTTTTCGGCAAGCGACGCACTTCACGGGCCGCAGAGCGGAATAATTTTGTCGCGGAAAAAATTTGCGGCGCAAATGGAACAAAAACTCATCGACACGGGGCACGTCTCGTTGAAAAAAAATGTGCTGGCGTCTTTGGCGATAACTTTCCGCGAAGTCGCCTGCGAAGAGTACAAAGACTACGCCGAACAAATTTTGATTAACGCGCGCGCTTTGGAGGACGGCTTAAAAAAATCGGGCGCGGAAGTTTTAATCACGCCGACGGAAAATCATTTGGTGCTCGTCAAAATAAATCAAGACGGCAAAGAGCTTGAAGAAAAACTCGCGCAAAGCGGCCTGCTCGTCAAGGCGGAAAAACTCATGACGACGGACAAAAAAATAACTTATCCCGTGCTGCGTCTTTCAAGCTTGGATCCGACGACGCGCGGCGTCGACAAAAAAGAAATGTTCACGGTCGGTTTGACGCTCGGAAAATTTTTGCAATCGCGACAAGATTCTCAAGACGTGAAGAACGTCAGCAAAGTCGTGAAAGACACGATAGAAAACCTGCCGCTGTTTTCCGAAGAGTGGATACCCGAAGCCGAAATAATTCGCGAGCGCGACCCCGAACTGATGATGAAGGCTTTGATTTACGGAATGTGAGCGGAAAAATTTTTTTGAGAGGTGAAAGCATGAAGAGAATTTTTTTGAGAGACGTGACGGGCGAAGTCGTCACGATAAGCGGCGGCGAGGCGAATCATCTTGCGCGGTCGTTGAGAGCCAGACGCGGCGACAAAATCACGGCGGTCGACGGCGCGGGCAACTGTGCTGTCATGGAGCTGATTGACTTCGACAAGGAAACGATTAAAGCTCGGCGCGTCAGCAAAGTTCAAAAAATTTCCGTCGAGAAAAAAATTATTTTGGCGGACTGCCTGCCCAAACAAAATCGTTTCGACAACATAATCGAGAAGGCGACGGAGCTGGGCGTCGAAAAAATTTTTCCGCTCATCTCGGAAAGGACAATCGCTCGGCCGGGCGGCGCACGCACTCAAAACAAACTTGAACGCTGGAGACGAATTGCAAAAGAGGCCGCCGAACAATGCGCCCGCGACACAATCCCCGAAGTCGAAGAAATTTTTTCGCTTGACGATTGGCTGAAAAAAATTTCGCCGCTCGATGATGATACGCTGTTGCTTTTCTGTTGGGAGCTGGAAAAGGAGACGACCGCCCGCGAAGTCTTGAGCGTGAACAGAGAAAAAAATATCGTCGTGCTCGTCGGCCCCGAAGGCGGCTTCAGTGAGCGCGAAGTCGGCGCGATAAAATCTGCGGGCGGCGTGAGTGTTTCTTTGGGCAAAAGAATTTTGAAGACGGACACGGCCGCAATTTCTGTTTTGGCGATGATAAATTATGAACGGAGTTAAAAAAATTTTTTTCCAAACGCTGGGCTGCAAAGTCAATCAATACGAGACGGAGGCCATGCAAAAACTTTTCGAGGCGGCGGGCTGGACAATCGCGGAAAAAATTTCGGAGGCTCAAGTCGTCGTCGTGAACACGTGCACAGTCACGGCAGTAAGTTCGCAAAAGTCGCGGCAGATGATTCGTCGCGCGGCAAAAAAAAATTGCGTGGTGGTCGTCGTCGGCTGCTACGCGCAAAGCGAGCCCGAAGAAATTTCAAAGATTGACGGCGTGGACGTGATAATCGGCACGAAAGACAGGACAAAAATTGTCGAACTTGTCGAGGCCGCGATTAATCGTCGCGAAAAAATTTTTCAAGTCGGCAGCGTCGAAGACATCCGCGAGTTTGAAGAGCTTCCGCACAGCCCGCACCGCACGCGAGCTTTTTTGAAGATTGAAGACGGTTGCAACAATTTTTGTTCCTACTGCATAATTCCTTACGTTCGCGGTCGCGTGAGGAGCCGCCCCCTTGAAAGCATTCGCGCGGAGTGTTTGGAATTAAAAGCGGCGGGCTTCAAAGAAATTGTTTTGACGGGAATTCACATCGGAGCTTACGGGCGGGATTTAAGGGGTCAGGTGTCAGGGTTCAGGGGGCAGGGAATTTCTCTCGTCGACGCGATTAAAATTGTTCTCGACGCGGCCAATCCTCTGCGCTTGCGGCTCGGTTCGATTGAATCGGCGGAGATGACCGACGCGCTGATTGACTTGATAAAAAACGACGGCCGCATTTGCAATCACGTTCACTTGCCGTTGCAGTCGGGCAGCGACGAAATTTTAAAGGCGATGCGTCGCCCGTACATGACGAAAAATTTTTCGGAGCTGACTGCGCGCCTTGTCGAAGAGGTTCCGCAAATTTCAATCGGCACGGATTTAATTGTCGGCTTCCCCGGCGAGACCGACGAAAATTTTTTCGAGACGCTGAAATTTCTTCAAGCGCAACCGTTCAGCAAAATTCACGTCTTCCCGTTTTCGGCGCGGGCGGGAACTTTGGCGGCGACGATGCCCAATCAAATTTCTCCGCAGACAAAAAAATCCCGCGCGGCTCAAGTCTTGGAAATTTCGCGGGCGAAGACAAAAATTTTTTCTGAACGATTAATCGGCAAGACGGTCGAAATAATCGCGGAAACTTCGACGGACGGAATCGTCGACGGCCTGACGAAAAATTATGTCCGCGTCTATTCGCCCGAAAAAAATATTCGCCTCGGCTCGGTCGTCAAAATAAAAATCGAACGCCTGCACAAGGACGGAGTGTTTGGCTCGGTCGTCGATTAAAAAATTTCCTTCGGCAAAAGTCGGAGGAAAATTTTTTTCCAGCGTGTAACAAAATTCTTCGGCGAACGTATAAGACGCAGAAAGAAAAATTCAAGCAAAGACAAAGGAGGCAAATTAAAATGACGAACAAAATTTTAAAAGACATCTTCCGACGCCGCGAGCCGAAAAAATTTTTTTCAAAGCTGTAACAAAATCCTCCGGCTGACGTATAATAAACAGGAAAAAAATTTCAACACCTTACAAAAGGAGACAGATTAAAATGGCAAAAGAAATTCTCAAAGACGAAATCCTCAAAGACGAAGAACTCGACAATGTGGCGGGCGGCACCCTCGCACAGACCTACGACGACATGAACAGGTTCACCAGAGAAACAGGCTTCCGCTTCGACGGCAACGCCGGCCAGCAGCGCGAACAGTTCCGCGACATCCTCTTCCGTTGCGGCGTGAAGATTAAAGACCACGGCGGCTTCAACGACAACGAGTACTTCCTCCTCGACCGCCAAGGGCAAAAGATTCGCACCCTCACCGAAACCGAAGCCATGAACACCGCGATTCACAACTACAGGAACAGAGACTTCATCTGCTAAAAACCCTCCTCCGAAAAAAAATCTCGGAACAAATCGTCCGAGGTTTTTTTGTTTAATAAAATTCGCCCGAAATTTTTTTGACGCCCGCACTTTTAATTTCAAAACGATTGCCGACGACCGACAAGGAGAGCGGCTCGCCCGCCGTGATAAAATTTTTGAACTTGAGCTTGATGAAGTTCGCGGCGAATTCCGAGCAGAGCGTTTCCAAAATCAAAAGCGCGGGGACAATCGGCGGGTTGAAACGGAAAATTTTATTTTCGTCGCCGGCCTCGTCCGCGAAGGCAAAAATTTCCGACGCCGTAAAAATTCTCCAAACTTTTTCCGTCGATTGAATTCTGTTGCCCAGTGCCGATTGAATTTCTTCGCGCGGACGAATCAGCTTGAGCAAAAGTTCCGCCTCCGACGAACGCACGCGAACCAGAGCCATCGCCGAATGATTTTTTAAAATTTCCGCGCTTGATTCAAACTTGCCGCGCCGAAATTTTAATTCGATTATCACGCAGCCGACGAGCTCCGTGAACGCCGCCAATTTTTTTGCAAGCTCTCTTATCATCTTCCTCACTCCAAAAAAAATGCCCGTCACTTTTCGACGAGCACTTTTTATTTCGAGCAAAAATTTTTCAGAACATCATGTTAATCAAGTTGCCCATGTTGCTGTAAGCCGTCATGTTTCGATAGGCCTTGCCGGTGTAAAGCGAGGCTGTGTCGAGTTGGTCGCCGAGCATTTCTTTGGCGGTCGGGAAAAGTTTATCGGCTTGGCTGTTGGCGAAACTGATATGACTTTCCGCTTTGCCCGCCAGGCCGTCCTTGCCGAGGATTGAAGAAACTTTATCGGGATTGTTCAAAATCGTGTCGGCAAGTTTTGTCTCGTCGATTGTCAACGAACCGTCCGCGCCCGTCATCAAACCGATTGACGAATAGAGCGAAGAACGATAGCTTGTGTCGCCGAAGGTCGTCGCCATTTGCTCAATGCGTTTGGAAACGGTGGAGTGTTCGCCGAAAAATTTTACCGCGCTGTTGTAATCGTCGACGAAATTTTTCACGGTGTCGAGAGCCGCCTGCATGTCTTTGCTGTAAGTTGTCGTCGTGGTCGTTACGCCTTTGTCGTCGGTGGAGGTCGTATTGGTTATCGCGCCTTCCTTTTCCACGTTGAAGTTGTAAGTTTTGAGTTTGTCGGCGGACGCGCTCAAGTTTTCCATTGCCTCCGAGAATTCGGATTGGAAAGCATTCTTCGCGTCGTCGTAGCTGGCCAAAACATTTTTGAGGCCGGCGTTTACTTCAGTCAGCCCGGCAAGTGCGCTCGTCGCGTTCGATTGAAAATTTCCGTAAGCACTCCACAGCTGATTGATTGAATTTTGTTTTTGATTGTTCGAGTTAAAGAGCCAGGCAGAATTCGCGAGGCCGCCCAAAGAATTTATTCCTGCCATGTTAATCACCTTCCCTGAATTGAAAACTGTCCTTAAAACTTTTTTTGATTTTACAATATTTGCCGAGCACTTGCAAGATTTTTTTAGGTTTCAGGTTTCAGGTTTCAGCTAAAACCTCCTGACCCCTGACACCCGACACCTATCACCGGCTGATTTCAAATTCGACGTGAACGGACGCCGCGCAAGTCAACGTTCCGCTTTCAATCGGCGTTTCAAATTCGGCGGCGTCTTCCATTGCCGAGGCGCGCGCCATTTTATAATTTCGCGGGGCGGAAACGTGGCTTGAATTAATCGAAACGCTGCGGACGCTCAAAATATTTTTGCCGAGGGCGGCGGCCGCCACTTGAGCTTTTCTCTTCGCGTCCAGGACGGCCAGCCTCAACGCTTCGTCTTGATAAGCTGCTTTGTTGCGCAGGCCGAAGTTCAAACTGTCGACACGATTTGCTCCGTGATTCAAAGCCGCGTCGATAATTTTTCCGACAAGATTTAAATCGTCGACGATGACCGTCACGGAATTTGTCGCCTCGTAGCCGTCGAGCGTCCTCTTGCCGTTGTCGTGGTGCCGATAGACGGGATTGAAACTGTAATTGCCCGTCGAAATATTTTTGCGTTCGACACCCAGCGCGACAATCGAGTTGATGACGTTCGAGGCGGCGCGAGCGTTGGCGGCTTGAACGGCGGAAGGATTTTTTTCGCGAGTGACGACGCCCACGGAAATTGTCGCGCGGTCGGGTTGAGCTTCGACGACGCCTTCACCGCTCACGGAAATTATCGGCGGCGGAATTTCTTCGGCGAACGTCGTCGCGCAAAAAATCATCGCGATTAAAAATGTCAGAGTAAAAATTTTTTTCACGTCCATCACCTCAAAAATATTTTATGACAAAGCTCGCGGCGAATCAAGCGCGAAAATCTGTTCGTCGACGACGAGAACTTTTGCAAAAAAATTTTTTCCGCGTGTGATATAATGACGAAAAATTTTTTTGAAGAGTTGAAATTTATGGCGAAGAAAAAAACAAAATACGTTTGCCAAGAGTGCGGCGCGGAGTCCGTCAAATGGTTGGGCAAGTGTCCGACGTGCGGCAGGTGGAACACGCTCGTTGAGGAGGAAGAAATTTCTTCCGCGGAAAAAAATTCTCACGCGCTGCCGACCTTCGAGACGCCGAGGAGAATTGCCGAAGTCGACATGGAAGAGTTGCCGCGTTTCATGACGGGTTCGGGCGAGCTGGACAGAGTGTTGGGCGGCGGATTGATTCCCGGCTCAATAATTTTAATCGCGGGCGACCCCGGCGTCGGCAAATCGAGTTTGACTTTGGCGGTGTGCGCGAATGTGGCACGCGGCGGAAAAAAAGTTTTGTACGTGACGGGCGAGGAAAGCTCCAGGCAAATCAGAATGCGAGCCGAACGCTTGAACGCGTTGGCCGACGAGCTTTACATTTGCGCGGAAAATAATTTCGAGCGAATCACTCATCACGTCGAAAAACTTCAGCCGGAACTTTTAATCGTCGATTCGATTCAAACAATTTATCGTTCGGAAATCGAGAGCGCACCGGGCAGCGTTTCACAGGTGCGCGAGTGTTCGGCGGGCTTGATGCAGCTGTCGAAAAGTTTGGGCGTGACAACTTTTATAATCGGGCACGTGACGAAGGACGGCAGCTTGGCCGGGCCGAGAGTTTTGGAACACATCGTCGACACGGTTTTATTTTTTGAAGGCGAACGAAATGCCGACTTCAGAGTTTTGCGGGCGATAAAAAATCGATTCGGCGCGACGAGTGAAATCGGATTGTTTGAAATGCGCGACACGGGCTTGGAGGACGTGCCCGACGCGTCGAAATTATTTTTGCCCGAACGAGCCGACGACATCGGCAGCGTCATCGTCCCGACGGTCGAAGGCACGCGCCCGCTCCTCGTCGAAGTTCAAGCGTTGGTTGCGCCGACGCCTTTCATGCCGCCGCGAAGAACTTCAGACGCCGTGGACATAAAACGAATTCAACTTTTGCTGGCGGTTTTGGAAAAGCGTTTGCATTTGAGCATCGGGGCTTGCGACGTTTACGTTAAGACGGCGGGCGGAATAAAAATCGACGAGCCCGCGACGGACTTGCCGCTGGCCATTGCTCTTGCGTCGAGTTTCGCGAACAGAAAAATTTTGCCGCAATGCGTCATCTTCGGCGAGGTCGGCTTGAGCGGCGAGGTTCGCGCGGTAAGCAAAGCCAGGCAACGCGTCGACGAATCTTTGCGCATGGGCTTCACGAATATTATTTTGCCGAAGAAAAATTTTTCGGAGGTGTCGAAGGCGACGGACAGAGCGAAAATTTTTTCCGTCGACAACCTGCGCGACGCCCTGAAAATTTCCATGCCGAGGGAGTGATTAAAATTTTTTCACAACGACTGATTGATTTAAAAAAAATTGTGCTCACGGAGGCGGCAGAAAATTTTTCCCGCGTCGAAGAAATTTCCGAGCACAACACGCTGAAAGTTTTGGAGGCAATGCGGCGGCTGAAAATTTCTGACGCGCACTTTAAAACGTCGACGGGCTACGCTTACGGCGACATCGGCCGCGAAAAATTGGACGAACTTTTTGCGGAAATTTTTTCAGCGGAGGCGGCACTCGTTCGCACGCAATTTGTTTCGGGCACTCACGCGCTGGCGACTGTCTTATTTGGAATCCTTCGCCCCGGCGACGAAATGGTTTCTTTGACGGGCGCACCCTACGACACGTTGCAGACGGTCATCGGGCACGCGCACGCGGCAAAAGGTTCGCTGAAAGAATTCGGCATCGGCTACCGCGAATTAAATTTAGTCGGCGGGAAAGTTGACGTGGACGCGATAAAAAATTTCGTCACGCCTAAAACAAAACTTGCTTTGATTCAGCGCAGTCGAGGCTACTCCTTGCGTGCGCCGCTCACGACTTGCGACATCGAAAAAATTTGCGCGGCGGTCAAAGCCGTCAACAAAAATTGCGTAACGTTCGTCGACAATTGCTACGGCGAATTCGTCGAGACGCGCGAGCCCGTCGAGGTCGGCGCGGATTTGGCGGCGGGCAGCTTGATAAAAAATATCGGCGGCGGTTTGGCTCCGACGGGCGGCTACATCGTCGGCAAAAAAAATTTGGTCGAGCTTGCGTCGTATCGATTGACGGCACCGGGCATGGGCGACGAACTCGGCGCGAGTTTGGGGACGCCGCGTCTTTTGTATCAAGGATTGTTTTTGGCTCCGCACGTCACGGCTCAAGCACTCAAGGGCGCAATTTTCGCGGCGGGAATTTTTTCAAAGCTCGGATACAAAACAAGCCCGTTGCCCGAAGAAATTCGCGGCGATATAATTCAAGCGATTGAACTCGGCTCGGCCGAACGATTGATAAAATTTTGTCAAACGATACAAAAATTTTCGCCCGTCGATTCGTTCGCGTCGCCGGAGCCGTGGGACATGCCCGGCTACGAAGACCAAGTAATCATGGCGGCGGGCACGTTCGTTCAGGGCGCGTCGATTGAACTTTCTGCGGACGGACCGTTGAGAAAACCTTTCGCGGTTTATCTGCAGGGCGGGCTGACGTTCGAACACGCGGCGATTGGAATTTTGGCGGCGGCGCAAGCTTTGGAAAGCAGTTAAGTGTTGGGAGTTTTTGAGATGAAAAAATTTTTAATCGTGCTCGTGACGGTCGCGACGCTTTTAAATCCCGTGAAAGTTTTCGCGGCAGACGGCTGGGCAATCGCGGCGGAGGCTCTCGGAGTTTTGGCGGCGTATCAGTCGACGCTTAGGGAAATGCTCGCGCTCGGCAACAACGTCGACGCGCAAATGGCCGTTCGCAGACAGGACATGGAAAAAAACGGCGTCGACAAAAACAAACGCGACGTTGAACTCGTCGACTCGGTGATGACTCGTCTCGTAAACAACGGCCAATACGAACTCAAAGCAAACTCTCTGCCGTTCGTGTGGAGCGTAAACGACGACGAAAAATTTAACGCCGCGTGTTACCCGATGAACTACATCAGCATTAATCGCGGGCTCGTCAGAAATTTGAACGGCGACGAAAATCAAATTGCCGCAGTCCTTGCCCACGAGATGACTCACGGCCTTGAGCAACACTCCGCTAAAAGTTACGCGCAAGCCGTCGCTCAACAGCTCGGCGCGATGATCGTCGGATTGCACGCCGACAACGGCAGGAACATTGACTGGAATAAATTTTCCGCGATGGTCGATTACTCAATCGCCAAAAATATTAACGTGCCCGCCGAATACGAGGCCGACGAGGGCGGTTTTTATCTGATGACGAGCGCGGGATTTAATCCCGGCGGCGGCGCGGCCTCGATGAATCGCCTGGGCTATTACGTTCGATACGAGACACGCGACTTTTTGGAGTTCGACGCGCACGACAAACCCGACGAGCAAACTTTCAGCGACCACCCCGACACCGACAAGCGCGAAGCAAAATTGTCGCAGATGATGAGCGAATACGGCGGCGGCCATGTCATCGTTCGCAAAGTCGACCGCGCCTATAAAGTTTTGATTGACGGCCGCGAAATTTTTTACTCGATGAACACGGGCGACGACCCCACGAGCGCGGCGATTAACGCTTACTACTTCGCGGGCGGCCTGTCGAAGGCTTTCCACGATTACGATTCGATTGACGGCTGGAACTTTCGGCGCGTCGGGAACACGACAGATTTTTTGAACGACGAACTTGCTTATCGTGAGCTGCGCGCCCTGTCGAATCTGTACAACCTCGGCGAAAAAGTTCAGACGCTCGTCGAGCTTGCTTACAAATACGAAAGTCCTCGGACGCGTGAAAGAATTTTTGAGGCGGACGAAAAGAGGAAAATTTTTTGGGCGAAGGTACGTGACGAAGCCGACGCCGCCAAAGCCAAGGCCGCCACGCAGCTGCGAATCAACGCGGACATCTACAACGACCACGGCCAGGGCGAACTTGCGCTTAAACAAATTGAACGCGCCCTTCGCGCAAAAAACCAGGACGACGTGGCGGAGTGTCTCGGCATTCGCGGACGGGCGAAGGCGATTTGCGGAGACTACGACGGCGCACTTGTCGACGCGAACGCGGCTGTTGATAAAGACCCGAAGAATTTGTATAATTTTTTAAATCGCGCGGACGTTCGACACATGCGCGGCGAGTTGGAACTTGCGCTTGAGGACATTGAACGCGCCGTTGCTCTCGACGAAAAAAATCCGATTGCTTACAAGTTGCGCGCAGAAATTTTCGACGAGACAAAGCAAACCGACAAGGCCTTGGAAAGTTACAAAAGACTTTACGAGCTGACGAAAAAAAATCCGCGCGTCGTCCCGCTGAATTATTTGGAAAAAATTGACCCGAAGACGGCCGAAAAAATTCGCAAGAAAAAAAATAAAAAGGAGACGACCGATGAAGAAGACCGCGCCGCGTAATCAGAGGCCGTCATGTTTAGCTGATAGCTGTTAGTTTAAAGCTGTTCGATTTTCTAATTACTAACAGCTGACAGCTAACAGCTAAAAAGGGCGCGCAAAGAAAAAGTAGAATACAAACACATAAAAAGGAGACGACCGATGAAAAATCTTGAGCCGTTTGAAAAAGTAATTTTCGTGACGCGGCCGGTTTTCCCGACGATTGAGGAAGTCACGGAAAAATTGCGCGACATCTGGAATTCAAAGTGGCTGACGAACAACGGCCCGCAACACACGATGCTTGAGCGCGAGCTGAAAAATTTTTTGAAGGTTCCGCACCTGTCGCTGTTCAACAACGGAACAATCGCGCTAATGGTTGCGTGCCAAAGTCTAAGGTTGAGCGGCGAAGTCATCACGACGCCTTTCACGTTCGCGGCCACGCCCCACGTTTTGAGTTGGAATAACATCACGCCGATTTTTTGCGACGTGGACGCCGAGACCATGAACATCGACGCGGACAAAATCGAATCGATGATAACGCCGCGCACAACGGCAATTTTGGCGGTTCACGTTTTCGGCACGCCCTGCGCCGTTGAAAAAATTCAAGAGGTTGCCGACCGTTACGGCTTGCGCGTTGTCTACGACGCGGCTCACGCGTTCGGCGTGGAAATCGGCGGGCAAGGCATCGGGAACTTCGGCGACATTTCCATGCTGAGTTTTCACGCGACGAAACTTTATCACACCGTCGAAGGCGGCGCGCTCGTCATGAAGAACGAACACGTTAAGCAACGAATTGACCTGCTGAAAAATTTCGGAATCAAGAACGAGGAAGAAGTCGTCATGCCCGGCATAAACGGCAAGCTCGACGAAGTGCGCGCGGCGATTGGTCGAATCATGCTCAACTACGTCGAAGGCGAACGGCAAAAAAGAATTCGTCTGCACGAAATTTATAACGAAGAACTTTCCGAGGTCGAAGGCTTGAAACTCTTGCCGAAATGCGCAGCCGACGTCAAGCTCAATTATCAATATTACGTCGTGCGCGTCGACGAAAAAATTTTCGGGCGGTCGAGGGATTTTGTTCACGAGGCTTTTAAAAATTTCAACGTCTACACGCGAAAATATTTTCATCCGCTGTGCAGCGAGTACACTTGCTATCGTCAGCTGAATTCGTCGAGCTCCGACAATCTTCCCGCCGCAAATCTTATCGGCCGACAAGTTTTAAGCTTGCCCATGTACGGCGAACTTGCCGAGGACGACGTGAGAAAAATTTGCGCGATTCTAAAAAGCTTCGGGAGATGAAAAAATGTTTGCGACGATACGAGCGATTTCAACTTATTTGCCCGCGACGATTGAAAATAATTCGGAACTCGTCGACGCCCGCTTTATAAAAAAAATTGGCGTTAAGTGTCGACACCTCTGCGGCAAGGACGAGGCCGCAGGCGATTTGGCTTTCAACGCGGCGGAAAAACTTTTTGCCGAACACGACCTCGACCGCCACGAGATTGATTTTATTTTGCTCTGCACGCAGCACCCCGACCACTTGGGCCCGCACACTTCCGCTCATCTTCAACACCGCCTCGGCCTGAAAAAATCTGTCGGCACAATGGACATCGCGCTGGGCTGTTCGGGCTACGTTTACGGGCTGGCCGTCGCCAAAGGTTTAATCGAAACCGGCCTGGCGAAAAAAATTTTGTTCATCACGTCGAGCGTCTACACGAAATACATCAACGCCAAAGATAAATCGACGCGGCCGCTTTTCGGCGACGGAGCCACGGCCACTTGGATTGACGGCGGCGACAAAGAAAATCTTCGGGCGTTCGTCTTCGGTTCGGACGGTTCGCGCTTCGACAAATTGATTATTCCCGTCGGCGGCAGTCGTTTCATGTCCCGCGACAATCCCGAAATTTTTTCGACGGACGAGAACGGAAACTATCGCTCGAACTACGAAATTTTTATGGACGGCATGGCGATAACTTATTTCACGCTCCGAGAAGTTCCGCCGCTCGTCGAAAAAGTTTTGAACGCCGCAAACCTCACGCGCGCCGATTTGGATTATTGCATTTTTCATCAGGCGAACAAATTCATGATGACTTACCTTCGCGACAAGGCCGGCTTGAACGACGTGCCCTTCCACAACGACATTTCGGAGACGGGCAATCTTGTTTCGGGCAGCGTGCCGCTGGCGATTGAGCAAGTCGTAAAAAATTTCGGCGCGGAAAAATTAAAATGCGTCATGCTCGCGGGCTTCGGCGTCGGCTTGAGTTGGGCGGGTTGCATTGCGGACTTGTCGAGCATTAAGGAGACTGTAAATGACAAAACCTAAAGTCAGTGTGATTTTAACGAGCTACAACCACGCGGCTTATGTGGCGGCGGCGATTGAGAGCGTCCTCAATCAAACGTTCGTGGACTTTGAACTTTTAATCGTCGACGACGGCTCACGCGACAACAGCCGCGACGTTATAAAAAATTTCGACGACCCGCGCATAAAAAATTTTTTTTACGAGGAAAATCGCGGGGCGGGCGTTGCCGTTGCCGAGGCCATGAAATTCGCGCGCGGAAAATATATCGCCGTGCACCACTCCGACGACCTGTGGACGCCCGAAAAATTGGAGAAGCAAGTTGCCTTCCTCGACGCGAACGAAAAATTTGCGGCGTGTTTCACGTGGGTTGAATTTATAGACGAGCGCGGAGATTCTTACGAGCCGGACGACGACGACTTTTACAAAAAAGTTTTTGAGCAACCGAATCGTTCGCGCACCGAGTGGCTGAATTATTTTTTTTACAACACGAACTGCCTGTGCCACCCTTCGGCCATGCTCCGCCGCGAAGTCTACGCGAAATACAATTTGCTTGAGGCGCACGGCTTTTGGCAGCTGCCCGATTATTTGATGTGGATTCGGCTGTGCTTCCGCGAGGAAATTTTTATTTTGCCCGAACGTTTGACGAAATTTCGTTTGCGTCGTTTGCGTCAAGAAAATTTTTCGGCGACGACGTTCGATAAAATTGTTCGCGGCGAGCTGGAACATTTTTTCTTGGCGCAAGAAGTCGTCGAACATTTCACGGACGACGAATTTTTTTTGCAGGTCTTCCCCGAAGCGAAAAAATTTTTGGTCGACGGAAAAATTAATCGACGCTTCGCCCTGGCAAAACTTTATTTGGAGCGCGAAGGCGTTGCCTCTTCCGCGTTCCGTTTGGCGGGCTTGGAGCTTTTAAAAAATTTGTTGAGCAATCCCGCCGACGCCGCGCAAATAAAAAAACTTTACGGCTACGACGATAAAACTTTTCTTCGCGACGGCGGCTCCTTCGACGTGTTCAATCTTGCGGAAAAAAATTCCATGCTCCACGCGAAAATTTTTGTCATGGAAGACGACGAATATTTTTTGGCCGCGAAAAAAATTATCAACGTCGACGGCGCGAGAAAATTTTACGGGCGAATCGATTTCGATTTGGAACGCCCGATAAAAATTTTGCGCTTCGACCCCGACGAAAATTTTATTTCGCTCAAGATAAATCGCGCGCTCATAAACGGCACGGAGCAGGAAATTTACGGCGACAACTCAAGCGAAGTCGTCGTCGGCTTCCGCAGATTTTGGACGAGCGACCCGCAAATTATTTTCCAAGTCGAAAATCTTTCGGGGCACGTGACGTTTGAAATTTTCGGCGAGACGGAAAAAATTTTCGTCGACACCTTAACCCGCAACGTAAAAGAGCTGGCCGAGCGCAACGAAGAACTTTTGGAAGAAAATCAACGGCTCACGAAGTTGAACGACTCGATTTTAAATTTGAATTCGTGGAACGTCGGCGAAAAATTTCAGTCATTAAAAAATTGGTTGCACTTCGACAACAAGGAAAAAATTCTTTCGGCGGCGCATCTTTTTTATCGTGTCCTGCCGCTCGGCGGCGAACGCAAAGAGGCTCTCAAAGATAAATTTTACACGACGTTCGCGCCCGTGCTGAAGAACACGCAGCGTTACAAAAATTGGCAGATGTCTTGTCTGTTGAGAGGCGTGACGACGGCGGGCAGAATGAATTTTATTCAGAGCGAGGAAAATCCTTTCGGCGAAGAGCTGGACACACAGCCCGGCAAGATTGCAATTCAAGCACACATTTTTTATCTCGACCTGCTCGACGAAATTGCAACTTACTGCTCGAACATGCCGTATAAATTCGACGCGCTGATTTCAATCGTCGACGCCGCCGCCGAAGAAAAAGTTCGTGCCGCCTTTGAAAAAATTTCCAACATGGAAAAGTGTATCGTGCGCGTCGTGCCCAATCGCGGGCGGGACGTTGCGCCGTTCCTCGTCGGCTTCGGCGACCTGCTGTCCGATTATGATTTCGTCGCTCACATTCACTCGAAAAAATCTTTGTACACGGGCGCGGAGCAAAACAGCTGGCGCAATTATCTTTTCGACGCGCTGTTGGGCAAGCCGAAACTTTTGCGGAAAATTTTTAAAGCGTTCGACGACAACAAACGCCTCGGACTCGTTTATCCGCAGCCGCCGCCGAACATGCCGTACATCGCGTTTACGTGGCTGTCGAATCGTGAAGTCGGACAAATTCTTTTGCAACGATTAAAAATTTCGCCGCCGCCGACAACTTATTTTGATTTCCCGATGGGCACGATGTTTTGGGCGCGGAGCAAAGCGTTGAAAAAATTTTTGGAGCTCGGCCTGACGTTTGAAGACTTCCCGCCCGAACGAAAACAAAACGACGGGACGATTGCTCACGCCTTCGAGCGTTCGGTTGCACTCGCGGCCGCCGCGGAGGAAATGGATTTTTACGAATACAATCCCGCCGCCGAAACTTATTCCGTGAACGTCGGCATGAAAAATCTTTGGCAATACCTCGGCCACAGCGTCAAGGACGTTTCCTACGTGGCCAACAACGGACAAGTCGTGACGTTCGACATCTTCGACACGCTGCTTATGCGCAAAGTTGCCGAACCGTATCACGTGAACGAAATCATTCGGCTCAAGGTTGAAGACTTGCTCGGAAAAAGTTTTGACTTCCCGAAGCTGCGAATCGCGGCGGAAAATGATGCGCGACAAGTCAAAGGCGGCGACGTGACCCTCGACGAAATTTATAAAAGTTTTTCCAAGCTTGCCAAACTCGACGAGGCGACCTGCAAAAAAATTCGCGAGCTTGAAGTTGCCACGGAAGTCGAAATGATTTTGCCGCGCAAAGAAATCGTCGGCTGGTTTAAAGAACTTCGCGACCGACACAAGAAAAAAATTTGGCTCGTCTCCGATATGTACATGCAAACGCCCGACCTCGAACGCCTTTTAAAAAAGTGCGGCGTCGAAGGCTACGACAAACTTTTTATTTCTTGCGAGACGGGCTTGAGGAAGGACACCGCCGCCATTTGGGAACGCTTCGTGCGCGACGGACTGAACGCGCCCGGCAAGTTGATTCACTTGGGCGACAACGAAACGAGCGATATACAAATTCCAAGCGACAGAAAATTTGCGACGTATCATTTGATGAGCGCGATAAATCTTTTTACGCTGACGCCGTTCGGAAAAATGTTTGCTCAACGTCTCGGCGGAAGGAAATCACTTTACGCGGGAATTTTTTTGGGCACCGTGCTCGCGAAAAAATTTCAAAGCCCGTTCGCCCTCAACGCCGACATGAGCGAACGCCCCGGCAAACTCGTCATGAAAAATTTCCGCGAATTCGGCTACTGGTTTTTCGGCACGCCGCTGCTGACTTATATTTTGTGGCTGATTCAAAAGACGCGCGAAGATAAAATCCAAAGAATTTTTTTCCTCGCTCGCGACGGATATTTTCTTCAGCCGCTGTACAAACTCGTGACGAAACTTTTAAACGTCGAGCCGCTACCTTCCGATTATTTTTACGCCTCGCGCAGAGCCGTGACCGTGGCCGCCGTCAACAATCTTTCGCAAACGGAAGACATCATTAAGCTGAACTTCAACGGCACGCTCAAACAATTTTTCGCCGCGCGGTTCGGTTTGGACTTGGGCGACGACACGAAAATTTCTTTGCCCAACGAATCTTTCGCGCTCGTCAAAAAAATTATTAAACAACACGCCGAAGAAATTATGGCGCACGTGACGACCGAGCAGACGAACTACAAAAAATATATCGACGGGCTGGGCGGCTCGTTCGACAAAATCGGTTTGGCTGACATGGGCTATTCCGGCACGATTCAATTTCATTTGCAGCGGCTGACGAAAAAAATTTTCACGGGCTACTACTTCGCGACGAACGCGACCAATCGTTTCGGCTCGGAGGCGTCTGAAAGAATGCGCGGCTGCTTCGCGGAGGACGCCGACTATCAAACGACCACGTCCGCCGTCTACAAATATCATCTGCTGTTCGAGAGCATTTTGACTGCGCCCGACGCTCAACTTCAATACTTCGACGCGGCGGGCAAACCTGTTTTCGGCGAGCCGGAGGCCGGGCAAATTAATTTCGCGGAACTTTTGGAGATTAACGAGGGCGTCAAAGATTTTTGTTGCGACGTGCTGGAAAATTTCGGCGAAATAATTTTGCGCGTCCCGATTGATAAAGATTTCGTCGACGCGTGGGTTGATTCGTTCGTCCGCGACGGTTTCATTCTCCCGAAAAAGTTACGAAAAATTTTTGACTTCGACGACGTTTATTGCAACGCTCTTCACGGCAACGCACTGGACTTCTATCAACAAAGTTTAAACTTATAAAAAAAATCCCCGACGCTCAATCGAGTGCCGGGGAAAATTTTTTTTTACTCTGCCGCGAACTTCAAAACTCTGTCCGCCATGTCGTCTTTGTCGCAAACGCCGTCGTGCAAAATTTCAGCGTCTGCAAGTTCGGAAAGATTTCGCGGAACTTTAAAGTTCGTCAGATAGTTCAGCTGCTTGAGTTGCGCGAAGTCGTCGACGCCTTCAATCTTTTGCTCCAGAGCCGTGAGCACCGCGCTCGTGAATTTGTACGGGCTGGCAGTCGAGGCGTTCAAAACGGGCGTGAAGTCTTTCGTGCGCCCGCGATATTTGCTCAAGGCGGCGATTGAAACGGCGGTGTGCGTGTCGACCAAATACTTGAACGAATCGAACATGCGCTTGATGAAATTTTTTGTCTCGTCTTCCGTCACGAATTCGGCGTGGAAAATTTTATCGAGGCGCGCCTTCAAAGATTTTTCGACGGTGTATTTGCCGCGCGTGTTCAAGTCGTTCATGTAGCGGCTGACCTGTTTGAAGTCGCCGCCGCTCTCGTGATAAAGCAGTCGCTCCAAGTTGCTGGAAATTAAAATGTCCATCGACGGAGTAATCGTCTTGAAAAATTCGCGCTTGCGATTGTAAGTGCCCGTCGCGAAAAATTCTGTGAGGACGTTGTTCATGTTCGAGGCGCAAATTAATTTTTTGACGGGCAAGCCCATGCGCAGCGCGTAGTACGCCGCCAAAATGTTTCCGAAATTTCCGGTGGGCACGCTGATATTAATTTTGTCGCCGAGTTTGATTTGATTGGTCTTGATGAGTTCGACGTAGCCGCTGAAGTAGTAAGCGATTTGCGGGACGAGCCGCCCCCAATTAATCGAGTTCGCGGAGCTGAGCTTGACGTCGAGCTTGTCGAGTTCGTCGCGGATTTTTTTGTCGCCGAAAATTTTTTTCACGCCCGACTGTGCGTCGTCAAAATTTCCTCTGACCGCCGTGACGTTTACATTGTCGCCGCGCTGTGTAATCATCTGCAGCTTTTGAATTTTGCTCACGCCGTCTTCGGGATAGAAGACCATGATTTTTGTTTGCGGCACGTTCGCGAAGCCCGCCAACGCCGCCTTGCCCGTGTCGCCCGAAGTCGCAACGAGGATTAAAATTTTTTTCGTCTCGCCGACTTTCTTTAAAGCCATGCGCATGAGGTGCGGCAACATTTGCAGCGCAACGTCTTTGAAGGCGGACGTGGGGCCGTGCCAAAGTTCCATGTTGCCGACGGGTGCTTGAGGATTCTTCGGGTCTTGAATCAAAATGGCGACGGGCACGCGCGACGGAACGTCGAACCAGTTGTAAGCCAGCTCCGAACATTCGCCGAGTTCGTCGGGCGTGTAGTCCGTCAAATATTTTCCGAGGAGCCACGCGGCTCGTTGCTCATAAGTTTTGTTTACAAGTTCGCCGATTTCTTCGAGCTTAACCTTGGGAATTTTTTCCGGGACGAAAAGCCCGCCGTCCGACGCAAGACCTTGGAGAATTGCTTCGGACGAGTTTATCGGTTTGATTTTTGAGCGCGTGCTGATATATTTCAAAATTAAAATCTCCTTCCTTATTTTGAGCGCAAAGAGTTCGCCAAAATTATCGCGCTGAAAATTATGACGCCGACCGCCGACGCCAACGGGTGCCACGGTATCGGCGGATTTTCAAGCGCGGACATAATCGCGGGCGGCACCAAAATTATCCACGAGGCCGACGCGATTAATCGATTGAACTTTAAAGTTTTGTCGACTTTAAACGCGACTTCTCTGACTGCCAAAAAATTTTCGGGCGTCGAAATTTCAAAATCAAATTTGTTTTCGTCCGACGAATTCAGCGAGCCGCCCTCCAACAAAAATGCAACGTCGGAATTTTTCAGCGCGGGCAAGTCGTGAGCGTCGTTGCCGAGAACCGCGACGATTTTTCCTTTGGCGCGGAAGATTTGAACTTCGCGAGCTTTGCCGTCGGGCGTCAAGTTCGTGCGGACGTGGTCGGGCGCAAAATTTTTTGTAATCCAACTCGTCATCTTTTTCGGTTGCGCGGTGAGGACGAGCGATTCAATTTTGTTTTGCTTGAGGTCGCCCAAAAATTTTATCGCGGCGTCGTTGATGTCGTCTTTAATCGCAACAAGCCCGCGAGCCGCTCTGCCCGTCGCCACGATTAAAACCGTCTTGCCTTTGACGAGGAGCTGGTCGACTTTCGTGCGCAGGTTCGCGCTGATTGAAACGTTCAAACTTTCCAGCCACGACAAATTCCCGACGCGAATGGCCGTGCCGCTGACCATTGCTTCGACGCCGCGCCCCGGAAGTTCTTTAAAGTTCGTCGACGGCTGCAATCTTAACTTGCGCAACTTGGCCGTGTCGTAAATCAATTTTCCCAAAACATTTTCGGCGTCGGTTTCCGCGCCCGCCGCCATCGCCAACAGCGTCGGCTTGTTCAAACCTTCGGGCACCAAGTCCGTGATGTAAAATTCTCCGCCCGTCAAAACTCGATTGTAAGACAGCGCGACGACGTTCACGTCCTTTAAAATTTTCAGCGCGTTGAAGTTGTTGCACTTTACGCCGAGGTTCGCGATTTTTCTTTTCGCCAAGAAGAGCGTGAACGGCGACGCAAAAATTAAACAGACGGGCGACAGCGCGATAAAAATTGAAAGCCCCGTCATCAACGCCGCGTCTTCGCCCCGCGTGAAGAAGAGCCACGCCGCCACCGTTCCGCTTATCAAAGCGTCGAGCACGAAGAGAAAAAATATTTGCTTCATTTGTTGACGACGTTGACGGGCTTGCCCGCGAGCCACGCCTTGAGATTTTCTGCGGCAATGTTCATGAGCCGCGCGCGCGATTCTTTCGGTGCCCAGCTGATGTGCGGAGTGATGAAACAATTTTTCGCGCCGAGCAGAGGATTGTCGCCTTTAATCGGTTCGGTCGACACCACGTCGACGCCCGCCGCCAAAACTTTTCCGCTGTCGAGAGCCGCGCGCAAATCTTCTTCGACGACGAGGCCGCCGCGGCTGTTGTTCAAAATTATAACGCCGTCTTTCATCTTGGCGATATTTTCTTTGCAGATGATTCCTTGCGTCGAGGGGAACAGCGGACAATGCAAAGCGATAACGTCCGAAGTTTTAAAAAGTTCATCGAGCGCAACGAAGGAACAATCGCCGAGCTTCGTGCCGACTTCGCGCATTGCGTCGAACGCGATAACTTTCATGCCGAACGCCGCCGCAAGCTTGCCCGTGGCCTGACCGATTCTTCCGTAGCCGATAATGCCCATGGTCTTGCCGGCAAGTTCAATCAGCGGATAATCCCAGAAGCAAAAGTCTTCGCAACTTTCCCAGCGGCCTTCGTGAACGGCGCGGCTGTGATGAGCGACGTGATGACAAATTTCCAAGAGCAAAGCAAAAGCAAATTGCGCAACCGATTGCGTGCCGTAAGTGGGAATGTTCGTGACGGGAATATTTTTTTCTTTGGCGGCCGCAACGTCCACGACGTTGTAGCCCGTGGCAAGCACGCCGATATATTTTATGTTGCAAGCGTCGAGAATTTTTTTCGTGAGCGGCGTCTTGTTCGTGATGACAATTTCCGCGTCGCCGATTCGAGAAATAATTTCCGCGTCGTCAGTCAGGCTCGTGCGGTCAAAAATTTTGCAGTCGCCCAAAGTTTTCAGCGCGTCCCAGCTCAAGTCACCGGGGTTGAGAGTGTAGCCGTCCAGCACAACAATTTTCATTTCAAAAACCTCCTTGAGTTTAATTTATACACTGCCGAAAAAAATTATTCAATAGAACGCAAAAAAATTTGCAAGCAACATCGTCGCGCCGCTGAAGACGCCCGCCGCCGTCGCGATTAAATTTTTGTGTCTCATCGGCGGCAAAAATGTCAGCGCGAAAAAAATCATCGGGGCGAGCGGGACAAAATATCTTCCTTGCACGCCGATAACAAATTCTCCACCAACGGGTGACCACTTGAGATAATGTACGAAAAAAAATCCGAGCGTCGAGACGGCCGCCGCGAAAATTAAAAGTCCGCGTTCGCCGAGCTTGAAATTTAATTCGTTCGTCAGCGCAAAAAAAATTAGAAGTATCGAATACAAAACGTAAAACATCATCGGCAAGGTCACGTTCCACAGGAAGCCCCACGAACCGATAAAATTCATCCAATACCATTCGGGCATCTCGACGAACGAATTTATCATCGCCACGAAAAATTTTGTCGGGTGCTCCGCGAGGAAAATTTTTTGCGCGGCCGCGTTCGTCTCCGTGAAGCCCAAATGATAATTCGTGTAGAGTTCGACTCCCAAAAATTTTATCGACAGCCAACTCCACGCTGCGGACACGAACAAATTCAAAAACAAAATCGCCGCGCCGAGTGTCCAAAAATTTTTGAAACGTTCACGCGGAATCAAAAAATACAAAAGCAAAATCGTTCCGTAAACTGACTTCGCGCACGCCAGCATGATTGATAAAATTATCAGCCCGAAAATTTCTGCGCGCGAAAATTTTTCCGTCGAACGCCGCAACGACAAAAGCCACGCCGTTCCCAAAAAGCACACGCCGAAAGTCACCGCGTCCGCAGAAGTTGACGCCGCCTCGACCAAAAACATCGGCAGCATTGCCGACAAAAAAATTAACTGCTTGGCTTCGGGCAAAAATTTCATCGACAGGAAGACGCACGCCGCCACGAAAATTAATCCGCCCAAGCCCATGAGATAAAAAATTTTTCCCGCGTCCAAGTTCAAAGCTCGTCCGAGGAACGCGACGACTGCTTGCGGAAAATACGTCAGCGGAGAATAAACGCCCGTGTTCGGAATCAAAACCGGTTCGCGTTCGTCAGCGTCGAGCGGCGTCGATAAAAATTTTTTCACGTCGTCGGCCGCGAAGGCGTGGACGTAATGTCTGTGATTCGCGTCAACGATAAAAGCGTCGGGCAAGAAGGACACTGGCACTTCCGCGATATAAATTTTGTCGTCCCAAGCGTCGGCGGGTGCTCTGTTCAAGTCGAAAATTTTTTTGGATTGAAAGTCTCCGCCGCCTTCAAATTCTCTGATGGTCATCGTCGGGCTCAAAAAAATTCCCTCCGAGATTTGCCAGGCGCGCGGGAAATGATTTATCTCGTCCATGAGCTGAAAGGGCGGGCGCATGAACAAAATCATCACGCCGAAGAAAAAAAATATCGCGACGAAAATTTTTTCCGCGCCGAAATTTTCCAAACGTTGCTCCAATCGATTCATCTTATCGCTTTCTTCACGCCCGTCTCGTCGAAAGTTTTCATCTCGTTCAAAGCAATCAACGCCGCCTCGACAATCTCGACGCCGATACAAGCCGCCTCGCCGTCCAGGCCGAGTGGAGTGCCGTCTTCGTTTTTGTATTTAATCAGCGCGGCGGAATGGAGAATGAACGGGCGAATTTCGGGACAAATTTTTTCCAAGTAGCGCGTGATGATTTCAATCGCGCCGGTGTCGACGACGATTAAAGTTGAGTTGTGGGCGGCGGCCACCAACGCGCCGATAATCGCGCCCGCCATGCACCGACAATCTTTCGGGACGTGGCGCAAAAATTCTTCGGGCGGAAATTTTAATTCGCCGTCTTCCGTCAACAGAGCTTCGGAAAATTTTTCGGCGAGCTTGTCTTCCAAAAGATGCCCCAAATCCGTGACGGCAAGTATCGGCGTGTCGAAAGTAATTTCCTCGGCAATGTTGCGCCCGTAATTGAACGCGACGTTAATATTTTCTTCGGGGTCGACGACGCCCAAAAAAACTTTCATGCCGAACGTGCGAACCGTCGCGCTGAAGTCCGTGGACAAATCGCGGCGTGCGCCCTCTGCTGTGCGGTCGTAGTGTTCGGGGTCGACGAGCGACGGACAATTTTCAAAGTTTGCAAAAGCCAACGCGGCGTGTCGAAGTTTATTCGTCGGGCAGTCTTCGTTGGCAATGCCCGCGACTTGCACGGCGATTTCCTCCAGGTAACCGAGACTGCGTTTGGGTTTGGTCAGGCTGTCCAAAAGTTCGCGGCAATTATTCATCGGGCGGTCGTGGAGGCGCGGCATCGTCTGCAAATAAAAATTAAAAGTTCTGTCCGTCGCGGCGATAAGTTCTTCTTTGTCTTCGCCCATAATGCGGACGTTCATCGGGTAGGCGCGCGGGATGTTTGAAGTGTGCGTGCTGAAGGGAACTTCGACGCTTTCCATACGGTGTTCGCTGACGTGGAAGTCGAGCGGAATTTCTTCAATCTGAATTTCGTCGCCCAAAAATTCTTGAACGTCTTCAATCGTGTCGAGGCCTTCCACGCCGTCCAAGCCGAGCTGCTTTTTAAAATTTTCCAACGCTCTGTCCTCTTGGAAAAGGTCGCCTTCAAAATCGGCGTCGGGCGGGCAAACAAAAATGTAAACCAGATTGTCCAAGACGCGCGCGGCGATTGACGAACCGACAGCTTCGCCCAACGCAAGGTCAAGATTAAAAATCGGTTGCAAGTCGAGGTAATCCAAAATTTTTTTGTGTCCGACTTCGCGGCCGACGTGAGAGGCAATGAGGCAGTCAATCGATTGCGGCAAAATTTCTTCGGCGACGAGCGCGGCAACCGCCGTGTTGAATCCGTCGAGAATGACAACGCAGCCGTGATGATAAGCCGCGATAATCACGCCTGCCATTGCTCCGAATTCGTAGCCGCCGACCTTCGTGAGCACGTCGAGCAAACTGTTTCGATTGGGGCCGTTGCGTACGAGAGCGCGTCGAACGATTTCAATCTTGTGCAAAAATTTTTCGTCGTCGACATTCGAGCCGCGCCCCGTGACTTCTTCGGGCGACAAGTTCAGATAAGCGGCGGTCATTGCGGCGGCGGTCGTCGTGTTGCCGATTCCCATTTCGCCGATAAGAAAACAGTTGCAACCCGCGTCGATTGCTTCTTCCGCCAATTTTTTTCCGACGCGAACGGATTGCATTGCCTGTTCAAAAGTCATGGCGGGTTCTTCGGAAATATTTTTCGTGCCGCGCGAAATTTTTCTGTCGACGAGCCCGGGCAAATTTGAAACGTCCGCGTCGACGCCCACGTCCACGACGTAAAGCTCGGAGTAAGCGAACTTCGCAAAAGCGTTGGCGGCGGCTCCACCGTCGACCAAATAATTTTTAACCATGTCGGCTGTCGTGGCCTGCGGGTATGCGCTGACATTTTCTTTGGCGACGCCGTGGTCTGAACAAAAAATAAACGTGCACTTTTTGGATTTGCCGACGGAACGATAAAGGTTCGCCGCGTGAGTAAAAGTCATTTACTTGCCCCTCCGCACCAATTTTTTTACGACCTTCGCGCCCGCGTTTTTCACTTTGCGAAGAGGAGCGACGCGAACTTTTATTTTTGGTTTTATCTCGCGCTCAAGTCCGAAGTCGCCGCGCTTGAGGAAAGTCGATTTGATTTTGTCGGGGCGGAAAAATTTTCTAATCGCCTTCGCAAGTTCTTCCGAGTCTTCGGAGTCGACGCAAGTAAAAATATCCGCCGCAACGTATCGCAGCTCTTTGTAGACGTGCAGGGCGATGTGGCCTTCGGCGAACGCGCCGATAATCGAACAGTGATTCGCGTCGATAAAATCGGAAGTCAAACGCGGCTCGCTGCCGACCACGCCGCTCAAAATATTTTTTATCTCGTCGACGTTGCCGAGACGGTTCGTGTCGCAGTTGTACAAATCCAAAGTCAGTTGTCTTGCTAAAATTTTCATGGCGTTCATCCTTTCCGCGACGATTATACTATAAACGCAAAAAAAAATCGCCGCTTGAAAAATTTTTTCTGCCGAATTAAAATTGCCCGCATGAACAAAAAAATTTTTGCAACGTGACGTTGCATCCAATGGTCGCGCTTGAGTCGAAAAAATTTTTCGGTCGCTCACCGCGCTCGGAGTTATCATGAACAAAAAAATTTTTTTAATCGCGGGAACGGAAGACGGACGCCGGCTCGCAGAATTTTTGTCGGGAAAAAATTTCGACGTGACGGCCTCTGTCGTCAGCGATTACGGACGAAAACTTTTGGAGAGTTGCGCGGCCGTCAAGATTAACGACAAGCCGCTCGACCGCGACGAGTTGGAAAAAATTTTGCGCGAAGAAAAATTTAATTTCCTCGTCGACGCCAGCCACCCTTACGCAAAAAATATTTCCGCCAACGCAATCGCCGCCGCCCAAGCCGCAAAAATTTTTTACGTCCGCTACGAACGCGCGGAAATTATTTTTGACTACGAAAAAATTTTCCGCGTCGAAAGCTACGAGGCGGCCGCGCTCAAAGCGTCGCAGCTCGGAAAAAATATTTATCTCACGACGGGCAGCCGCAGCTTGAAAATTTTTGTCGACCTGCTCAAAGGTTGCAACTTGACCGCGCGCGTTTTGCCGACCGCCGACGTTTTAAGTCAGTGCGAAGCTTTGGGCTTGTTGCCGAAACAAATTGTCGCCATGCAAGGACCCTTCTCGACCGAACTCAACGCCGAACTTTTCAAACACGCACAGGCCGAAGTCGTCGTCACGAAAAACAGCGGGCAAATCGGCGGCGCGGATACGAAACTTGAGGCGGCGAAAATTTTAAACTTGCCCGTCGTCATGATTGACCGCCCGAAAATTTTTTATCCGCAGCTCGCAAAAAATTTCGACGACGTGCTTAAATTTTTGGAGGAAACTTTATGAAGAAATGCACCGTTCAAATTGTTGCCGACGCGATTAACCGTTTGGCTCCGAAAAAACTTGCCGAAGACTGGGACAACCCCGGACTTTTGCTCGGCGACCCGGCGGCCGAAGTAAAAAAAATTTTCGTCTGCCTCGACGTACTCGACGAAAAAATTTCAAAGGCGATTGAGCTCGACGCACAACTAATCGTCGCGCATCACCCGCTGATTTTCCACGCGATAAAAAATGTCCGCTTCGACTTGCCGCTCGGAAAAAAAATTTCGCGGCTGATAAAAAATAATTTGGCGGTCTTCGCGGCGCACACGAATTTGGACACGGCTCAAGGCGGCGTCAACGACGTGCTTGCAAAAAAAATCGGGCTCGTCGACGTAAAAAATTTTGGCGACGAAGAATTTTCGATGGCACGCCTCGGAACTTTGGAGACGCCGATGACCGCCGAAGATTTTGCCCGCCACGTGAAAAAATCTTTGAACGCCAAAAGCGTCCGCCTGGTCGACGCGGGAAATTTTTTAATCGGCAAGGTCGGCGTGTGCGGCGGCGCGGGCGCAGATTTTATTCAGCGCGCAAAATTTTTCGGAGCGCAGGCGTTCGTCACGGGCGACGTAAAATATCACGAGGCTCAAGCGGCCGTCGAAAATGAAATTCACGTCGTGGACGCGGGGCACTTCGCCACGGAGTTTCCGATTGTTCACGAGCTTGCCGAATATCTTAGAGACGAGCTGAAAACTTTTGACGTAAAAATTTTTGAAGACGACGAGCGGCAAGATTTTTTCCAAAACGTTTGAGCGCGGCGAGCGGCTAAAAATTTTTTAACGTTAAACGCGTCCGCTGTTCCGCCGCTTTTAAAGCGGCAAGATTTTTTCCAAACAATTTGAACTTGACTTAAAGCGGGCTTAAGCTGATAAACTTGCAGTGGAAATTTTTTGTTCGGAGTGATGTTTATGACGATTGGCGAAGTCAGCGAAAAATACGAGATAACGGCGGACACGCTCAGATACTACGAACGAATCGGATTGATTCCGCCGGTGCCGCGCAACAAAAACGGCATTCGCAACTTTGACGAAGAGGCTTGCCGTTGGGTGTCGTTCGTCAAATGCATGAGGAGCGCGGGCGTTCAAATCGAAGCGTTGATTGAATACGTCACGCTCTTGCAAGCGAATACCGGAGTGGAGCGTCGGAAAAATATTTTAATCGAGCAACGGGCGCGTCTCCAAAAGCAGGAAGAACATTTGCGTTCGACGATTGAGCGGCTCGATTACAAAATTGAAAACTACGAAAAACTTTTTGCAAAGAAAAATTAAACTTCACGGTCTCGCAAGGCGCGGGACTTTTTTATTTCAGCGCGTTGACGGGGAAAGTAAAATACGTGTCGGGATACGGCTCGTTCTCCAGCGTGAAGTGCCACCACTCCGAGTAAAGCGGCTTGAAGCCGTGCTTAACCATCGCGTCGCGAAGAATCATTCTGTTTTTGAATTGTTGCTTTGTAATTTTTTTGTAGTCGGGATGAGACAGCTCGCCGAAGTAATCGAACGTGCCGCCCATGTCGACTTCCTTGCCGGTCTTCATGTCGAAGAGCGTCAAGTCAATCGTCGAGCCGCGCGAGTGCCCGGATTTTTCCATGATGTAATCTTCGGGAAAGAGACGCTCCTTGCCGATTTCGGGATAAAAATATTTTTTCATGCGAACGTCTTTTGTGTCCTTCGCCCAGCGCACGAAATGATTAACCGCCATTTGCGGACGATAGGCGTCGTAAACTTTTAGACGATAGCCCAACTTCATCACGTCGTCGGAAACTTTTTTCAAAGCCTCGGCGGCCTCGCGTGTCATGAGCGCGCAGGGCATTTCGTAGCCGTCAATCCTGTCGCCGACGAAATTATAAGTCGAGTAGTAGCGAATCTCTTGGATAATGTCGGGAATGAATTCGCCCAAAACAACGAAGCCCGACGGGTCATCGGGCGCGACAGATTTTTGAGCGGCGGCGGGCGTCACGAACAAAACCAACGCAAGCAACGCGCCGACAAAAATTTTTGTGAACTTCATTTTAAATTCTCCCTTCAATCGAAAAAACAAAATCGATTTTCGCGTCGTGCGGCTCAAGCGGCAAACTTTCGACGAGCTGAAAGTCATAAGCGAGCGCGATTTTTTTTGCGTTGACGGCAAGCGGCAAAAATCTGTCGTAGTAGCCGCCGCCCAAACCCAATCGCCCGCCGCTCACGTCGAAGGCCGCGCCCGGAACAATCACGCAATCAATTTCCGTCGGCGCAATAAATTTTCTGTGCGCGGGCTTGACTGTCAAAATATTAAACGCTCCGACCTCCAGCGCGTCGAAGTTCGGAACTTGCACGGCTTGCATTTCGCCTTTGCCGACGATGAACGGTATCGCCAAAATTTTTTCTTCGGCGAAGCACGCGGCGAAAAATTTTTCCAGCTGAAGTTCGTCGGGCGTCGAAGCGTACGCCATGATAATTTTTGACGCGCAAAAAATTTCCGTCGCCAAAAATTTTTTTATCAGCGCGTGAGAAATTCGGTCGCGCTCGTCGTGAGGAACCGCCGCACGCTTGAGCAAAAATTCTCGACGCAAAATTTTTTTCCGCGCTTTAAGCGGCGACATTTTTTTTGTCTTCGGCCACGCCGTTAATCGCGCTGCGTGCAACTTCAATTTCAACTTTGTCTGCAATCTTCAACGTGACGACTTCATCGGTCAAGCTGACAATCGTGCCGTAAATTCCTCCGACGGTTATCACGCGGTTGCCGACCTTCAAAGCCTCAAGCATTTTGTTGCGTGCGTCCTGCGCTTTTTTTTGCGGACGATAGAGCAGAAAATAAAAAATCAAAACCATTAAGATTATCGGCATGAAGTTTGCAAAGGTCGCTGTCATTTCATCCATTTAAAAATTTTCCTCCTTCATAAAGCGTAAAAAAATTTTCTCGGAACTCGCCGAATTTGTCGGCAAGAATCGCCTCGCGCATCTCCGCCGTGAATCGTTGCAGATAGCGCAGATTGTGCAAGGCCAAAAGCCGCAAGCCGAAAATTTCATCGGTGCGGACGAGGTGTCTTATGTAAGCGCGCGTGAATTTGTTTCTGCAGGTGTAGCAGTCGCAATTCATTTCGAGCGGCGCAAAATCTTCGGTGAACTCGGAATTTTTCATGACGAGCCGCCCGCGTGCAGCAGTCAAAGGCGAAACCATTGCCATGCCGTTTCGGGCGACACGCGTCGGGAAAACGCAATCGAACATGTCGACGCCGCGCAGGACGCCTTCAATCAAATGGTCGGGCGTGCCCACTCCCATAAGGTAACGCGCTTTGTCTTCGGGCAGGTGCCGCGTAGAAATTTCCAGCATTCGATACATCAGCTCTCGCGGTTCGCCCACGCTCAAGCCGCCAATCGCGCAGCCCGCAAAATCCATGGAGCCGATAACTTTTGAACTTTCTTCGCGCAAATCTTCGTACATGCCGCCCTGGACGATACCGAAAATTCCCTGCTTGGGATTCGTCGCCGCCTTCAAACTTCTTTCCGCCCAACGATGCGTGCGCGCCGTCGAAATTTTTGCGTAGTCGTAATCGGCGGGATAAGGTATGCATTCGTCGAAGGCCATTGCGATATCGGAGCCGAGCGCGGCTTGAGTTTCGATAGAAATTTCGGGCGACAAAAATTTTTCCGAGCCGTCGATGTGCGAACGAAACTTTACGCCGTCTTCAGAAATTTTTCGCAGGTCGCCCAAGCTGAAAACTTGAAAGCCACCACTGTCCGTCAAAATTCCGTGCGTCCAATTCATAAACTTGTGCAGGCC
Organism: uncultured Selenomonadales bacterium; assembly: GCA_946408105.1. Lineage (GTDB taxonomy): Bacteria > Bacillota > Negativicutes > Selenomonadales > Selenomonadaceae > Quinella. The sequence continues at coordinate 30,747 of CAMJQS010000001.1, read as the reverse complement.
GCCCGCCTTCTTGATGAGCTCTGCTCCCGGGCGCAGGAACAAATGATACGTGTTGGCCAAGATGACGCCCGCGCCCAAATTTTGTACCTCGTGCGGCGACAGCGTCTTTACCGTTGCTTGCGTGCCGACCGGCATAAAAAGCGGCGTCAAAAATTTTCCGTGCGGCGTGTGCAAAATTCCTGCACGCGCGCCCGTCGCTGCGTCTTTGTGTATGAGTTCAAAAGTTACTGCCGCCATTAAGTCGGCCTCCTAAAATTTTCAAGCTTTGTGTGTGATAAACATTGCGTCGCCGAAAGAAAAGAATCGATAACGCTGTTCGACCGCCTCGCGATAAGCTTGCAAAATAAATTCTCGTCCCGCGAACGCGCTGACCAACATCAGCAACGTCGACTTCGGCAGGTGAAAGTTTGTTATCAGCGCGTCGACGATTTTAAATTCGCGGCCGGGATAAATAAAAATTTTCGTCGAGCTTGAGCCGACTGCCACAGATTTTTTATCGAGCGCGGCTGCCTCCAGCGTTCGGACTGAAGTCGTACCCACCGCGACAATTTTTTTCCCGCGCGCTTTTGTCTCGCGAATCAAGTCTGCGGTCTCCTGCGGCACGGAAAAAAATTCTTCATGCATTTCGTGTTGCTCAATCGTTTCGACTTGCACGGGGCGGAAAGTTCCCAGCCCGACATGCAACGTCACGAAGCCGAGGTTCACGCCGAAATTTTTTAGCTCGCGCATTTGTTCCGCCGTGAAGTGAAGCCCCGCAGTCGGTGCGGCCGCCGAGCCTCTCTCGCGGTTGTAAACGGTTTGATAGCGTTCGCTGTCGTCGAGCTTTTCGTGGATGTAGGGCGGCAAAGGAGTTTCGCCGAGGAGGTCGAGAATTTCTTCAAAGACGCCGTTGAATTTAAACTCCACGACGCGCCCGCCAAAATTTGTACGCCCGACGACTTTGCAGCTTAGTTCGTCGCCAAAAAAAATTTCTGCGCCTTCCGCGATTTTCCTGCCGGGCTTGACTAAAGTTTCCCACGTCACGGCGTCCAGGCGTCGCAGCAAAAAAATTTCTGCGCGCGCGCCCGTAGCCTTGTGCCCGATTAGCCGTGCGGGAATTACTCGCGTGTCGTTGAAGATGAGCGTGTCGCCCGCCGTCAAAAATTTTTGCAAGTCGTAAAAGTGTTCGTGTTGAATCGTTCGCCGCGAAGGGTCGAGCACCATCAGCCGCGAAAAATTTCTCGGCTCAATCGGTCGTTGCGCGATTAACTCTTCGGGCAATTCGTAATCAAAGTCGCTTAGAAGCATTCGGTTTCCTTCCCAAATATTTTGTTTCCAATTTCTCAAGCGTGCCGGCAACGTGACGTTGCATCCAATGAACGCGCTTGAGCCGTAAAAATTTTCAGCCGCTCGCCGCGTTTAAATGTTGTCGATTATTTTGCCGGCTTGCGTCCCAAATATTTTATTTCCAACTTTTCAAGCGTGCCGTTCATACGCAGCTCCGCCAAAACAAAATTCACGTAGTTTAAAAATTCTTGGTCGCCCTTCTGCAACAAAATTCCGCAAGAATGTTTCGTGCCCTCGAAAGGTTTGTCGACGAGCGGCGCGGCAAGCCTCGGTTCGCGCTTAACCCAACTGACAGCCTCGACGGTCTCTGTTATCATGATGTCGGCGTTGCCCTCGGCGATTTGAATCGGGATGTCTGCGTTGGATTCGTGGACGATAAGTTTTGCGTTCGGAAGATTGGCGCGGGCAAATTTTTCGTTCGTGCCGCCGGGGTTAATCATGATTCGGACGGTCGGCTTGTTCAGGTCGGCAACGCTTTTAAATTTTTTTGCGTCGGTCTTGCGGCAGAGAATTGTTTTGCCGAAGAGCCCTTCGCCGTAAGCGTCGCTCATCGCCATTGTCTTCGCCCGCGCAAAATTTCTGGAGATACCGCAAAGCGCAATGTCGAACTTGTTGGCTTGACAATCGGCGGAGAGCGTCGGCCACGTCGTCGGAACGTATTCAATCTTCACGCCCAAAGACGCCGCGATAATTTTTGAAAGTTCCGCGTCGATTCCCTCGTACTCGCCCGTCGCGGGGTTGAGATAAGACATCGGGATATAATCGCCCGTCGTGCCGATTCGGATTGTTCCGCGCGAAGAAATATCTTCCAAGTGTCCCGCCTCAAGTTTTCCGAGCGGCAGAAAGAAAATCGCGACGAAAATTATCAGGAAAAATTTTTTCATGACACTCACCTCAGTAAAGTTTTTTTAGCTTCGAGCCGTTGTAGTAGTGCGCCAAAATTTTTTCGTAAGACCAGCCGCTGCCCGCGTAATCTCTCGCGCCGACTTGGCTCATGCCGACGCCGTGCCCGCGACCGAAGCCCGTAAAAATAATTTCGTTGCCGTCGAAACTCATATCAAACAGCGTGCTCGGCAAAGAAAATTTTCTGCGCAAGTCATTACCGGTAATCGTCACGGTTTTTTTCGTGCCGACGAGTTGCGCGGACTTCACGCGGCCGGAAGACGTTCTGTCGTTGGCGGGTTTGCCCACGGTCAGCTTGCTCAACTTAATTTCTTTAACGTCGCCGAAATTTTCTCCGAAGCGTGAAGAAAAATCTTTCGCGGTAACTTTGACTGTCCACGGCTGCGCGGTAAGCTGAACAATTTCTCGGACGGCAACAAGATACGGCGTGGCTGTTCCCCAAACGTCTCCGACGTCCTCGGTCATGCCGCCGCTGTCCGCGTGAAAGTTCGTGTCGATTAATTTTTCTTTGTAAACCAAAACTTCGCCGCGCGTCTCGTCGACCGCTTTGTCAACCGAATCAAATTTCGCGACGCCGATATAAACTTGGCAGTGAGTCGAGGCGCAAACGTCGTAGCCGTCTTTGACGTGCCGCCCGCGATTTTTCAGCGCGAACGAACGAGCCGCCACCGTTTGAGCTTTCAAAGCCTCCAAAGGATACGACGGAGACATTTCCTTCGACACCACGCCGCGCAAATATTCTTCAATCGGCACGAGATTTATAATTGTCAAAGAATTTTTTTCTTTGTTGGCGGTCACGCCGCCGTAATATTCTTTGCCGTCAATCGTCGTGCGCAAATCGTTCAGCGAAATTTTTTCGGGGCGAATTTCAATCGCGTTGAATTTTAATTCGTTGAAGGCGACGATAAATTTTTCGCCCGCGGGAATTTTTTTCACGACGTTGCCTTTTGCGGCGTTAATCATCACGCAAGGCGCAGAGACTTCCAACGTGACTTGCTTAACGTCGCTCATCAAACCCACGCGCAATTCGGGCGACCAAGTTCCCGCCTCGGCTCGGCTCATCAGAAAAAAAATCATCAGCACCAAAATTTTTTTGAACATGTCAATCCTTCTTTGGAACAAAAACTTTGCAACGGATAACGTTTGAACCGTCGACGCGTTCGCTCTCGTAAATCACGCGAAAATTTTTGTCGTTCGACAGCTCATCGAAAAGGAACGGATCCTCGTTCGTCAAGATTATGTGCGTGAAGTTGTAGCGGCCGAAAAAATCTTTGTAGTTTATTTTGCCGTCCTTGAAGTCCAAATACTCTTGGAAAATATTTTTGCGGCCGTTGTTTTCTTTAATAAAAACTTCGGAGCGCGAATCGATATAATATTTTATCCCGAAGCTGCCGGCCAGCCCGCCGATACCTTGATGAGCGTAAAGCGAAATATTTTCGGGGCGTTCGGTGCGGAGCAAAAATTTTATCGCGTCGGTGTAGGTGTGAGCGGGCTTGGTTTGGTCGGCGGCAATCGTCATCAAAAAAATTCCGCTGACGACAAACAGCGTGGCAAGCAACGACAAAATTTTTCGCGGGAGAATCGTCGGGTGAAAAATTCTTCCGTCGGCCTTCAGCACGAGCAAAACATACAGCATGAAGAGCACCGCCGCAAAAAATAAAATTTCCAACGGCGCAGAAATTTTTTCGAGACCTTCTTGCAGGACGGTCACGACCATTAAAGTATTCGCGGCGACGAACAGAAAAAATATTCCCGTCAAAAATTTTTTGTCGAGTTTAATTTTTTCCGCGGTGAATTCTCTCCACACGTAAGCAAGCGGGAACGTCGCCAGGAAGTAAAACAGAACCAAATTGCGCCCGTGCATTATCGTCATGAAAGTTATTCCGCCGCTCAAAAAAATATATCGCCACGGAATTTTTTTTGCGCGCGCCAAAGAAAAAATCAAAAACGTTTCGACGACGTAAAAACATTTTCCCTGCAAGCCGTGTGCACTCGGCGTGAACATTTCGGGAATGTTCGCATTAATCGAAGCGACACCGTAAGAGCGCAAAACGTAAGTCATCGCGTCGAGGCCGTAAGGATTTAAAAATCCGCAGAAAAAAATTCCGAGCATGGCGGCGAGCAAAAATTTTATGTGGCGAAAATTTTTCACGAAAAGGAACGGCAAGCAAACGACCAACGACATCAGCCACATGGCCGCGTGAAAATTTATCAGCGCGACGCTCAACACGGGCAGCGGGATTAAAAATTTTGCGTCTTCGGTGCGCGTGAACTTTTCCAAGAAAAAAACTTCCGTCAAAAGCAACGTCGCCGAAATGATGTGCGGGCGCGGCACGACCATCATCGAGTAGAGGAGCCCCGCCGCGAAACTCAACACGAACGACAAAATTTTATTTCCGTTGCTGACGAAAAGACACAGCCGCCAAAAAATTAAAACCGTCGCCGCCCCGAAAATCATATCGACGATTAAAAGTCCGTTGACGCCGAAATTTTTGTACGCCTCCCAAAACAAAATTCCGCTTAACCACTGCTGCGCCACGAGTTGTAAATTTTCGTGAATCGTGAACGGGTCGACGTGCGGGAAGCCGTGCTCCAAAATATATTTTCCCAAATTCATGACGAAGCGCACGTCCGCCTCTTCGACGAACTTGAAAAAAACTTGCCAATAAATCACGCCGGCCGACAAGAAAATTATTTGGACAGGCAACAAAAATTTTTTAGTCATTTTTTTCCTCGTGATAAATTTTTTCCGCGTTGACTTTCCAGACGTCCGCCTTCGGAAATTTCCCGACAATCGCGCAGACCGCGGCAATCGCCGTCAACATGCTGTGATCCATGTTGTTGTAGCGGTGCTGACCGTTGCGCCCGATGCAGTAAAGATTTTTTATCGCGTCGAGCGCGTCGCGCAACTCGGAAATATTTTCGTAGGTGTCGAAGTACGCGGGGTAAGCTTTGGGAACTTTCGCGCGCACGCCCAAGCGAACGTCGGCCGCGTCGATAATCCCAATCGAGGCGAGCTCGTCCGCGGCGAATTTTATAAAATCGTCGTCGCTCATCTGCCAGAGGTCGTCGCCTTCGTTGCAAAAATATTCCAGACCGAGCCACACAGAATTTTTCGGGTCGGCAACCATGTACGGCGACCAGTTGTTAAAAATTTGCAGGCGGCCGAGTTTAACGGACGGCTCTTGAATGTAAATCCAACAGTCGGGAACGATATTGCCGAGCGTTTTAATTTTCGTTTGATTCTTGAGCAAAAGTTTGTCGACGAGCAGCCCGACGGTTATGAAGTCACGATAGGGCAGGCCGCGAGCAATCGTCAGCTGTCGAAGATTCAAGCCGTCGTCGAGAGCGTCCGCCAATTCGGAAAGCGGCATGGTCGACAAAAAATAATCGGCGGGAAAAGTCAAAAGACCGGCGGGCGATTCGACACGCGCAAACTTTACAACGCCGTCGACGACGCGAAAACTTTTTACGTTGGCGGAAGTGAGAACCTCGCCGCCCATTTTTTTTATCTCGTCGGACATTTTTTCCCACAGCTGGCCGGGGCCGAACTTCGGATAAAAAAATCTTTCAATCAGAGAAGTTTCGCCCGCGCCGTCTTTGGAGCCGAAAGTTTTTTTGAAAAAATCCAAAACGGTTTTGCCGAGCGAAAGTCCTTTGATTCGTTGCGCGCCCCAGTCCGCGCCGATTTCTTTTGGCGTGCGTCCCCAAACTTTTGTCGTGTAGTCGCGGAAAAAAGTTTCGTAAAGTTTTTGGCCGAAGCGATTAATCATGAAGTCTTCCAAAGTTTTTTCGTCGCGCTGAGAAAATTTTGCTTTTAAAAAACTCGTGCCGATAGAAAACATTTCGCCGAGTCCGAGATTTTTAATCGTCTCCAAGCTCAACGAAATCGGATAGGAAAAAAATTTTTTCCGATAAAAAATTCTCGACACGCGCCGCCGATTCAAAAAAACTTCGTCGACCTCTTCGGGATTCGCGCCGCCTTCCGTCAAAACAGATTCGCGCTGCAAAATTTTATCGTCGAGGGCGGGCGCACCTTGCGCGGGCAAAAGTTCGTTCCACAGCCTGACGACTTCGGCGTTCTTGGAAAAAAATCTGTGGCCGCCGACGTCCATGCGGTTGCCGTTGAAGTTCATCGTTCGAGAAATTCCGCCGACAAATTTTTCTTTCTCCAAAACAATCGGCTTGATGTTCGTGTCCTTCGCCAGGTAGTAAGCGGCCGTCAATCCTGCGGGACCCGCGCCGATAATTATCGCGTGCTTTTTATGCAAAAAATTACCTCCGTGAAAAATTTTTATAACGTTTGAGCGCGGCAAATTCGCTGAAAATTTTTTATTGCTCAAGCGCGTCCGTTGGATGCAACGTCACGTTGCCCGCCGTTGTCGGCAGGTGGAGCAAAATATTTTGCTCGCCGATTTTCGCGACGCCGAATTTAATTTTGTCGCCCGCATGACAGCCAAAATTTTTCGTCGGCTCATTCAAAAGTTCGCCCTTCAAAATATTTTCGTCGACGCTCAAGCAGCGCACCCACAAAAGTTCGGGCTTGTCTTCCGCGTGGAAAAAATAAACGACAACATCGTCGGGATAATCGGGGTGGCGGAAGGCGTCGAGATTTTTTATGAAGCGCGTCTGCTCTCTTGCGTCGTCGACGGCGTACGTGTCGTTAATCATTTGCATTCGGTCGCGGAAGGCCAGCGCGTAATCGTCCGTCAAAATTTTTACGTCGGCCTCGGCAGTTGCGCCGCGCCGAACGACAGCCGCCGCTTTGTAGTTTATCGGAAAAATTTTCAGCTTGCCGCCCGAAGTTTTCGCGCCGCCCAAAATGCTGAACGTGAAGCCCGCGTCCTTATCAATGTAACCGTAAGCCAAAAGTCCGTCGGGTTTCTCGTCGTCCATTTCCAGCATGTCGATAAATTTTCCGGCCAAGGCCGCGTCCGTGAGCAAACAAATTTGGTGATACATATCTCGGAAAAAAATTTCTTCGACTTTCAAAATTATCATCTCCAAAAAATTTCTCCGCGTATTCTATCACACGCGCGCAACAAAAAAAGTTTCTGTGTTGAAAAAATTTTTCGCGTCTGATAAACTGCGCTTATCGCTAAAAAATTTTTGCCCCTTCCGGCGCGGGAGGGGCTTAAAATAAAATTTCGGACGGAAAATTTTTTTGAGGAGTGAATAAAATTTTGTTTACCCACATAACCCAGTCCCCATACGGGACGGTAAAATTGGCGTCGAAGGTTGCTCAGCGCGTGCGCGAAGGCACGGTCATTTGTTTGGAAGGCGGCTTGGGCGCGGGCAAAACTCTTTTCGTTCAGGCGATGGCTCGCACGCTCGGCGTTCAAGGCGAAGTCACCAGCCCGACTTTTAACTTGATGAGCGTTTACGAAGGCTTCTGCCCGATTGTTCATTTCGATTTGTACCGCCTGCACAACGAGGACGAGCTCGAAGACATCGGCTTTTACGAGTACATAGATTTTCCCGACGGAATTGTTTTCATCGAGTGGGCTGAAAAATTTCCGCAGGCCTTGCCCGAAGATTACGTCGTGATAAAAATCGAACGGATAAAGGACGCAAAAAATATGCGGCGGATAACTTTTTCTTGCGTCGGCGAAGAGCACGAAGATTTTATCAGAGAGCTTGAGGACTTCGTGACCAAGGAGGATTGAGCTTGAAAATTTTGGCGATTGAAACTTCGACGCGGGCGGCGAGCGTGGCGGCGGTCTTCGACGGAAAAATTTTTGCGGAAAGTTTGCGCGAATCGCCGCAAAGTTTTTCCGAAACGCTCATGCCGCAAGTCGAGGAAGTCATAAAAATTTCGGGCGCGTTTGAAAATTTGGATGCGGTCGCGGTTTCAATCGGGCCGGGCTCGTTCACGGGTTTGCGAATCGGACTGGCGACGGCGAAGGCTCTGGCTTACGCGTGGAAAATAAAAATCATCGGCGTGCCGACTTTGCGAGCTTTGGCGTATAATTTTCCGTGCGCAAAAGTTTTGCCGCTCATCGACGCGCAAAAAAATCGTGCGTACTGTCAGCTGTTTGAAAATTTTTTGCCGCTGTCGAAGTTAGAAGTCAAACCGATTGATGAAGTCGTTAAAGAGGCGGGCGAACTCGACGGCGAAATTTTTTTGTGCGGAGACGTCCTCCACAAAATAAAAATTCCTCTGCCGCCGAACGTCAGACTTGCCCCGCCAAATTTAAAAATGCCGCGAGCCTCAAGCGTTGCACTTTGCGCGGAGGATTTAAAAACTTTTGACAACGTGATGAATTTGGAGCCGCTGTACATTCGGCGGGCGGAGGCTGAAGAACTTTGGGAGAAACGACACGGCTCACTTTCCGAGCAATGACGACCGACGACGCGGACGCCGTCGCCGCGATTGAAGAAAAAAGTTTTGCCATGCCGTGGAAGCGTGAAGATTTTTGGCGCGAAGCACAAAACGAATTGGCTGCTTACATCGTCGGCGAACTTGACGGAAAAATTGTGGCTTACGCGGGCGCGTGGGTTTCGTTCAATCAGGCGGAAGTGATGAGCGTTGCGGTCGTCCCCGAACTTCGCGGGCAAGGCGTCGGCACGATTCTTTTCGGCGAACTGATTAAAGCCGTCAAAGCGCGCGGAGCAACCGCCATAACTTTGGAAGTTCGTCCGAGCAACGAGGCCGCCATTAAACTTTACAAAAACTTCGGGCTTAAGAGCGTCGGCCGCCGCAAAGGCTACTACCTCGACAACGGAGAAGACGCGCTGATTATGTGGAACACTCGCCTTTAAGGAGGTCGCTGTCATGAAAATTTTTTTGCGTTCAATTTTAATCCTCCTCGTGTTGCTCCTCTTGCCCGCTCAATCTTTCGCGCAAGACTGGTGGGAAAAAAATATGATAATCGTTCAAGGCAGCGGCTTCGGTGAGCAAGCTCGACGCGCGGCTGTCGTGGACGCTTACCGCTCGTTGGCCGAACAAATCAAAGGCGTGCACATCACTGCGGAAACGACAATCGAATCGCAAATCGTTTCGGGCGACATCGTTCAAGCAAAAGTCAACGCCGTCATCAGAGGCGCGGAAATTTTGTCGGAAGAATTTAAAGACGACGGCTCGTGCGTCGTCACGGTCGGTCTTCCCGTCTACGGCAAAAATTCTGTCGCCTCGATTGCTTTCAAGCCCGCGCCCAAAAAAAATTTTCCTGCGCCGAAAAATTTTTCCGCAGCCAAAGGAAATTACACGGGGCTTGTCATCGATTGCGGCGATTTTAATTTGAAGCCCGTCCTCGCTCCCGTCGTTCGTTCCGCCGACAATCAAACCGTCTACTCTTCCGACAATCTCGACTACGATAAACTCGTCGCGGGCGGCATGGTCGGTTTCACCGTAAATAAATCCGTCGCGAAAAAAATTTCTCTGCTGTCTTATTCCGCACAGATTGAAAATAAAATTTTGCTCTTAACGTCGACGGTCGCGGAAAATAATTTGTCGCGCGCCGGCTCCAATCCGCTCGTCGTGAAGGCCGCCGCTCTCTCCGACGACAACTCTTGCCCCGTCGTTTCAGCCGAAGACGCCGATAAAATTCTTTCCGAAAATCTTTCCTCGCACTTTTTGGACAACGGCTCGGTCGTCTTCACGGGCTACAGAGTCGGCGGCATCAGAGTTTGAACGATGAAATTTTTTGTCGCCTTCGTGCTCGCCGCGCTTATGACGGCAACGGCCGCGTCGGGTTGCTTGGACGATTTCGACGCAAAAATTTCTGACAGACTTTATCAATCGCCGCACGCGGCAAGTTCAAACATCGTCGTCGTCGGTATCGATTCAAAAACTCTTTCAAAGCTCGGCCCGCTCTCGTCGTGGATTAGGCGTGACATTTCAAAAGTTATCGAACAGATGAATTCAACCGCGCCGCCCGCCGTCATCGGAATTGATTTTCTTTTCAGCGGCGAAAACCAAGACACGATTGACGACGATAAAAATTTCGCTGCCGTCGCCGCAAAATATAAAAATGTCGTGACGGCTTCGGCGGCCGCTGTCGACGAGAACGACGACGACCCGTGGAATAAAATTTGGCCGTGGGATTCGCCGTTCCCCGCGCTGCTTCAAGCGACCGACAACGGGCACATCTTCATTCCCTGCGACGCCGACGGTATCGTCCGTCGACAGCTTCTTTTTATAAACGTCGAGGAACGCGGGCGAATTTATTCTTTCGCGCGAGTGATTTACGAGAAGTGGTGCCGCGCCGAAAAAATTTCTCCTTCGCCGCCGCCGCCAACGGAAAGCAACGGGCTTTTTTATTTGCCCTTCGCCGCGAAAAATTTTCCCGTCATCAGCTTCCTTGACGTGCTGGAAGACAAAGCGGACGCCGAACTTTATCGCGGGAAAATTGTTTTAATCGGCGCAGTCGCTCCCGGCACGGGCGAAGATTTTTCGACGGCGTTGGATCATTCTTTTCCCATGTACGGCGTCGACATTCACGCCAACGCGATTCAGGCTTTCCAAGAAAATTTTTTCCCGCGTGAAGTCGGAAAAATTTTTCAGCTGACGATTCTTTTCCTCGTGAGTTTTGCGTCGATAATTTTTTTTCGCGCGGGCAAAATGCAAAGCGTCTTGACTGTCTGGCTGATTATTTTTTTCGGCTGGCTCGTCTTGTGCAAAATTTTTTATCTCAACGAAATTATTTTTCACGTCGTGTGGATTCCGCTGGCCGTGAGCATTTTGTTTGTCGGTTCCGTCACGACAAATTATTTTCGCGAACGAGACGAAAAGTCTTCAATCGCTGAAACTTTCGGGCGATACGTTGACCCGACGATTATCAATCAACTTTTGAGCCGCCCCGAAGCTTTGAACGTCGGCGGCGCGTTGAAGGATATTGCCGTTCTGTTCGTGGACATTCGCGGCTTCACGACCTTGAGCGAAAAGTTGAGCGCGCCCGTCGTCGTCGAAATTCTCAACCAATACTTGACGCTTACAACGGAATGCATCCGCCGCCACCACGGCACGCTGGATAAATTCGTCGGCGATTGTACCATGGCTTTTTGGAACGCGCCCTTGCCGCAAAAAAATCCCGTCGAGCTTGCTTGCCGCGCCGCCCTGGACATGATTAAAGGTTCCGAGAAGTTGCGTGCGGAAATTAAAAATCGTTGCGGCTGCGAAATTTCTTTCGGTGTCGGCGTTCATTGGGGGGCGGCGGTCGTCGGCAACATCGGTAGCCCGTATCGAATGGATTACACGGCAATCGGCGACACGGTGAACACGGCGGCTCGTCTGGAGGCCAACGCGCCCGGTGGAAAAATTTTTATCTCGCGCGCAGTGGCAGATGTTTTGGGCTCTCAAGCTTCCGTCACGTCGTTGGGAAATTCCGTAAAGCTCAAAGGCAAACGAGACGACTTTGAAGTTTTGATTCTTAATTCGCTGAACGAAACGCAGGAGGAATAATTTTTTTATGGACAATTTTAAATTGACTGTTTTGGGGACACGCGGCTCCGTGCCCGTGGAAGGAAAAAACTTTTCGATTTATGGCGGCGCGACTTCAAGCTACAAAGTGCAGGCCGGCGACGAGGAAATTTATTTGGACGCGGGCTCCGGCATCGTAAGTTCCCTTCCCGAAAAAAATTCAAACATAACAATTTTGTTGACGCACATGCACTTGGATCATTTGGTCGGACTGCCGTTTTTCGTCGCGCTGACGCAAAAGGACAGACCGATTGAAATTTTCGCGGCAGAAAGAGTCGGGCTCTCTCCAAAGGCGGCAATCGACAAAATTATTTCCAATCCCTTCTGGCCGTGCAAGATTGAAGATTATCCCGCGAAGGTGAGCTTTCATCTCTTGCCGAAAAAATTTTCAATCGGCCAAGTGGAAGTCGACACGCTGGAAGGTTCGCACCCGAAAGGCTCGACGCTTTATCGGCTGACTTACAACGGCAAATCGATTGTCCACGCCACGGACTTTGAACACAACCGCGAAGCTTGCGCGGCGTTAGCTGCCTTCGCCAAAGATTGTGACTTGCTGCTTTACGACGCGCAATACACGGCGGAAGAGTACGCGCGCTACAAAGGTTACGGGCACTCCACGGCGGAAGAAGGAATTAAAGTTGCGGAAAGAGCCGGCGCGAAAAAAATTATTTTCGTGCACCACGCGCCGCTGAGAACGGACGACGAGCTTGCGGAAATGGAACGGAAAGCGGGCGCACCCTTCGCGAAGGCAGGCGACGAATATTTTTTGTAAGGAGAAAAAAATTATGGCGGACGAAAAAATTTCGGCGGAAGAAATGCTGAACAAAATTTTTTCTATCATGCAAAGTCTTTATTCGGAAATGAGCCGCAGAAAAGGACGCGAAAAAGTTTTTGAGATTTTGGCGGAGCTGGGGCGGACACTTGTCGACGCGGACAGAGCAAGTTTTTGGCGTTGGGACAAACGCGCGAGACTTTTGAAGACGACGGCGGCCACGGGCACGCAGCAAATCATCATCAGCGACAAGACGGGTCTGGTCGGTCAGGCCCTGGCGGAAAATCGAGTGATAATAACCAACGAGCCGTACAAGCACCCGAAGTTCAACGCGGAGGTCGACAAGAAGACGGGCTACGTTACGAAATCAATTTTGGTTATGCCCGTTGCGAATTGTCGCGGAGAAATTATCGGCGCGTATCAGGCGATAAACAAACTCGGCGGCGGCGGCTTCGACGAGGCGGAAGACACGAAACGACTTTCAATCGCGGCGTTCGTTTGCGGGCTGGTGTTGGAGAGCGATATTTTTTTGGCGGACAGCGAGCACGACAAACTTACAGGGCTGAAAAATCGTTTCGGACTTCACAGCGATTATCGCGGCGGGCAAGGCGCACTGATAATTTGCGACATAGATTTTTTCAAAAAAGTGAACGACACCTTCGGGCACAACGCGGGCGACGCGGTTTTAAAACATGCGGCAAAAATTTTGTCGGCGCACGGAAATGTTTACAGGTGGGGCGGCGAAGAATTTTTAATCGTCCTCGAAGGCGCGAACACTTCCGAGGCGGCCGACCTTGCCGAAAAAATTCGTCGGGCGATAATGAATTCCGTTTGCCTCTTCGACGACAAAAAAATTTCCGTGACGATGAGTTTCGGCGTCGCTGAAATTAATCGCGCTCTGTCTCTTGAAGAAAATATAAAAGTTGCGGACGAGAGACTTTATCGCGCGAAGGAAACGGGACGCAATCGGGTCGTCTGTTGAGGAGGAAAAATTTTTCATGCAGATAAAAGGAACGCTGATGCTTTTGGGCGCGGCGTTTTTTTGGGGCACGACGTTCGTTGCACAGCTCGAAGGCATGGACGGCCTCGGCCCCTTCTCCTACGCGGCGGCAAGATATTCGGCGGGCTTTTTGTCGTTGGTCGCGCTTTTGATTTTCACGCGCAAGCAACGGGCGGTCGAACGGCGGAAAAAAAATTATCGGCGCGGATTTTTAATCGGGCTGTTAATCGGCGTCGTGTTGTTCGCGGCAAGCTCCATGCAACAAATCGCGCTGCAATATTCGACGGCGGGCAAGGCTGCGTTCATCACGTGTCTTTACATCGTGTTCGTTCCGCTCGGCGCAAAACTTTTCGGGAAAATAATTCGGCGGGAAAATTGGTTGGGCGCGGGTCTCGCGCTCGTCGGGCTGTATCTTTTGGCAATCGGCGAAAGTTTTTCAATCCAACTCGGCGACGCGATACTTTTTGTAAGCGCATTTGTTTGGACGGCGCAAATTTTATTGATTGACCGATTCGCCTCGAAGGTCGACTTAATCGAACTGTCCGCCGCGCAAATTTTTATCGTGATGATTTTGAGTTTCGCGGCGATGTTTGCGCTTGAGGCTCCAAAATTTTCCGCAATGCTCAACGCGTGGTTCCCGATTCTTTACGGCGGCGTGATGAGTTCGGCCGTGGCGTTCACTTTGCAAAATTACGGGCAACGATACGCGGAGCCGGCGACCGCCGCAATCTTGATGAGCTTTGAGGCAATTTTCGGAGCGTTGGCGGGTTGGCTGTTGCTCGGAGAAATTATGACTTCGCGGGAAATTTTCGGTTGCGTTTTGATGTTAATCGGAATGCTCGCGGCGCAGTGGTCGCTGATAAAAAAATCTCTGTGAATTTTGGCATAAAAAAACTCACGCCGTTAAAGATAAATTGACGTGAGCTTTTTAACGCAAACTTTTTCTTTCACGTAGAAAAGAGATGTTTTATGGTATCATGATACCTGCGTATTATAACAAACCTTTATATTCAAACAACCCCCCCCCGATAGGTTTAGCGAAAAAATTTTGTAAAATAAATAGGATTTTTTTATAGTAGGGCGCAATGAAGGAAAAATTTTTTGCGCGTCGAAGATTGATTGAAAAATTTTGGAAGGGAAAGAAAGTTTATGGGGGCTAACGATGCGGCAATCAAGGAAGCATTGAAAAAACTTCGCCAAAATAAAGACCGGCAGAAGGCCGAAGACGACGCGGCAATAAAAAGAGCCCTCGTCACGATAAAAGTTTTCGGCGTGGGCGGCGGCGGCAACAGCGTCTTGAAACGAATTGCCGAGAGTGATTTTTTGGAAATTGAATTGGTCGCAGTCAACACCGACTCGCACGCGTTGAGCTTTTCAAACACGGACAAGATTCGCATTGCGCAAATCGGCGAACAGCTCACCAAAGGACGCGGCACGGGCGGTTCGGTTGCTTTGGGCGAACAGGCTGCCAAAAACGATTCCGAACGCCTGAAGGAAATGATGGTCGGCGCGGACATGATTTTTATCACGGCGGCAATGGGCGGCGGCACCGGCACGGGCGCGGCTCCGATTGTGGCTCGCCTGGCAAAAGAACTCGGCATGTTGACTGTCGGAGTCGTCACGCTTCCTTTCGGCTTTGAAGGTCGACGCAAGCAACGCATCGCCAACGAAGGCATCGTCCGCATGCAATCTTACATGGACGCGCTGATTGTCGTGAAGAACGATAACTTGATGAAGCTCCCCGAAAATAAAAATCTGAACATGGTCGACGCCTTCAACGCGGCCGATTCTGTTTTGCGTCAGGCGATTCGTTGCGTGGCCGAATTGATTTTGACGACGGGCGTGATTAATGTTGACTTCGCGGACATGACGACGATTTTCCGTCAAAGCGAATCCAGCGACGCGCTCCTCGGCATCGGCAGAAGCAACATCAGCGCGGTGCAGGCCGTCAAAGAAGCGATTCAAAGTCCGTTGATTGATAAATCTTTGAAGGGCGCGCGCGGAATTATTTTGAACATCACCGGCGACGAAACTTTACCGATTCACGACGTGAACGCCGCCGCAAGTTACATCTTCAGCCAGACCGAAGACGACGTGAATATAATTTTGGGCACGGTGATTGATAAGAGCATGAACGGAACGATTCAAGCGACGATTATCGCCACGGATTTTGCCGACAGCCTCGCGCTCAAGTCGCCGACGATCGAAGTCCCGCAATCGAACATCACAGTGTCGAAAGGTTTCAACTTCGAGGCACCCAAGCCGCAGCCTCCGCCCGAAAATAAATTTCAGCTGCCGACGTTCACTCTCCGTCCGAGAAATGACAAATGAAATTTCAGCGGCTGAAAATTTTAATCGGCGGCCGCTTTGAAAGCGGCGGAACAGCTGACGCGTTCGAGTGTTCAAAAATTTTTAGTCAGTCGCCGCGCCGAGATTATTTCGTTTGTTGTTAAAAATTTTTTGCAAAGAGGAATTCATGAACGACAGATTTCAGCGGCTGAAAATTTTAATCGGCGAAGAAAATTTTTCCAAACTCAACGCGGCGACGGTCGCGGTGTTCGGCGTGGGCGGCGTCGGCTCGTTCGCGGTCGAGGCTCTGGCTCGTTCGGGCGTCGGCCATTTGGTTTTGATTGACAAAGACGACATCGACGAAACGAACATCAACCGACAACTTCACGCGCTCACGTCCACGGTCGACAAGTCAAAAGTCGAAGTCATGCGCGAGAGAATTTTTGACATTAACCCCGCCGCGCGAGTCGATACGATTCAAAAATTTTTTCTGCCCGACGAACACGTCGAGGATTTTTTTATTTGCCGATACGATTACGTCGTCGACGCGATTGACACGTTGGCGGCGAAAATTTTTTTGGTCGAGGAGTGCGCGCGCCGCGAGATAAAAATTATTTCGAGCATGGGCGCGGGCAACAAACTTGACCCGACGAAATTTAAAGTCGCGGATATTTTTCAAACGTCCGTCGACCCCGTCGCAAAAATTTTGCGCAAAAAATTAAAAGAGCGCGGCATAAAAAATTTGAAAGTCGTTTGGTCGGACGAGACGCCGCGCCCCGTGAAAAATTTTATCGGCTCCGCTGCCTTCGTGCCGAGTGTCGCCGGTTTGATTTTGGCGGGCGAAGTCGTCAAGGATTTGACTTCTGAAGTTTGCGATAGACGCTCGGCGAGTAATTGGTCTTGCGCTTAAAAATTTTTATGAACGCGGGCAAAGAATCATAGCCGACCTCTTCCGAAATTTCGGCGACGGTCTTGCTTGAGTGCGTGAGCAACATCATCGCGCGTTCCATGCGCATTTTAATGACATATTCAACCGGCGCGTAGCCGGTTTGTTTTTTGAAGGCGTGAGCCAAATAACTCGTGCTGACGTTTGCAATTTTTGCCAGCTCCTCGACCGTGATCGTCCGCGTAAAATTTTCGTGAATGTGCGTGATGATTTTTTCCATGGGCGAAGTCTCGATAATTTTTTCTTCCGCTTCACACGAGAGCAAATATAAAATTCGTTCAATGCGGAAAGCGTCCAGGAAAATATTTGTCATGCCGCCCTTGCTGAAAAATTTCACACAGTCGAAAATTTCTTGCCCGACTTTAAGATTGTGCGAGCGTCGGAAGACGGGGCTGTTGTTGTTTTGGATAATCAGCTCGGTGACTTCGTGGGAGCAAACGCCGTCGAAGTGCATGTACAAAAATTCCAGGCCGTCGTGAGCGCGATAATAATGCGGGTAGACGCAATCAATCAAAAGAACGTCGCCCTTGCCGATAAGATAATTTTTTCCGCAGTAGCGAACGTCCATGTTGCCTTCGCGCACGAAGATGACCAGCACGTAAGGATAAGTATCGCGCTCCATAAAATAGCTGTTCGTGCAAAAATAATGGCCACACCATGTGAGGTATTTCATCCTCTTTGCGGCGACTTCCGAAGGTTGAAAGGTAAAGCATTCCGAATGGCTCAATATGCCGGGGTCGACACTCTTCATAGCTGCTCGTATCCTTTGAATGAAAAAAATTCCTGCAGTGAAGAACTTTTCCTGCAGGAAAAAATTTTTTATCCGAAAGATTAGAGGTAAGGCAAATTTTTATTGGCTGATAGTTTGATTCAAAGCGTCAATGGAAGTTTTCAAGCCGGCCTCGACGCTCATCGTCAGGTCTTCCATTTCAAGCGAGACGTAACCGTTGTAGCCCGTCATGCGGCAGACGGAAAAGAATTCTTTCCACCACTGCAAGTCGCGGCCGCAACCGACTGCAACATAATTCCACGTGCGCTCCGAAGATTTGTCGACGGGAAGATTTTCAAGCAAGCCGTCCACGTCGGCTTTGTAGCGTTCGATTCGGGCGTCCTTGCCGTGAATGTAGAAAATCTTTTCGCCGAGAGCACGAGCCGCGGCAATCGGTTCCGCGCCTTGAATCATCAAATGCGACGGGTCGAGGTTCATACCAATCATCTTGCCGAGTTCGGAGCCGACGACTTCCACGAGTTTATTAAGGCTGCGGACGTTGTAAACGAGTTGGCAGGGGAATTCTTCAATCGCGATTTTTTCGACGCCGTTGTCTTTTGCAAATTGCGCGTACTCTTTCCACCATTTGGCGGCGACTTCCCACTGATACTTCACGGCCTCAACCATGTAATTCACGCCGTCATATTCCGGCCAAGAAATTGTCGAAGTTATCCAGTTCGGAGTGACATCACCGGCTTTTGCTTCGGGAAGTCCCGACATCGTGACGATAGTTTTGACGCCGAGTTTGCCCGCGAACTCCGCCGTGTCGTGAATGGTTTGGCTGTGAGCTTTGCCCATAGGATTGTTGACGAGCGGATTGCCCGAACAATTCAGCGCGGAAATTGCAATGTTGCGTTTGTCGAGTTCGTCCTTGAAAGCTTGGAGCTTGCCGGGGTTGTCGAGCAGGTCGCGCGCTGAGGGAACGTAATGGCAGCCGCCCCAGCCGCCCGTCGTGATTTCGACCGCGCCGATGCCGTAAGCTTTAACTTTGTCGAGCATTTCGCCGAAAGGAATTTTCCCGAATACGTCCGAGCAGATTGAAAGTTTCATTTTGAGCCCTCCTAAAAATTTTTTATCAATGTTCTTGAAGAGTTGAGCCGACCGATTGAATTTCTTCGCGGTTGTAGTTGCGGAATTGATGTTCGATTTGCTCAAGCGTCTTGCCCATTGTTTCGGGAACGAAAAGACACATAAATAAAATTGACCCGCCGCCCGCTTTGTGCTAAATTAGGTTTGCTAAAACTTAACTGCACACGAAACACCGAGTCAAAAATTTTTTCTGATTCTAAACGTTTCGGCGTGTTGCGTCAAGCACAAAGGAGCGATTTTTATGAACGTAGAAGAAGCGAGAAACATTTTTGTGGAATTCTATTCGAACTTGCCGCTCGCTGTGAAAAAGGCGGTAAAGTTCACCCTCGCGAACTGGAACGAGATGAAGAACATTCCCTTGGCTCCTCAGCCCTTCGAGTTCACTGTCGCCGAAGCGAAAAGTTTTCTGCAGAGTTTGTCTGCGTTGCCGACCGATGCCCGCGTCGAAGACAAAATTTTTATCTCTAAGCTCAACTGCGCCGTCGCCACCTTGCGAGCGGATTTAAATGTTTGGTGCGAGCTTGAGGACTTTCCTCATGAAGAGTGGCGCGACATTGCCGGCTACGAAGAGCATTATCAAGTCAGCAATTACGGCAGAGTCAAAAGTTTTTACTGCAACAAAGTAACGGTAAGGAAGATAATCCGAAAGCCCGTCGTCATCAAGGATGGATACATTCAAGTTTCTTTGGCTAAAGACGGTGAGCGCAAGTGCGTCGGTCTTCACATCGTCGTCGCGAAAAGTTTTTTGCCGAATACCGAAGGAAAACCTCTCGTCAACCACGAGAACAATGACCCTTCAAACAACTGCGTTTGGAACTTGAATTGGGCGACCAACAGCGAGAATCAGAAACACGCAGTCAGAAACGGCATGAAGAAAATCGGTTGCGCCAATCCGCGAGCAAAGTTGACGGAAGATGACGTTCGTTACATTCGCGCGCATTACATTCCTCGCGACAAAGAGTTCAGCCTCGCCGCCTTCTCCAGAAAATTTGATGTTGGCATAACAACGCTTAAAAGAGTCGTCACAAGACAGGGTTACAAGAACGTCGAGTAAATATCAGTACTTTTGACGCGCCGCCGACCGCAAGTCCAAGTACAAACCTTGAAACCAACATGACGTGGAAACTCGGAGCGAGCGAATAACCCAACGTCGATACAAAAAAGATAACCGACAACCAAAGAATATTCGTTTTGCGTCCCTGATAGTCAGCGAGTTTGCCGCCGCAGAACGAACCGACGGCCGCGCCGACGAGCAGAGCCGAAACGACCATGCCTTCTTGCAACGGGTCAAGATTGAGCTGGTCGGGAGCCGCCATGAAAGGCAACGCGCCGTTGACGACGCCCGTATCATAACCGAACAACAGACCGCCGAGTGTCGCGATAATCATGATTCGCGTAAGAGTCGAGCGATATTCACCTGATTCCGCCATTAGTTTAACCTCCCCTCACATTCAAGACAAGGAGCAAGGTTGAAAAAATTCTTCCCTGCTCCTTCTCCTAATCCAACAATTTTATATTATTTGAAGTCGACCCAAACGCCGCCTTTGTCAGCCGACTCCACACATTTGCAGACCCAGCGGATGCCGTCGACTCCGTGCGCCAAATCGGGCAGAACGAGTTTGTCGAGCGTCTCTTTGTCGCCGCGATTGATGGCGTCGATTGCAACGGCGAATTGCGTGTAAATGTTCGCCCAAGATTCAATCAAGCCCTCGGCATGGAGTGCGCCGAGACGTTCAAAGGCGTTGGCTTCGTCGTAGAGGTAAGGCATTGCGCGAATCATTTTGCGAATCGGCTCGCCCTGAACTTGATAAAGCAATTCGTTCGGCTGATGATCGCTCCATTCGATAGAGGCTTTGGAACCGACGATTCTGATTCTGTTTCCGTCCATGCAGCCGGCGTTGACAGCGGAAGCCCACATACGCCCGACTGCGCCGCCCTCGTAACGCATGAGAACGTAAGCGTTGTCTTCGAGCGGTGCACGACTTTTGACGAACGACCGACGATCGCAGAGGAGTTGCTTGAGTTTGAGTTGCGGGCAAACGAGTTCGGACATGTAGAAGGTGTGCGTGGAGAGGTCGCCCAGCACGAACGAGGGGCCGCTCTTCTTCGGGTCGACGCGCCATTTCTGTCCTTCAGCTTTAACGTCGGCAAGAGCGTCACATCCGAATCCATGCGCATACTCCAACTCAACCATGTTAATCGTGCCGAGGTCGCCGTTCTCAACCATCTTGCGCATTTGCATGAGGAGCGGGTGACCGGAGAAACCGTAGCACACGCCGACGAAACGATTTTTCTCTTTGGCGAGCTTCATAATCTCTTCACCCTGTGCCACTTCGAAGAACAACGGCTTTTCGCAAATGACATGCAAGCCCGCTTCCAGAGCAGCTTTAACCATTTCATAGTGCAAGAAATTCGGCGTGGCGATGTCGACGACTTCGACGCCGTCTTCGCGTTTGGCTTCCTCGGCAATCATCGTTTTGTAGTCGGGGTAGAGGCGATCTTTGTCGACGCCCAGATTTACGCCGAATTCAACGTTGCGGGCGGCGTCCACGTCAAATGCACCGCAGACGAGTTTGAACGCCGTGTTGTCGTAGAGAGCACCGCGACGATGCTTCGGTCCCACGTTAGCCGTGCGGCCTCCGCCTATCATGCCCCAGCGGAGCGGACGTTCGATTTTCTTTTCGCCAATCAACATTTTGAAAAACTCCTTTCAATCAAGACCGTGAATAACTTTGATGACCGAATCTTAACGGAAAAGAGCCTTATCAACAATTCGCCGAACTGTTTAAAAGTTAATCAATCCTGCTCAAAAAAATAACCGACGATTGTCGGTTAAAATTTTTTATCGGATAAATTTTTCTATGGCTTTGTTGAGTCGTTCAATCGCTTCGGTGTCGCCGGTCTTGACGGCCTCAACGATGCAATGTTCGATGTGGTCTTTCAAAATGATTCGGCCGACGGCTTTAATCGCGGCGTCGACGGCCGACAGCTGAATCAAAACTTCGTCGCAGTCTCTTCCGTCTTCAATCATTCGCTTTGTCGATTCGAGGTGACCGATGAGCCGCGCCATGCGATTCAAAACTGCCTTGGTTTGTGTGTGCGTGTGGCTGTGACAAATCGTCGTGCCGTCTTCCAATTTGTGTTCGTGCATTGTTGCCCTCCGAAAAGTTTTTGGAAATTTTATTTTATGCGATTGACTGCGTCAAGAAAATTTGTTACATTTGCGGCGAGGTGATTGGCATGGCAAAACCGAACATTGCGGGCAAGCTGAAAAATCTGGCTCGTGAACTTAAAGAGGAAGGCTCTCAAGGCGGCGTCAAAAAAAGCGACGGCAAGCAAGGCGAAGTTCGCAAAAAACAATCGACCGACGGCAGCAAAGAGTCGGGGCGCAAATCTTAAAACAAAAAAAAGCGGTCTCACATTCGAGGCCGCTTTTTGATTTTCTTAGACGTTGAAGCGGAAGTAAGTGACGTCGCCGTCCTGCATGATGTAATCTTTTCCTTCGAGGCGAACGAGACCTTTGTCGCGGGCGGCAGTGACCGAGCCGAGCTTAATCAAGTCGTCGTAGTTTACAATCTCCGCGCGAATGAAGCCGCGCTCAATGTCGCTGTGAATTTTTCCCGCCGCCTTAACCGCAGGCGTTCCCTTTTTAATCGTCCAGGCGCGGCACTCGTCGGGGCCGGCCGTCAAGAAAGTCATCAAGCCGAGCAAATCGAACGCCGCGTGAATCAATCTGTCGAGCCCGGAACTTTCGAGCCCCAAGTCCGCCAAAAATTCTTTGGCCTCGTCCGCGTCGAGTTCGGCGATTTCCGATTCGACCTTCGCGCAAATGACGACGACTTGAGCATCCTCCGCCGCGGCGAGCGCACGAACTTTTTTGACGTAAGAATTTTCTTCCGCCAAATCATCTTCGGCGACGTTTGCAATGTAGAGCGTCGGCTTGAGCGTCAACAAATTTGCGTCGCGAATCAAAAAAAGTTCGTCGTCGTTCAAGTTCAAACTTCGCGCGGGTTTTGCCTCGTCTAAAGAATTTTTCACGCGCTCCAAAATTTCCGCCTCAAGCTTTGCCTCTTTGCTACCCGACTTCAAAAGTTTTGCGACCTTGGCCAGGCGTTTGTCCACGACGTCCAAATCGGCCAGGCACAGCTCCGTTTGAATCGTGTCGATGTCGCGCAGAGGATCAATCGTGTCGGCGACGTGTGAAATGTTTTCGTCCTCGAAGCAACGCACGACGTGAGCGATTGCGTCGACCTGCCGAATGTGTTCAAGAAATTTGTTGCCGAGGCCTTCGCCCTTCGACGCGCCCTTGACGAGCCCCGCGATGTCGACGAAACGAACGGAAGCGGGCGTCGTCTTCTTCGAGCTGTAAAGTTTCGTCAAAACCTCCAGGCGAGCGTCGGGCACGGCGACGACTCCGACGTTGGGTTCAATCGTGCAGAAAGGATAATTGGCGGCCTCCGCGCCCGCCTTCGTTATCGCGTTAAAAAGCGTCGACTTGCCGACATTGGGCAGGCCGACGATACCGACTTCAAGACTGCTCATAAAAAAACCTCCGGTTTTTTTAGCTGTTAGCTTCTAGCTGTTAGCTGTTAGATTTTATAATCCGAGCGAATTCCAAATGCTGTCCACGCGAGCTTTGACTTGAGGCGACATTTCGATTTCGTCCGGCCATTCGCGCGCGTGACCTTCTTCCGCCCAAGTTTTCGTTGCGTCGATTCCGAGCTTTGCGCCCCACTTTGCATACGGCGACGAGTGGTCGAGCACGTCGAGCGGCCCGTGAACAATTTCCAAATCATGTTCGGCGTCAATGTTGTTAAAAACTCTCCAGGCCACTTCGCTCAAGTCTTGAACGTCAACGTGCGAATCGACGACGACAATCATTTTAACGTTCATCATCTGTCCGAGACCCCACAGCGCGTGCATAACTTTGCGGGCGTGCATGGGGAATTGTTTTTTTATCGAGACGATAACGCAATCGTGAAAGACGCCTTCGAGCGGCATGTTGATATCGATAATTTCAGGCAAGAGCTGCTGAAGGAGAGGAAGAAAAATTCTTTCGGTGGCCTTCGCCATGTAGCAATCTTCCATGGGCGGCTTGCCGACGACGGTCGCAAAGTAAATCGGATTTTTTCTGTGCGTGATGCAAGTGACGTGGAAGACGGGATAATCGTCCGCCAAAGAATAATAGCCGGTGTGGTCGCCGAAAGGACCTTCGCGGCGCAGCTCGTCAGTCGAAACGTAACCTTCCAAAATAATTTCGGCGGTCGCGGGGACTTCCAAATCGACGGTCTTGCACTTCGTCAGTTCGACAGATTTTTTCCTCAAGAAGCCCGCGAAAACCATTTCGTCCACGTCGCGCGGAAGAGGAGCGGTCGCGGCGTAGGTTACGACGGGGTCGGTGCCGATTGCCACGGCCGCTTCAATTTTATTTGAGCCGAGAGTTTTTGCGTCACGGAAATTTTCTGCGCCGTTCTTGTGAATGTGCCAATGCATTCCCGTCGTGCGCGCGTCGTACTTTTGCAAGCGATACATGCCGACGTTGCGTTTGCCGGTCGCGGGATTTTTCGTGAAGACGAGCGGCAACGTTATAAAAGCTCCGCCGTCTTTAGGCCAGCACTTGAGGATAGGAATTTTATCGAGCGACGGATTGACTTCGACGACTTCTTGGCAAGGCGCGTTCTTCACGTACTTTGGAAAGTTAATCGCCTTGTGCGCGGTCGACACGATAGAAAAAATGTTCGAGCGATTTTTGAACGACAGATACGGCAACTTCATAATTTCGCGAATGTCATTTGCCGCGTCGTCGAGTTTCTCCACGCCGAGGGCAAGAGCCATCCTCTCGTAACTGCCGAATGCGTTCATTAAAACGGGCATGTCGTAGCCGCGAACATTTTCAAACAGCAGGGCGACGTTGCGGCCGTCTTTGAACTTTGAAACGCGGTCGGTTATCTCGGTTATCTCAAGCTCTGCGTCGACGGGAATTTTTATTCGCTTGAGCAAATTTTTTTTCTCCAGCGCGTCGATGAATTCGCGCAAATCTTTATAAGCCAAGGCATCATCTCCTTTATTGCAATAAGCCGAGCACTGCGCTTGAATTTTGGTTTGCTTGAGCGAGCATCGATTGCGAGGCTTGCGACAAGATATTGAATTTGGTGTATTCGGTCATCTCTTTGGCCATGTCGGCGTCGCGGATTGTCGATTCGGAGTTTTGGACGTTTTCGCCCATGGTCGTTACGTTCGCGTCGGTGTATTCGAGCCGCTGAAGATACGCGCCCATGTTCGTGGCCTCGTTAAGGGCGTATTCGAGCGCGCCTTCTACGACACGGATTGCGACTTTGGCATTGTCGACGGTCGTAACTCTTGCGTCGGCGAGTGTCATATCCTTTGCCGCGTCGAGTATTGCTTGAAGTTCGGCTTGTTTTTCGGGCGAATTCGACAGCGCGGCCATTTGAGCTTTGTCAGCCTCGTTCGGAATGGAGCCTTTTAAATCTTTGGTCTGCATGCTGTTGATATAAACGTTGATTCGCTGATTGGTCTGCGTGCCATGCTGAATCTGCAGCGGGTTGTAAAGTGTTTGAGTATTGTCGACGTTAATGTCGAAGTATTCAACTTCATTTATCAAAATTCCCGTGACACCTCTACCGATGTTTTCACCGTGAAGACTGGTTACGACTACATTGGCTTCGGCGTGAATTTTTATGTTGTTCGCTTGACTGTGCCCGGAGCCCGTACCTATACCCGCGCCCCAAACACTCGTCGCATTAATCGTTGCGTTCTTGCCGATAATGATGTTGCCTACACTGCTATTAGAGTTACCGCTGTCTAATTGCCCAGCACCTGGCGAGCCACCTGTGGATCCTATGCCCGCGCCATTAACGGAATGAACGGTTATGTTGCCGCCGTTGATGATAATGTCGCCAACTGTGCTACTGGCTGAGCAACCAATAGCCGCGCCGTCGTCATTTACCCAAAGGTCATAAGTTCCACTGTTTATCGTTATGTTAGGTGCCGAAGAAAAATGCTCTTGGTCGACGCCGATAGCCGCGCAAGTTAAAGTTCCCGTATTTTTGACGGTCAAGGTGCCGTCGCCTTCGAGCGTCAATCCTTCGCCTACGTTGATAACAGCGGCATTGTAGTCGTAATTGTTGCCGTAATTTATTGTGTTGGTGCCTTTTATCGTCAAAAAATTATCGGTGCCACTAAACTTTATTATCGAGCCGTCCGCTTGATTTTCGATATTTAGGTTTTCAATCCAAATGTTCGTGCCTCCGCCTGCGGGACCAACGATATAAATGCCGTGAAGAACTTCGTTAGGGTCTTCCTGCGTTATTTTTACGTCCGTCACACCGTCGGCAATCGGTATTGTAACGTTGTTCACACCCTTTTTCAATTCAAAGATGCCGTTTGAATTAATTGACATCGGGGGGGGGTATTGTCAATTTTACCAAACTTTGCGGGGTCTTTCTGGCTGATAGTTAAAACTTTTTTTTTATTAGCCCAAGTGCCGTCGAGGAGCCGCTTGCCGTTGAACTGCGTGCCGACAGCGATATCGTCAATCGTCGAAACGAGCTGGTCGAATTCCTTTTGAATAGTGGCGCGGTCTTCGTCGGTGTTGTGGTCGTTGGCGGCGTTTATAGCTTTTTCCTTTAGCGTGCGTATGTTTTGAATAATTTGGTCGATGCCGCGTTCGGCAGTCCTTACCATGGACGAGCCGTTTTGAACGTTTTGATTGTCCTGCAGAAGAGCGCGAATTTGTCCGCGCATCCTCTCGCTGATTGAAAAACTCGCCGCGTCGTCTTGCGCGAAATTTATTTTCATCCCGCTCGAAACTTTTGCAAGAGCTTTTCCGGCCTTATAGCCATGAAACCCACCTCTGTGTAAGAAAGCAAAAACTTTCCCGTCGGCGCAAAATTTATTTTAAGTTAAAACATCTCCTTTATTCCGGCTGCAACAAATTCAAGACGGACGCGCCGTTTTGATTAATCTGCGCAAGCATGAACTGCGCCGCTTGCGTCAAAATGTTGTACTTAACGAACTTTGTCATTTCCTTGGGGACGTCGGTGTCGCGAATCGTGGAATCGGTCTCTTGAAGGTTTTCGGTTTTTGTCATGATATTTTCGTCGACGTAATTCATCCGCTTAACATACGCGCCCAAGGTCGTCTGTTCGTCGAGGGCATAATCGAGCGCGCCGTCAATGACACGCATGGCAACTTGAGCGTCTTCGCGGGTGGCAACGGAAATATCGTCGAGCGTCATTCTGTCGGCTTTGGTGAGCAGTGCCCGATATTCGGCGCGTTTTGTCGAATCGGAAATGGAATTTAACGTGGCAATGTCGGCGTCATTGAAAATTTCGCCCTTCAAGTCTTGGGTCTGCAAACTTTTTATGTAAGTGTTTATGTGTTGCCCCGCCAAGGTGCCGTCTTGAATCCACAGCGAGGAAGTTTCACGCTCTACAAATACCAAAGGCTCCGTGTCGGTCGGAACGATTTCGTTTGTGAACAGCATTGCCACGCTGTCTTTGGTGAAGTAAATATCATTGCCGTCGCGTTTCATTCCGAGATGGTGTCTTTCGTCAACCTCAATTGTATTGCCTGTTTGGTCTCTGGAGGCGGCCATGCCGTTAAAGATTGTCGAGGCCAATTCGCTCTTGTCGGTTACATTTTTGACGCCGACGACATATTCGCGCGCATCTGAATTTAGAGTGGTCGGGTTTTTGTTGTAGGTTGACTGATAAACGTTTTTGGTCGCGTCGAAGACAACATTTATAAATTGATCGCACTGGCCGCACAAAATGGAAAAACCTTTTCCGTGCAAAGCGTCGGGATAAGAACTGCCCTCTGCAGTCATGGCAGAAAAATCCACCTTAACGGAAAAATTCGAGCCGTCGAAACTTTTGGCAATGTCAAAGGTTCCGAAATTATTAATACTCTTGCTACCCGTATTTGAAGTGCTCGTAACGTTATCGCCCGCGCTGAAAGAATCGACGATATGAGCGGCCGTGGAAGGATAATGCGTAACGGGTCTGTCGTATCTGCCGTCGAGGAGAATTTTGTTGTTAAACTTTGTGTTGAATACGATGTCGTTAATCGTCCCGCGGTTCGACTCCAGCTCCATTTGAAGTATTGCGCGGTCTTCGTCGGTGTTGGAGTCGTTGGCGGCGTTCACCGCCAAGGCTTTCATGCTACGCAAAACGTCGACGATTTGACTGACGCCGCGCTCCGCCGTGGTAAGCATGGACGTGCCGTTTTGAACGTTGAGTACATCCCTGTCGAGGCTGCGAATCCTTTCGCGCATCCTCTCGCTGATTGAGAACATCGACGGGTCGTCGCCCGCGCCGTTGATTTTTTGTCCCGAAGAAAGTTTCATAATGGACTTGCTCGCCAGCATGGCATTTTTGTTCATGTGGAAAAGAGCCCGTTGAGTTTCTTCGTTGTACGTGACTTTCATAGCCATTTAAATCTACCTCCTTGTAAAATGAAACGAAACCTTTCCTGTCGATGCAGAATCGACGAGAGCTGATAAATTTTTTATTGCAACAAACTGAGCACCGCGCCCGAACTTTGATTGGCCTGCGCCAACATTGCCTGCGCCGATTGCGTCAAGATATTGAACTTGGTGTATTCGGTCATTTCCTTGGCCATGTCGGCGTCGCGGATTGTCGATTCGGAGTTTTGGACGTTTTCGCCCATGGTCGTTACGTTCGCGTCGGTGTATTCGAGCCGCTGAAGATACGCGCCCATGTTCGTGGCCTCGTTAAGGGCGTATTCGAGTGCGCCTTCGACGACACGGATTGCGACTTTGGCGTTGTCGACGGTTGTAACTCTTGCGTCGTTGAGCGTCATACCGTTTGCTTTGCTTAAAATCTCTTGAAGTTCGATTTGCTTTTCGGGCGTATCTGACAGCGCGGCGAGTTGAGCTTTGTCGGCCTCGCTGGGAATGGAGCCTTTTAAATCTTTGGTCTTCATGCTGTTTATGCGGACGTTGATTCGCTGATTGGCTTGCGTGCCGTGCTGGAGCCACAAAGTTTCACGATCATTCATCGTCGAACTCGGAACGTATTCATAGCTGTCTTTAATATCTTCGACGCCGCCGATATTTTGCGCGGAGCCGCCGCGCCCGACACCGATTCCCGAATAGGGCGGCATTTGGTTTGCGTCCAAGTAAGCTTGGGTGGCGTCGATTGTACAGCTGGAAGAGATGGCGATTTTTCCCGTCACTTTGCCGTTCAGCCCGGTGCCGACGACCGCGCCGTCGCCGTTTCCGTTGGGCTTGGCAACGTGAGTAATTTTGGATTCGTTGATTATTGTTATGTCGCCCCGAACCGTCGCGTTTCTTCCGGAGCCGATTGCCGCGCCGTGATTGCTTGCACAGCTAATTTCGGAATTTGAAATTAAAATGTTGCCGCAAGTTCCCCTTTCATCGCCCGCGCCGATTGCGGGGCTGTCGCTGTTTGTCACTTTGACTGCGGAATTGTAAATTTCTATGTCGCCGCACGTGGAGTTCCAATATCCCGAACCGATTCCCGTGTCAATGGCTTGCGTGGTTATGTTGGAGTGAACGATTATAATGTTGCCGGCAGAAGCATGATCATAGCCCGAACCGATACTTGCATTAAAATTACCGCTAAGATTCATTGTAGAATTTTCAATGATGATATTTCCGACAGAGCCGCTTACCCCCGAACCGATTGCCGCGCCGTCATAAACGTTAGCGGTTACGTTCACGCCGGAAATGATGATGTCGCCGCTCGCAGTGCCGTTTTCGTCCGTGCCGATTCCCGCGCCGCTTGAAGAAGAAGGATTTTTCAAAGTTATAGAGCCGTTGCTTGTGCTTTGGACGTTCAAGCCGTCGCCAACATTTATCAGCGACGCACTCCCTGTACTCGTAAAGGTGTTGTCGCCTGCGACGCTCAAAACATTATTGTTGCCTTGGAACTTGATAACGGAGTTATTGTTCGTGTTTGTTATGTTCAAGTTTTCAATCCAAATGTTTGCGCCGCCGCCCGCAGGCCCCGTGATTTGAACGTTTCTTAAAGTTTGCGAAGAATCTGCGGAAACAAATTTAACGGCGTCGGTCGTGCCAACGGTTATCGTCCCGGTGAAGTTCGAATCAATGGTATAAACGCCGCCCTGCGTCATAGAATAATTCGTGCCCGTGATTGACTCGCTGTTGCTTTGATTCGGCTCACTTACCGTTTTGAAAAAAGGATAACCGTCGGGTAAGGGCGGAACGTTTCGCGGTGTTTCCAATATATCGGAGTCTGTGCTTGAAGACGTTGCAGTTTTTGCCAGGCCCGCATAAGTTCCGTCGAGAAGCCGCTTGCCGTTGAACTGCGTGCCGACAGCGATATCGTCAATCGTCGAAACGAGCTGGTCGAATTCCTTTTGAATAGTGGCGCGGTCTTCGTCGGTGTTGTGGTCGTTGGCGGCGTTTATAGCTTTTTCCTTTAGCGTGCGTATGTTTTGAATAATTTGGTCGATGCCGCGTTCGGCAGTCCTTACCATGGACGAGCCGTTTTGAACGTTTTGATTGTCCTGCAGAAGAGCGCGAATTTGTCCGCGCATCCTCTCGCTGATTGAAAAACTCGCCGCGTCATCTTGTGCGGAATTTATTTTCATCCCGCTTGAAACTTTTGCCAGAGCCCTTCCGGCTTTGTTAATGTTTTTGTTGAGTTCGCCCAAAGAAAGCTGCGCTCCCGCGTTGTACATGACTGACATAGCCATTTAAATTTACCTCCGTGTAAAAAAACCAAACCTCCCTAACGTCGCAAAATATATTTCACGACGAGATAGCCGACTTCATAAAGCAAAATAACGGGAATGGCCACGGCAATTTGGGTTATCACGTCGGGCGAAGTGACCAACGCGCCGATTACGAACGAGAAGAAAAAAAAGTAGCGGCGATATTTGCCCAAAATTTCGCTCGTCAAAATTCCGAGCTTGCCCAAGACGATTATCACCAGCGGCAACTCGAACACAAAGCCGAACGGCAAGACGAATAATATTACAAATTCAAAATAACTTCCGAATGAAAACAGCGTCTGAAGATTTTCCGACTCTTGGCCGAAGCCCATGAAAAATTTCAGCGCGACCGGCAAAATTAAAAAGAACGAGAACGCCAGACCCGTGAAAAACAAAATCACCGAGGCGGGCACCAACACGCCCAAAACGGTACGCTCGCTTTTCGTCAGCGCGGGCAGAAAAAATTTCCACGCGTGATAAAAAATTATCG